>JBDTXA010000017.1:0-34241 GCA_040006415.1 Rhodanobacter sp.
TGCGCGATGCACTGGGTGATGTACCGGCGGTGTTGCTGTCCGGTGACCATGCGGCAATTGCCCGCTGGCGCCTGAAGCAATCGTTGGGACGAACCTGGTTGCGCCGCCCGGACTTGTTGTCACAGCGTGGTCTGGATGCTGAATCCCGGGTCTTGCTGGATGAATTCCGCCGTGAACATGCTCGTGCAGGGCTGCCACGGCAAGACGATGCGGTCGAGTAATCGACGCAGCCCTAGATTGAAATCGAAGTAAGTGAACCGACAGGTGCGCCATGAACAAGATCATTGAACAGTTTGAGTCCGAGCAGATCACCCGCCAGTTGCCGGAGTTCACCCCGGGCGACACCGTGGTCGTCAACGTCAAGGTGAAGGAAGGCAATCGTGAGCGCCTGCAGGCATTCGAAGGTGTCGTCATTGCCAAGCGCAGCCGAGGTCTGCATTCGGCATTCACCGTTCGCAAGATTTCGCATGGCACCGGTGTTGAGCGCGTGTTCCAGGCGCACAGCCCGATCATCGATTCGCTGACAGTGAAGCGCAAGGGCAAGGTCCGAGGCGCCAAGCTGTACTACCTGCGTGGCCTGGAAGGCAAGGCTGCGCGCATCAAGGAAGATATTGCCGCCGCTGCCGCCGTCAAGGCCAATGCCAAGGCTGCCGCCGCCGCTGCTGCTGCTGCCGCCGCTCAGTAACTCTGACGGCAAGCGCTTCGGCAAAGAAAAAGCCCGCGGAGCGATCCGCGGGCTTTTTCGTGGCTTGATTTTTCAATCGGCTCTTTTCAGGGTTGATGACACTGATCAGCCCAGGCGCTCGGGTACTTGCAGAAAATTGCCCTGCACGAAATCGACTCCACAGGCGAAAAGCAGTGACGTACTGGTAGCGTCCTCCACCCATTCGGCGATGGTCTGGCGTTCCAATTCATGTGCTTGCCGACAGATTTCGGTGATCTTTTTCTGGCTATCCGGTTGCTGTGGCAGTTCGGCCATGTAACTGCGGTCGATTTTCAGGTAGTCCGCGTCGATGTGATTGAGTAGCTGAAAGGAGTTCAGGCCCGAGCCAAACTGTTCCAGCGCGAAACGCCCGCCCAGCTTTTTCCATCCGTTGACGAACTCCTGCGCCGGGCGAAGCATGGTCATGATCTTGCTCTCGGTCATTTCCAGCACCAACTGCCCGCGCTGCAGTTTCGCCTTGGCGAGTCGTTGCTCCAGCCACGGCAACAGTGTGCCTTCCTCCAGCGACGGTGCCGTGAGCTTGACGAAGAAGGTGGTCTTCTGACTCTGGCTTTCGCGCTCCTGAAGGGCGCTGATGGTTTTGTCCAGCACCCAACGATCTATTGCGCCCATCAGGTTGTGCTTTTCTGCGATGGGCATGAAGAAGCCTGGAAGTACCTCGCCTTGAGGTCCGTTCATGCGCAGCAATATTTCCGAATAGTCGCCGTCAGCGTCCTGCAGGCTGATCGTCTGCTGGTGGTAGAGAACCAGATGGTCCTTCTCCAGCGCCTCGCGCAGCAGCTTCAGCCAGTAGCGATCGCGTTCTTCGTCGGCTTTCTCCCGCGCTGCGGGATCGTGCAGCTCAACCTGGCTGCCACCAAGACTCTGCGCCGTCCGCAAGGCATTGCTGGCCTGGTCCAGGAGTTGCTCCGCGTTGGCGTTTTTCTCGCCGAGCAGACAGCCACCCACACTGGCCGTGACCGTGATCGAGCGGTTGCCTGCATCGAAGATCTCGCTGCTGATGCTTTGCTGAAGTTTGGAGATCCAGTCCTTGATGGCGTCGTCCGAACGGGAATCCAGCACCACGCCGACAGTGTGCTCGGCAAGCATCCCGGCGATATCGTCGTTGCCCAGCAAGATACGGATACGCTCGGCAAAAGAGGCCAGCAATTCGTCCGCCTTGCCGATGCCGATGCCGCCGACCAATGCGGCCCAGTTGTCCGGTTCGATCAACAGCAACGACTGGCCTTTCTTGTCCTTGACCGCAGCCGCCACGGCATCGTTGACGCATTCAATCATGCGCGCGCGATTGAACAAGCCGGTCACGGGGTCGCGCTGGAGCTGTTCCAGCACGGCGGGATCCAGCAGCTGACGTCTGAATACGATCTGCAGGCAGGGCTCACCCTCGAACGTGGCGGGCGCGAACTCCACGGTTGCCTCGAACTGGCTGCCGTCAGCGCGCCGCGCGTGCACGGCCAGTTGGGACGCGACCTTTTCCTGATGGGAGTGTCCACGAAGCAGCGCCTTGAACTGGTCGGCCTCGTTCGAGTTGATCATGTCGAGGATTGGCAATCCGAGCAGATCGTCGAAGCTGTCGTAGCCGAAAGTTTCCAGGTAGGCATCGTTGGCACGAACATGCATGCCTTCATGGACAAAGGCGATCGCATCGGTGGAAGAATCGAGCAGCGCGTCGCAGCGGCGCTCGGACTCGCGCAGGGCAGTTTCCAGGCGACGCAACTGGCGTCGGGTCTGCAACGACTCGAATTCCCTCTGCAGGACAGAAATCAGCTGCTTCGGATGGGTGCGCAGGGCTACCCCGCGAGCGCCCTGCATGAACAGGTCTGCTACGACCGATACTTCCAGTGCAGTGACCAGCCCAAGCAATGAATAGTCGCGGCCAGAGGCATCCAGAATCTTCACGGCTTCATCCAGCTTCACGCTGGTAATGGCCGGGTCAAACATCACCACATCGGGTTCGAGTTCGCTGACCGCTTCCTGCAACTGTTCGACATTGGTGGCGCGGGCGGGTCGGACCGCAATGCCGGTGTTGCGCAAGAGGCTGATGATCTGCTCCGCCTCCTCGAGCGAGTCCTCGATGAAGAGGATCTTGATGACGTAGTCTTTTTTCATGGGGCCTTGGATTTTCCGGTGACCACAGAGAGCCGAGGGTCGGTGTGAATGATCTGGTATCAGTTTGTAGCGGATTCCGTCAGCTGCCGCCAGCGTAACGCCGCACGGCGGTAATGCCTGCCTTGTTTACAACGGACGCTTGGAGGCGTCGCCGCCGACTTCGCGCACCAGTCTGGGCACCAGATAGCCTGGCAGCCTCGCACGCAGGGCATCCATCAGCGCCAGTGCTCGGCTGTCGTTGACCTCGAAATGAGCAGTCCCCTTTACCCGGTCGAGCTGATGCAGGTAGTACGGCAGCACGCCGGCGGCAAACAGCCGTTCGGACAAGTCAGCCAGCGTGCCCTCGTCATCATTGACACCGCGCAACAGTACCGATTGATTGAGCAGCGTAACGCCAATGTGGCGCAGGCGGGCACAAGCCTCGTCGATACTGGTGTCGATCTCGTTGGCGTGATTTGCATGCAGCACCATGACCTTCTGCAGCGGAAGCGACGCCAGCCACGACAGCAGCGGCGCATCGATGCGTTCGGGCAGCACGATTGGAAGACGGGTGTGGATTCGCAGACGTGTCACCTGGGGAAGATCAGCCAGGCCGCGGCTGAGCTCTTCCAGCTTGCTGGTGGCCAGCGACAACGGGTCGCCACCAGACAGGATCAGCTCGTTGATCGAAGGATCCTCTTGCAGGTATCCCAACGCCTGCCGCCATTGACCCGCGGCAGCGATCTCCTCGCCATAGGGAAAATGCCGCCGAAAGCAGTAGCGGCAATTGATCGCACAACTGCCGCTGGCAATCAGCAGGGCTCGTCCCTCGTATTTGTGCAGCACACCATGCGCGGCGCGCGAATCCATGTCACCCACCGCGTCGACGACAAATCCAGGTACGTCATCAAGCTCGGCCAGCTGTGGCAGTACTTGCAGGAGCAGCGGGTCAGCGGGGTCGTGGCGCCGCATGCGCGTGACAAACCCCCGTGGAACCCGCAAGGCGAAGCCCGCGTCCTCAGGCGGCAGTCGGTCGGCAAGCTCGCTCAATCCGACCGCCTGCAGCAATTCGCGAGGCTCGGTAATGGCATCGCGCCAGAGTTCGCGCCAGTCCGGAGCGGGCGACGATAGGCGGACGTGGGGGCTTGCGGTTATCATGGACGGCCTTGGAGCGGGCGATCAAGCCCGTGACAAATATCCATTTTAACGCCCCTAGGGCGAAATTGACTCCGGAGCAGATGACCCATGGCGACCCTTGGCCTCAACGATGTCAAAACCGGCAGAAAGATCCTTCACAACGGCGATCCCTGGATCATCACCGAAGCGGACTTCGTCAAGCCGGGCAAGGGCCAGGCCTTCACCCGCATCCGCATCCGAAACCTGAAAGACGGCCGCACCACCGAGCAGACGCTGAAATCCAGCGACTCCTACGAGGAAGCCGATGCGACGGACACCGATATGCAGCTGTCTTTTATCGACGGCATTGGCAAGGATCGCGTGTGGAACTTCATGAACATGGAGACCTTCGAGATGGCGACGGCATCCCTGGCCGCCATGGGCGAATCATGGAAGTGGCTCAAGGGCGAGGAAGAATGCACGGTCACGCTTTTCAATGGCGGCATCGTGGCCGTGCAGGCGCCGAAGTTCGTCGAGCTGAAGATCACCGAGACCGATCCCGGCGTACGCGGGGATACCTCGGGCGGCGGCGGCAAGCCGGCCACGCTGGAGACAGGCGCCGTCGTGCGCGTGCCGCTGTTTGTCAATCAGGATGAAATCATCAAGGTCGATACCCGCACCGGCGAGTACGACAGCCGCGCCAAGTGACATACCGGCGCGCGGGCGTACCAGCGCCCTTGCTGGGCCGTCATCCCTGCGTAGGCAGGGATCCAGTGAAATAACCGTGCGAAGTACACCGAACGCTTCGCACGAAACAGCACCATAGTGACTGGATTGACCCACGTCGCTGTTGTAGAGCTTTTCAGCTTTCGTTGGTACGACGGTAACGGGGCGGCGCCGCAAGGTTGGCCGCCCTTCGCATATTTGAATTCAGGAGTCCTTCCGTCATGAGTGAACTGCATCCCCGGTCCGTCGACCTGATGATCGAAGCACGCTGGGTGGTCCCGGTCGAGCCGCATGCAGTGGTGCTGGAAGACCATGCCGTCGTGGTGAACGATGACTGCATCGTGGCGTTGCTGCCGATCGCCGAAGCTCGTGCGGCCTACGCACCGCGCGAGCGGGTGGAGCTCACTGATCACGCGCTGATTCCGGGTCTGATCAATAGCCACACGCACAATCCGATGACGCTGCTGCGCGGCTTGGCGGATGATCTGCCGCTGATGGTCTGGCTGCAGCAGCACATCTGGCCGGCTGAGGCGAAGGTGATCGGGCCGGAGTTTGTGCGCGATGGCGTCGAGCTTGCTGTCGCCGAGATGCTGCGTGGCGGGACCACCTGCGCCAACGAAAACTATTTCTTCCCAGACGTGATCGGTGCGACCTACCGGCGCATGGGTTTTCGCGCCGTGGTGGGGTTGCCGGTGATCGAATTTCCGACCGCGTGGGCGAAAACCCAGGACGAATATTTCGAGCGCGCCTGCACTGTGCACGACAGTTTCATGGGCGAGCAGCTGATCAGCACGGCGTTCGTGCCGCATGCGCCATACACCGTCTCTGACGAAAGCTTCGAGCGGATTCGCGTGTTGTCCGACCAACTCGATATTCCCGTGCATCTGCATACCCACGAAACCGCGCAGGAGATCGAGGACGAAAAGGCCAAGAGTGGCCTGCGGCCGTTCCAGCGGTTGCAGCAGCTCGGACTGGTCAATGATCGCCTGATTGCCGTGCACATGACCCAGGCCACGGACGGTGAAATTGCCGCCTGTGCCGAGGCCGGCGTCTCGGTGGTGCACTGTCCGGAATCCAATCTCAAGCTGGCTTCTGGCTTCTGCCCGGCGGAGAAGTTCCGGCGTGCCGGCGTCAACCTGGCCATCGGCACCGACGGCTGTGCCTCCAACAACGATCTGGACATGTTCGGCGAGATGCGCACGGCCGCGCAACTGGCGAAGGCGGTAGCCCAGGATGCCGCTGCGTTCGATGCGGCATTCGCCCTGCGGGCAGCCACGCTCAATGGCGCCAAGGCCGTTGGTCTGGAAGACAAGGTCGGTTCCATCGAGGTCGGCAAGCAGGCCGATCTGGCCGCCGTTCGATTGAGCGATCTGGAAACCCAGCCGCTGTTCCATGTGCTGTCGCAGTTGGTCTATGCCTGTGGTCGCCATCAGGTCACGGATGTATGGATCGCTGGCAAGCGCAAGCTGGCTGCTCGCGAGCTGATCGACATCGATACCACTGCCATTCTCGGCAAGACCCGCGCCTGGCGCGAGCGCATCGCCGCCGTCTGAGTTCCGGAGCCCATGCATGAACCGCTATCTGATCATGGTTATCCGTCGCCCGCATTTCGACCCGGATATGGTGCCACTGCATCTCGCCTTTCTCGACGGCCTGCGCGAGCAAGGGCAAGTAGAGCTGTCCGGGCCGTTTACAGACAAGTCGGGCGGCGCCTATCTGCTGCATGCGGCTAATCTTACGGAAGCGAGCGGCGTCGCCGAGAGCGACCCAGCGCATGTGAGCGGCGGTTGGGATATCACCGTGCATGAATGGCAGGCGCATTGAACGTGAGCGCCACGAATGAGGATTTGATGATGCAGACCACAGCCAATGTAAGTCCCGAGGAAATCGCGCATTTCGACAGTCTCGCGTCCCGCTGGTGGGATCCGGACGGCGAGTCGCGGCCATTGCACGACCTCAACCCGGTGCGCGCCGCCTACATCGCGGCACGTTCCGATCTGCACGGTGCCCGCGTCGCTGACGTCGGCTGCGGTGGCGGCTTGCTCAGCGAGGCGCTGACGCGCGCCGGGGCTCATGTCACCGGCATCGACCTCAGCGAGAAGGTCATCGACATCGCACGGCTGCACCTGCACGAGTCAAACCTCAGCGTGGACTACCGGGTGCAATCCTCCGCCGATCTTGCCGCCAGTGAGCCGGGCAGTTTCGATGCCGTTTGTTGCCTGGAACTGATTGAGCATGTGCCCGATCCGCAGGCGCTGGTGAATGATCTCGCGACGATGCTGAAGCCGGGCGGGCGCCTGTTCATGTCCACCATCAATCGCACCCCGGCCGCCTTTGGCGCCGCGATCATCGGTGCGGAATACGTGATGCGCATGTTGCCGCGCGGCACCCATCACTATGCCCAGTTCCTGAAACCCTCCGAGCTCGGGCGCTTGCTTCGTCACGCCGGTCTGGAGCTCGATGATGTCTCGGGGCTTGCCTACAACCCGATCAATCGCAAGGCGTGGCTCAGCAAGATCACCGCCGTCAACTACGTGCTCAGCGCACACAAGCCCGCATGAGCCAGCGCCTGCCACAAACCATTGAGGGCGTGCTGTTCGACCTCGATGGCACCTTGCTCGACAGCGCGCCGGATTTGTACGCCGCGCTGGTGGCCCAATGTGCGGAGGAGGGTATCGATGCGCCGCCCTACGCACCCGTGCGTCAGGTGGTATCACGTGGCGCTCGGGCCGTGCTTCGGTGTGCTTTCGCCGACCGCGGCGAGCCTGCAGTGGAGGCGCTGGTCCCCCGTTATCTGAACTTGTACCAGCGGTTGATGGCGCAACGGACGAAGGCGTTCGAAGGGGTCGACGATCTGCTGGCCCGGATCGAGACTGGCGGCTTGCGCTGGGGCATCGTCACCAACAAGGCGGCTTACCTTACCGATGAACTGGTGCAGCGTATTGGCTGGTCGGCACGTGCCAGTGCCGTTGTCTCGGGCGATACGCTGCCGGTAAAGAAGCCCGATCCCGCGCCGGTCCTGCTGGCTTGCGAACAGGCGAGCCTGACGCCGGCGCATACGCTTTTCGTTGGAGATGATCGGCGCGATATTCAGGCCGGTGCGGCGGCGGGTCTGTTTACGGTAGCGGTGACCTGGGGCTACCTCGATGGTGGAGACCCGCATGCCTGGGGAGCCGACGCGGTGCTTGATCATCCTGCCGAGCTGGCGCGCCTGCTGCAACTGGAGTCGGCTGCGACATGATCGAGCTGGCGGAACAGAGTGCTGTGTTGCAAGGCTTCATCGACAAGTGGTTGGCGGTGCAGCCGCAGCAGCGCGTCGCGCTGGTGTTTGTCGATGGCCGACGGTATCCGGGGCACGTGGCACTGGCGGCACTGGAGCAGGAGCTGCTTGGCGCGGCTTACGGCATCAAGGAGCCGCAGGTGGCGGCAGCCAAACTCAACTGGTGGGCCGAGGAACTGACCGGTGCTGCCAGCAGCGGTGGCCGCCATCCGCTGACCCAAGTGCTGTTCGATGACGAACGAGCCCACGCGATGTCGACCGATCGCTGGCTGGGGCCCGCGCTGGCCGCGATGGCACAGATCGAACAAGGAACCGCCGCGGACTTCGCCGCACAGCTCGATGCCGCCTTGCCACTGCATGGCGCGCTGGCCGCGCTGGAAACCGCATGGTGGTACGGCGCCGAGGCGTCATCCGCACGCGCTGCGCGGGTCGCCACGCTCAACCACTTGCTGTATGCCTTGCTGCGACTGGAGCAGGATGCCGATCGCGATCGCCTGCCGCTGCCGATGTCCCGGCTGGCACGTCACGGCCTCAGCCGTGCCGAGCTGCGCACGCCAGGTGACTCGCGGCAGCAGGCCATCCACGCCCAGTTGCAGGATCTGGATACCGCATGGCGCGAGGCTTTGACGCTGGATGGTCCGCTGAGCGTGTTTCGGGCGCTGGAGTCGCGTCATGGCAGCCGGCTGGTTCGGCAGGCCGTTCGGGCGCCCGATGCATTGGCGATGCTGCAGACGGGTCAGCCGCGCACCGGATTTTTGACAACCTTGCAGGCCTGGCAGGCAGCGCGAGCCTGGCGGCGAATGCAAAGCTAGTTTCAAGACGCAGCGTTTCCGTCCGGTCACTATTGCGAGGCGGTCCGCCTGCCCCAAGCTTGTATGCTTCACGGCGGGGTGCCCGCCGATGCCAGGATATCTTCATGCCGAATCAGGAAAACACCGCTCGCCTCTTGCCCGATGTCGCCATGCATGCGCAGCCACATCTTGCCGGTGCGCTGGATTGGGTGGGCATGGCCGACATTCAGGTGCCGGTGCTTTTTGACGCCGGCGATGGCGAGGTTCACCGTGCCAGTGCCAAGGTGGGTGCCTTCGTCAACCTCAACCAGCCGGACAAGCGTGGCATCCATATGTCGCGTCTGTATCTGCAGGTCGAGCGGGCGCTGAGCGCGAAAACCCTGACGGCCAACTCGCTGCATGCCCTGTTGCGGGGGTTTCTCGATTCGCACAGGGGACTTTCGGATCGCGCCTGTCTCAGTATTCATTTCGAGCACATGGTGCGCCGTCCCGCGTTGAAGAGCGCCAACAGTGGCTGGCGGGCGTATCCGGTTTGCATCGAAGCCAGTCTCACCGGTGACGAGTTTCTGCTCGAGTTCGGTACCGAAGTGGTGTATTCGTCCACTTGCCCGGCCTCGGCAGCGTTGTCGCGGCAGCTGATCCAGGATCAGTTCGCCAGCGATTTCGATGCTTCTCAATCGCTTGATCATTCGGCTGTGCTGGCATGGCTGGGCAGTGACAAAGGTATTGTCGCCACGCCGCACGCGCAGCGCAGTGTGGCGCGCTTGCGAATTCGCCCCGTCATCGGCGCCGGGTTTCACATGATCGACCTGCTCAATCGCGTCGAAGATGCGCTGGGGACACCGGTACAGACTGCAGTCAAGCGTGAAGACGAACAGGCCTTCGCGCTCGCCAATGGCGGCAACCTGATGTTCTGCGAAGATGCTGCGCGGCGAATCCAGAAAGCTCTCGATGCCGACGAGCAACTGGGCGACTTTCACATTCGGGTCGAACATCAGGAAAGCCTGCATCCGCATGACGCGGTGGCTTATGCGAGCAAGGGAGTGGTCGGTGGTTACGGTTCAACACCGTGATCCGGCCCCGGGCTGGAGGAGATCCATTGTTTCCCATGGCGCATTCCGTTGCGGTCCATCGTCGCCCCCATTCGTGGACGGCAGGGCGAGTCATGGAGCGTCCGGGGTGTTTTCGGTGCGGCGACAGCGGCGATAATGGAAGTGTTCCGGTACGGGGTCCTCGCCGCCGCTGCAAAGTGGCTGGCAGCGCAGAAGCCGCCATCCAGTGAGCAGGCTGCCGCGCCAGGGCCCGAAGCGAACAACCGCAATCTGTGCATAATCGGAACAGCTGGGGTAGAAGCGGCATCGGGGGCCAAGCAAGGGACTGATCCAGCGCTTGTACAAATGGAGCAACCACAGTATCAATCGGGTCAGAGGATTCACGCTGCCGGGACGGCTCGGGGGATGTAGTGTTACAAGTATTCCAGAATCAGGCTTGCTGGTGAAGGATACATGGGATATAACACCCGGCCGCCAAGGCCAACCACGGTGAAGGGATATGGCGAAAACGACAGGTAGTTCCAGCGCCAAGGCGCAGAAGGACAAGGCTTCGAGCAAGGCAAGAGGCGTCAAGGCCGCTGCGTCGAAAAAAACGGCTGCAAAAGGAAACGTCGTGAAGAATGCCAGCAAGACATCCGCGAAGAAGGTCCCCACCACTGTGGCCAAGTCGGCCGCGAAAAAGACGCCAGGCAAACCGGCGACTTCCTCGACATCGAAGGCAAAGCCGGCAGCTTCCAAAGCCGTGGTAAAACCGCAGGGAAAGAATGCCACCCCCGCAAAAAAACCTGAGGCAAAAAAATTGGCGGTAAAAAAGGCGGCGCCGAAGAAGATGGCAGTTACCAAGAGCTCGGCGGCAGCAAAGAAGGTCGCTGTGCCAAAGAAGGCGACGATGGCGAAGAAAGTTGCCGCCAGCAAGTCTCCCGCAGTCAAACCAGTTTCGAAGGCGGCTGCCCCCGTGGGCAAGAAGCCCAACGTCGCCGCGGAGCCTGCGGTGAAGGCGTCCGGCGCCAATGTCTCGCCAACGAAGCTGGCAAAGCCAGTGAAGCCAGTGAAGTCTAAAGCAAAGTCGCCCAGCAAGCCTGCACCGGTGGCTGTGGTCAAGAAGATATCTCCACCACCCGCCAGCCGGCTGTTCGAAGGCAAGGTGGCGAGTGCAACTGCCATGGTGACGTCGCTGCCAGCTTCATCGGATGCGAGTCATGCCTCCTCCCACAAAAAGAAAAACTTGTCTTCCTCCATGAATAAACTCGCAACAAAAAAACTTGAAAACGGTGTCACCCGTGAAGACGGGCGATACGCGTTGCCGTCGACCAGTACGATCCCGCTGCCGAAGGGTTATCGCCCTTCCAATGACGAGGAGTACATGAGTCCGCAACATCTGTCTTATTTCCGCAACAAGCTGCGCGACTGGCGTGATCAGTTGGTGGAAGAGTCACGGCAGACCATGGACAACCTGCGTGAAGAAGTTCGCGATGTCGGTGATGAAGCCGAGCGTGCCACCCGCGAAACCGAGAACTCGCTGGAGCTTCGAACCCGGGACCGCTATCGCAAGCTGATTTCCAAGATCGACAAGGCGCTGCGCCGAATTGAGGAAGGCAGTTACGGCTTCTGTGAAGAGACCGACGAAGAGATCGGTGTAGATCGACTCGACGCGCGGCCGATCGCCACGCTTTCGCTCGATGCGCAGGAACGTCGCGAACATCTGCAGAAGCAGATGGGCGACTGAATTTCGCTGCAGCGCTGAAATCGAAAACCCCGCCTTGTGCGGGGTTTTTATTGGTAGCGGCCGGTCACCCCGGCATCCGCGGCACTCAGATCAGCGCCTGTGCGGCATACCCCTTCAGTTTTGCGAGCATGGCGGCAAGGCCGTTGGAGCGCGTGGGTGACAGATGCTTTGCAAGTCCGATCGTGCCGATGAACTCGGGTTCGGTGGCGACGATTTCCTGGGCGGGCCGACCCGAATAGACCCGCAGCACCAGGGCGATCAGGCCGGAAACGATCGCCGAGTCACTGATTGCCTCGAATTCCATCTTTGACGCATCGCCTTTGGGCACCAGCCAGACCATCGACTGGCAGCCATGAACGCGATACTGCTCGGTCTTGCTGGTTTCCGGAAAGGGCGGCAGTTGTTTGCCGAGATCGATCAGGTATTGGTAGCGCTCGGTCCAGTCGCTGAAGAAAGCGAATTCCTCGGCGATGTCCTTTTGCGCCTGTTCGGCGCTGGTTGAGGTCATGTTCATGCAGCCATTATCGCGCACGCAGCGGCTGAAGACCGAAAAACCGCCTTTCGCAGGCGGCTTCTGATCTCAGTGCTTCGCCACACTCCAGCGGGTTCCCTGGGCACCATCCTCGATGGTGATGTTCATTGCCGCCAGTTCATCGCGGATCTCGTCGGCGCGTCGGAAGTCGCGTGCGGCGCGTGCCGCTCGGCGCTCTTCGATCAGGGCATCGACCCTGGTGCCGTCAACGCCCTGACTGCCACCACGCTTGAGCCATGACTCGGGATCTTGTTGAAGCAGGCCGAGCAGCGCTCCGGCGCCAAGCAGTGCAGCCTTCGCCTCTGCGGTGCCAGACTGCCTGGCGGCATCGGCCAGAACCGCGAGTTCGGCTAACGCCTGCGGTGTATTCAGGTCGTCGCACAGGGCGGCTTCGACGCGCTCGGGCACCGGCAGTTCGGCAGCAGTCACAGGGATACCGGCGAGGTCGCGTAGAACCCGATACCAGCCATCCAGCGTGTTCACTGCCTGCTGGATGGCACCTTCGGACCAGTCCAGCGGCTGCCGGTAGTGGCCGCTCAGCAACCGCAAGCGCAGCGCCTCTGCTGGCTCCGCTTTCAGCAGTTCGCGTACCAGCAGTACGTTGCCCAACGATTTGGACATCTTGCGGCCGTCGAAGGTCAGCATGCCGTTGTGCATCCACCAGCGGGCGAACGTCTTGCCGCCGTGGGCGCAGGTGGATTGGGCAATTTCGTTCTCATGATGCGGGAAGAGCAGGTCGACGCCACCCGCATGAATATCGATCGTGTCGCCGAGGTGTGCTGCGCTCATGGCCGAGCACTCGATATGCCAACCCGGCCGCCCCACACCCCAGGGGCTTTCCCAGCCGGGCAGATCGGGTGTCGATGGCTTCCACAACACGAAATCACCGGGGCTGCGCTTGTACGCCGCCACTTCCACCCGTGCGCCGGCAATCAGTTCCTCGGTGTCGCGTCCGGAAAGTTCGCCGTAGGCGGGAAACGAACCGACATCGAACAGGGCGTGACCTTCAGCGACATAGGCGTGATCGCGTGCGATCAGGTTCCCGATCATCGCGATGATGGAGGCGATATGCGTGGTCGCATGCGGCTCGATATCCGGCGGCGCGACGCCGAGCCCCGCCATGTCCTCACGATAAGCCTGGGTGAAGCGTTCGGTAATCATGCCGATCGGCACATTCTGCTGTGTGGCAGCGGCGTTGATCTTGTCGTCGACATCGGTGATGTTGCGGGCATAGACCACGTTCGGGAAATGCCGTCGCAGCAATCTTGCGAGTACGTCGAACACGACGGGGCCGCGCGCATTGCCGATGTGCACATAGTTGTAGACCGTGGGGCCACACAGATACATGGTCACCCGTTCGGGATCGAGCGGCGCAAAGGGCTCGGTACGACGGCTGAGACTGTTATAGAGCGATATCGGCATCGTGGAAATCCGCAGCATGGGGGCGCGCAAGGCAATGCTCGACCAGCTCCGGATCTTAACAAGTCATGCTTGTCAGCGGTGCCTGCTGCTTAACGATTAGTAAGCAATCGCTACCAGGATGGCCAATTCTAAGCGTGTATTCAGCGTTAATTTGTTGTACTGATTACCAGCACGTGCCCAGGCGCGGTTCCCCAATACCCATGATGATTCAGAGGTCGCATCCATGACCAAGCTATGGCTCTCCGCGTTGATTTTCTCCTTGATGGTAAGCGGTGTCCATGCGCAGGACGGGCGATATCCGAACGCTGACGACAACGCCCACTATGGGTGGGCTGACGTGTTGCGTGCCGATCCGATCCAGGGTGTCACCCGCACGGAAGTGCCACGTCAGGAATGCTACGACCAGCCGGTGGTGCGTCACGAAGGCGGCAACACCACGGCAGGGACGGTGCTGGGTGCCGTCATCGGCGGCGTGCTGGGCAATACCGTCGGCAAGGGTGATGGACGCAAGGCTGCGACCGTCGTTGGTGCCGTGGCCGGCGGAGCCGTGGGCAACCGTGCCTCTAGTGGGGGCCGCGATTATGAAAGCAGCCAGACCCGGTGCCGTGAGGTCAGCTCGATCAGTGAGCAGCGCCGCATCATCGGCTACGACGTCGAATATCGCTATCGTGGCGAGGTCTATATGTCTCGGCTGAACTACGACCCCGGCGAGCGTCTGCGGGTACGCGTGCGAGTCGATCCCGCCGACTGACCGTGTCGATACCGGGGAACATTGCCGTCATCTGTTGGCGGCGATGTTGTTTTGGGAATCGGATTTATTTGTTGCATGGCAGCGAAATAGTCGCCATCATGTTCGCCAGTCAACCGGAAACCTCCATGTCTACAGCCGTCTATACCGCCACCGTACTCACCAGCGCCCGCGCGGCTGCTGGCATGACATCGCGTGCGCGTCGACCGTTGTATGGATACTCGGCCGGGTAGGCAGTCGCACGCGTTTTCAGGTGCAAACGACGAAACCCGGCCTCCGCGCCGGGTTTTTTGTGTTTTGGAATGGAGTAAATCAATGGCACTTCGGCATTTCATCACGACTCAGGATTACAGCCGCGCTGAAATCGACGCCTTGCTGGAACACGCGGCCGACTTCAAACGTTCTCCGCGTGGTCAGCAACTGGCCGGCAAGTCAATCGCGCTGCTGTTCTTCAATCCATCCATGCGCACGCGCACCAGCTTCGAGCTGGGTGCGTTTCATCTGGGGGCGCACGCGATCGTGCTGTCGCCTGGCAAGGACGCGTGGCCGATCGAGTTCGAGGTGGGCAGCGTGATGGATGGCGACACCGAGGAACACATCGCCGAAGTCGCACGCGTGCTCAGCCGTTACGTGGATCTGATCGCGGTTCGTGCCTTCCCGAAGTTTCAGGACTGGCAGGTGGATCGCCAGGACAAGGTGATCAAGGCGTTCGCGCAGCATGCGACGGTGCCGGTAATCAACATGGAGACGATCACCCATCCCTGCCAGGAGCTTGCTCACGCGCTGGCGCTGAAAGAACACCTGGGCGACCTGCAGAACAAGAAGTACGTACTGACCTGGACCTATCACCCGAAACCACTGAACACAGCCGTGGCCAATTCGGCTTTGCTGATCGCCACCAAGATGGGCATGGATGTGACCTTGCTGTGCCCCACGCCCGACTACGTGCTGGACGAACGCTACATGGACTTTGGCCGTCTGAATGCCGAACAGAATGGTGGCTCGCTGAAGGTCAGCCATGACATCGAGGACGCCTACAGCGGAGCTCATGTGGTGTACGCCAAGAGCTGGGGAGCATTGCCGTTCTTCGGAAACTGGGAGGCGGAGAAGCCGATCCGCGAGGCGAACAAGCACTTCATCGTCGACGAGGCAAAAATGGCGCTCACCGACCATGGACTGTTCAGTCACTGCCTGCCGCTGCGTCGGAACATCAAGGCCACCGATGCCGTGATGGATTCGCCCGCCTGCATCGCCATCGACGAAGCCGAAAACCGCCTTCACGTGCAGAAAGCCGTGATGGCATCGCTGGCGGATCAAGGCTGAGGTCGCGCCGATGTATCTTCCCTCAGCTTTTCAGGAAACCCGCCGCGAGGCCCTGCACGGGTTGATTCGCGACTATCCGTTTGCCTCAGTGGTCACCCAGTCGGCGTCGGGGCTGACAGTCAACCATCTGCCGTTCGAACTGGTCGGCGATTGCCTGCATGGCCACGTGGCCCGCGGCAACGAGCTGGCGAAGCTGGATGGCGCTGAGGTGTTGTTAATGTTCCATGGCCCGGATGGCTACATCAGCCCGAACTGGTATCCAACCAAGCATGAAACCGGCCGTGAAGTACCCACCTGGAACTATGCGGTGGTCAACGTGCACGGGCGACTACGGGTGATTGACGACACCGTTTGGCTGCGCCAGCTGCTGGAGACCCTGACGACCCGACACGAGGCTTCCGAGCCAGTGCCATGGACGCTGGATCAGGCGCCCGCCGATCATATTCAAAAGATGTTGCGGGCCGTGGTCGGGCTGGAGATTGCTGTCGACCGCATCGAGGGCAAGTTCAAGCTCAGCCAGAATCACCCCGCACGCAACCGCGACGGCGTGCTGGCTGGTCTGCAGCGGCGCAACGCCGAAGGCGATGCGTCACTGGCCGAGCTCATGTCGCAACAGAAGGAGACTTTATCGTGAGCAGCGGCCAGCAGCACCACTACCAGGTAGATGTGGCATGGACCGGCAACCGCGGCACCGGCACCTCTGGCTACCGTGACTACGGCCGCGACCACGTCATCCGCATCGTGGGGAAGCCGGATCTTGCCGGATCGTCTGATCCCACGTTTCGAGGTGATGCCACGCGACACAATCCCGAGGACATGCTGGTGGCGGCGCTATCCAGCTGTCACATGCTGGCCTACCTGCACCTGGCCACCGTGGCCGGCGTGGTGGTCACAGCCTATGCCGACGCAGCTGAGGGGCTGATGGAAACCGCCGGCAACAGCGGGCACTTCATCGAAGTCGTTTTGCGTCCGGTGATCACCATTGGCGCGGGCAGCGATCAAGCGGCGGCCGCCGCGCTGCATGACGATGCGCACCACGCCTGTTTCATCGCCAACTCCGTCAATTTTCCGGTGCGCTGCGAGCCGCGCATCGTGGTAGATCCCGGACTAGAGACCAGGGATTAGGGATATCCAAAAGCCGAAGCTTCCAAGCCAGCAAACTCCTTCATTCATACCGAGAACTTCCATGTCGCCTCAGCCTGTCACTCTGAATCCCGTATCTCGCATCCCGGATCCCGAAAGCCAAGACATCGTCCTCGCCTTCTCCGGCGGCCTCGACACCAGTTTCTGCGTGCCCTACCTGCAGGAACAGGGCTGGGTCGTGCACACCGTGTTCGCCGACACCGGCGGCGTGGATGCCGAGGAGCGCGCTTTCATCGAGCAGCGGGCCGCTGAGCTGGGTGTGGCCAGCCACCTCACGGTGGATGGCGGGCCGGCAATCTGGGACGGCTTTGTGAAACCGTTTGTGTGGGCGGGGGAGGGCTATCAGGGCCAGTACCCGTTGCTGGTGTCCGACCGTTACCTGATCGTCGATGCCGCGCTCAGGCGCGCCGCCGAGCTGGATACGCGCGTCATCGCGCATGGCTGCACCGGCATGGGCAACGATCAGGTGCGCTTCGATCTGGCGGTGAAGTCCCAGGGCGACTATCAGATCGTGGCGCCGATCCGCGAGATCCAGAAGGAGCACACGCAGACTCGCGCCTACGAGCAGGCGTATCTGGAAGAGCGCGGCTTCGGGGTGCGGGCCAAGCAGCAGGCCTACACCATCAATGAAAATCTGCTCGGTGTTACGCTGTCCGGCGGCGAAATCGATCACTGGAAGACGCCCGGTGAGGGCTCGCGCGGCTGGTGCAAGCCACGTGCCGAATGGCCGTCTGAAAAGCTCAGCGTCACGCTCGGCTTCGAGCGCGGCGAGGCGGTGTCACTGAATGGTGAGAAGTTGGCCGGCGACAAGTTGCTGGCCAGGCTTAACCAGTTGTTCGCCCCGTATGGCGTGGGTCGCGGCATGTATACCGGCGACACCACCATCGGTCTCAAAGGCCGCATCGTATATGAAGCGCCGGGCCTGATCTCGCTGCTGACTGCGCACCGTGCACTTGAAGAGGCCGTGCTGACCAAACAGCAGAATCGCTTCAAGCCGGACGTGGCGCGCAAGTGGGTGGAGGTGGTCTATGAGGGCTTCTTCCATGATCCGGTCAAAACCGACCTGGAAGCGTTTCTCGCTTCCAGCCAGGCCTGCGTCAACGGCGAGGTGGTGCTGGAGACGACCGGTGCGCAGGTCAACGCCGTGGAGATCCGTTCACCACACATCCTGCATGCCAAGGGCGCGACCTATGCCCAGTCGGCCGACTGGGGCGTGGAGGAGGCCGAGGGCTTCATCAAGTTGTTCGGCATGAGCAGCACGCTGTGGGCCGAGGTCAATCGCGGATGACTGCCTTGCTCGATGCCACGCTGACTCATCTGCGCGCCCTGGTAGCGTTCGACACGCGCAATCCGCCGCGCAGGATCGGCACCGGCGGCATGTTCGACTATCTGCGCCAACAGCTGTCGGATTTTGATATCAAGGTGACCGATTACGGTGCCGGCGCCGTCACCCTGCATGCGGTGCGCGGACAGCCGAAGTATCTGTTCAACGTGCACATGGACACGGTGCCGGATTCACCGCACTGGAGCGCCGATCCGCACGTGTTGCGCGTCGAGGATGATCGTGCGATCGGTCTGGGCGCTTGCGACATCAAGGGAGCGGCCGCCGCGCTGGTGGCTGTCGCGCAGGCGACGAAAGGCCCGCTGGCGCTACTGCTGTCGACGGATGAAGAAGCCAACGACGCGCGCTGCATCGCCGGATTTCTCTCCGAAGGCCATGCTTGGGACGCGGTGATCGTGGCCGAACCGACCAAGGCCGAGGCGGTGCTGGCGCATCGCGGCATCCAGTCAGTACTGATGCGCTTCATCGGCCACGCCGGCCACGCGTCGGCCGAGCAGGGGCCCAGCGACAGTGCCCTGCATCAGGCGGTGCGCTGGGGCGATGCCGCGCTGGATTTCGTGTCCGCCCAGTCGCACGAGCGCTTCGGTGGTCTCACCGGTCTGCGTTTCAACATCGGCCGGATCGAGGGCGGGATCAAGGCCAACATGATTGCGCCCACCGCCGAGGTGCGCTTCGGGTGCCGGCCGCTGCCAACCATGCAGCCCGACCAGTTGCTGGAGCGGTTCCGGATCTTGACGGAGCCGAACCCCGCCGAGTTTGCCGAAACCTTCCGCGGCGATTCGCTGCCCGCTGGCGACACGGCCACGGCGGAATCCCGGCGGCTGGAGGCGCGCGATCTCGCGGACGAGCTGGACATTCCGATTGGCAACGCGGTGGACTTCTGGACCGAGGCGGCGCTGTTTTCAGCGGCCGGCTACACCACCTTCGTCTACGGTCCTGGTGACATCGCCCAGGCGCATTCCGCCGACGAGTGGGTAGCGCTGGATCAGTTGCAACATTACGCAGAAACCATCTATCGGATCGTGGACGACGGAAAAGCATGAGTAATGGAACGGATACGCGCAAGACCATTGTGCGACTGCTGTCGAGCATGGGCAGCGCCAAGGAAATCCAGCAATATCTGAAGCGCTTCTCTGAAGCGGGTGCGCAGCGCTTCGCGGTGGTAAAGGTCGGCGGCGCGGTGCTGCGCGACGAGCTGGGCGACCTGACCTCGTCGCTGACCTTTCTGCAGCAGGTCGGGCTGACCCCGATCGTGCTGCATGGCGCCGGCCCACAGCTGGACGAACAGCTCTCCGCGGCAGGTATCCAGAAACAGACCATTGACGGTCTGCGCGTGACCTCGCCCAAGGCGCTCGGCGTGGTGCGGCGCGTGTTCCAGGAGCAGAACCTGCGCCTGGTCGAGGCGCTGCAGGAGATGGGAACACGGGCGACCTCGGTATCCACCGGCGTGTTCATGTCCGATTATCTGAATAGGGACACCTTCGGCATGGTCGGCAAGGTGTCACACATCAACCTCGCGCCGATCGAGGCCAGCATGCACGCCGGCTCGATTCCGGTGATCGCCAGTCTGGGCGAAACCGAGGAGGGTCAGATACTCAACATCAACGCCGATTTCGCCGCCAACGAACTGGTGCGCGTCTTGCAGCCTTACAAGATCATCTTTCTCACCGGCACCGGCGGATTGCTCGACGACCAGGGCAACCTGATCGATTCGATCAACCTCAGCACCGAATACGATCACCTGATGCAGCAACCGTGGATCAACGGCGGCATGCGCTTGAAGATCGAACAGATTGCCGATCTGCTGGCCGACCTGCCGTTGACTTCGTCGGTGTCGATCACCAAGCCATCGGAACTGGCCAAGGAGCTGTTTACCCACAAGGGATCGGGCACCCTGGTGCGTCGCGGCGAGAAAGTGCTGCGTTTCGACTCGTGGGACGGTATCGATCTCCAGCGCATGCGCACGCTGATCGAATCAAGCTTCAATCGCAACGTCGTGGCGGACTACTTCGAGCGCACCACACCCTTTCGCGTCTACGTCAGCGAGAACTACCGCACCGCGATGGTGCTGACGCTGGAGGACGGCATCGCGTACCTGGACAAGTTCGCCGTGCTCGACGATGCGCAGGGCGAAGGCCTGGGTCGGGCGGTGTGGCAGGTGATGCGCGACGAGAATCCTCAGATGTTCTGGCGTTCGCGTCACGGCAATCAGGCCAACCATTTCTACTACGCGGAATCGGACGGCTGCTACAAGCAGGATCGCTGGAAGGTTTTCTGGTACGGCTTGGAAGACTTCGCCACCATCGAACGCTGCGTGGCCCATTGCGCCACCCGCGTGCCGACCCTGATCGACGCAAAGGCATGAACATGATCAAGAAACGACTCGGCATCGTCGGTGCCCGCGGCCATACCGGCGCCGAGCTGATCCGGCTGGCGGCAGCGCATCCGTCGCTGGAACTGGCCTTCGTCTCGTCCCGCGAGCTGGACGGCCAGCGTGTCGATGCGCACGTTGCCGAATATCGGGGTGATCTCTGTTACAGCTCGCCTTCACACGAAGATCTGCCGGCGCTGGGCGCTGACGTGGTGGTGCTGGCATTGCCCAACGGCAAGGCGGCCGTCTGTGTCGAGGCGTTCGATAAGGCCGGTGCCGATCCGGTCATCGTCGACTTGTCGGCCGACTACCGGTTTGATCCGACCTGGTACTACGGGCTGCCCGAGCTCACGCGCGAAAAGTGGCGTGGTCAGCGGCGGATCAGCAATCCCGGCTGCTACGCGACGGCGATGCAGCTGTCGATTGCGCCGTTGAAGGAGCTGCTGGCCGCACCGCCGGTGTGCTTCGGTGTCTCCGGCTATTCCGGCGCGGGCACCACACCGTCGGACAAAAACGACCCGGAAAAACTGCGCGACAACCTGATTCCGTATGCGCTCACCGGCCACATGCACGAGAAGGAGGCGTCCTTCCAGCTGGGCCTGCCGGTCGAGTTCATGCCGCACGTGGCGCCGCACTTCCGCGGCATCACGGTCACCACCAATTTCTACCTCGCACGCAAGATGACCCGCGATGACGTCGTGGCCCGCTTTCGTCACGCGTACGAGGGTGAGAAGCTCGTCCACGTAGTCGACGAAGCCCCTTGGGTCAGCGCGATAGCCGGCAAGCATCATGTCGAGATCGGCGGCGTCACGCTCTCGGCAGACGGCAAGCGCGTGGTGGTGGTTGCCACGATCGACAACCTTCTAAAGGGTGCGGCGACCCAGGCGATGCAGAACATCAACCGGGCGATCGGCGTGGATGAATACACGGCGATTCCGGCCTACAGGCCTCGAACAGGATTTCCACCGTGACCCAACCCCTCTGGCAAAAAGCAGGCATCCAGATCGACGCGAAGATCATGCAGTTCCTCGCTGGCGACGACGTGGTGCTGGATCGCGAATTCTTCCTCTATGACGTTGTTGCCAGCAAGGCTCATGTCGAAGGACTGGCGAACATCGGCGTGATCAGCGCGGATGAGCGCGAGGCGCTGAAATGCGAGCTCGACGCTCTCGCTGCGGATTTTCGCTCAGGCGATTTCGTGCTGGATGATCGCTACGAGGATTGTCACTCTGCCATCGAAGCCCGCCTGACCGAACGTCTGGGCGATGCGGGCCGCCGCGTGCACACCGGTCGCAGCCGCAACGACCAGATTCTGGTGGCGACACGTCTGTGGCTGAAGGATCAGCTCGCCACGCTCGGCACGCATTGCCGAGCGATTGCCGAAATCTGCCTCGAGCGAGCGGCGCGGCCGGCGCTGCCGATGCCTGGCTACACCCACCTGCAGCGCGCCGTGGTGTCCTCGACCGGCATGTGGTTTGCGGGTTTTGCCGAAGGTTTCATCGACAACGCGCTGCGTGCCCAGCAGACCACACACCTGATCGATGCCAATCCGCTCGGCACCGCTGCCGGCTATGGCGTGAATCTTCCGCTCGACCGGGAGCACACCACGGCAGCGCTGGGTTTTTCGCGCATGCAGGTGTCGCCGATCTACGCCCAGCTGTCGCGTGGCAAATTCGAGATGGCGGTACTGGAAGCGATCGCTGCGGCGCTGCTGGACTTGCGCCGGCTGGCGTGGGATCTGTCGCTGTTCACCACTGCGGAATTCAACTTCGTCAAATTGCCGAACGAGTACACCACCGGTAGCTCGATCATGCCCAACAAGCGCAACCCGGACGTGATCGAGCTGCTGCGGGCCAGCTACGCCAGCGTGGCGGCCGCACGCACCGAAATCGAGCAGTTGTTGTCACTGCCATCGGGCTATCAGCGGGACCTGCAGTTTTCCAAAGGATCGCTGTTCCACGGCTGTCGTCATGGCCTGATGGCGCTGGAGCTGGTGCCGGGGCTGCTGGCCAACATGACATGGAACGGAGAAGCCATGCGCGCCGCCATCGAACCGGCGATGTACGCCACCGACGTGGCGATCGAGCAGGCCGCCGCTGGCGTGCCGTTTCGGGATGCTTACCGGGCGGCGGCGGAAACGGCCGCCTCTGCCGGCGAGGGGCGCACGCCCGAAGGCAGCCTCGAGGCCCGCACTTCTCCCGGAGCGGGCCATGACCTGCGTCTGGATACCTTGCAGCAGCGGCTGGCTGCACTGGCTGGCTGAATCGGGAGGAGGGATGGACATGTTGGGCATGAGCAGTGGGGCGCAGCAGGCATGGAGCTGATCAGTCAGCCACTGCCGATCTGGAATCGTGCCGTGCTCAAGGTGGGAAGCAGCCTGCTGGCCGCGGACGGCGGCGGCCTTACCCCGCGCTACGCCGAGCCGCTGGCGGCGTTCATAGCCGCCAGCCATGTCAGCGGCCGCGAGGTGGTTGTGGTGTCTTCCGGTGCGGTGGCGGCGGGACGTGCCGCGCTGCGGGCGAAGGCGTCACCGCGTGGCGACCTGGCTGCGCGTCAGGCGCTGGCGGCACTGGGGCAGGCGCCGATGATTGCGCTGTGGCAGTCGCTTAGCAGCCGCTGTGTAGCGCAGGTCTTGCTCACCCACGACGATGTGCGCCACCGACGCCGCTATCTCAATGCGCGAGCGACCCTGCGCGAATTGCTGGCGGTCGATGCCTTGCCGGTGATCAACGAGAACGACACGGTCTCGGTCGATGAGTTGAAGCTCGGAGACAATGACAATCTGGCCGCCATCGTGGCGGCGCTGGTGGATGCCGACCTGCTGTTGATTGCCTCGGACGTCGATGCGCTTTACAGCGCCGATCCTCGCCGCGATCTACGTGCGGTACCGATACCGAACGTTACAGAGATAACGCCGCAGCTCCTGGCCATGGCCGGCGGCAGTGGAACATCGGTCGGTACCGGAGGCATGCGCAGCAAGCTGGAGGCAGCGGCGAAAGCGGCCGAGGCCGGGATTCCCACCGCGCTGTTCAACGGTCGCGATCCGGCGACGGTGGCTGCGCTGAGCGAAGGAGTCCTGCGGGGCACGCTGGTGGTCGCACAAGGCACGCGGATGCAGGCGCGAAAGCACTGGCTGCGTCATGCACCAGCGAGCGCCGGCGTGATCCAGGTGGACGACGGTGCGACGCACGCTTTGCTGGCCGGCATGGCGTCTTTGCTGCCTGGGGGCGTCAGCGGCACGGTCGGCGAGTTCCATCGCGGTGATCTGGTCACCATCGTCGATACGGCCGGTGGCGCCGTGGCGCGAGGACTCAGTCAGTACTCGGCCGCCGAGGTGGGTCGTCTGGCGGGCCGGCACAGTCGCGATATCGAAACAGTGCTGGGCTATAGCTATGGTTCTGCGGTAGTGCATCGCGACGACTTGGCCATCGTGGCGGAACGCTCGCCCACGGATGCGTCTTTGAGCGGATAACCGATAAAACGGTGCACCTATGGTCTCGGGCTTGAATTTTCAAGGGCGATCCCCATATTTGTGAGGATAACTTTTCCATTCGCTGAAACAGTCAGAGGACGATGACTCAACTCAGAAAATTCAGACAACAGACCGTACCGCCATGGCGGCGTGCGGTATTGAAAGTGGGCAGCAGCCTGCTGGCCTCTACCGAGGGTGGGCTCAGCACTCGCTACGCGCTTGGCCTGGCTCAGTTCATTTCGTCTTGTCATGCCAGTGGTCGCGAGATCGTTCTGGTCTCCTCCGGTGCCGTCGCCGCAGGGCGAATGATGCTCAAGGATTATTCCTCCGAAGACACCAGCAATGCCGCGCGCCAAGCCATGGCCGCGCTGGGCCAGACCCAGACAGTGGCCTTGTGGCAGCGCCTTTTCGACCATCCGCTGGCCCAGGTGTTACTGACCCATGATGATCTGCGCGATCGTCGCCGTTACCTCAATGCCCGCGCGACGCTGACCGAGTTGCTCAACCTCAAGATCATGCCGGTGGTGAACGAGAACGACACAGTCGCGATCGACGAGCTGACGCTGGGCGACAACGACAATCTCGCCGCGATCATCGCGGCGCTGGTCGACGCCGACATGCTTTTGATCGCCACCGACATCGACGGGCTCTATACGGCCGATCCGCGCAGCAATCCTGACGCCCAGCCGATCGACGAAGTGCATGAACTGACCAGCGAAATCATGACCATGGCCGGCGCCGCCGGCAGCAGCGTCGGTACCGGCGGCATGCGTACCAAGCTGGAGGCGGCCGAAAAGGCTGCTGCGGCAGGCATCCAGACCATTCTGTTCAATGGCCGCGATGGTGAAGTTGTGAGCTTGCTTTCGCGCGATCTGTTGCATGGCACCTTGTTGCGCACCACCGCCACCCGGATGCAGGCTCGCAAGTACTGGCTGTTGCATGTGCCGGCGGTGCCTGGCTGCATCGAGGTAGACGCCGGCGCAGCAAAGGCCATCAGTGACGGTGGCGCATCGCTTCTACCCAAGGGCATCACCGATGCGGTCGGTGATTTTCAACGTGGCGACATGGTCGAGATCATCGGCAAGGGTGTGGATGACGTGCCGTTTGTGGTCGCTCGTGGCATTACCCAGTACGGCGCAGCCGAGATCAAGCAGATCGCGCGAAGCCACACGCGCGATATCCAGCAGCGCCTTGGCTACAGTTATGGAGAGAGCGTCGTGCATCGCGACGACTTGGTCACCATCGATATGGGAGTTCATTCATGAAAGCATCCGTGCGCGATTCAGCGCTTCTGTGCAAGCAGGCTGCCGTGCAGGTAGCCGAACTTTCCACCGACGCCAAGAACGCCTTGTTGCGTTCAATGGCCGACGCGCTGCAAGCGCAGTCGGCAACCATTCTTGCGGCCAACGCCGAAGACATGAAGGCTGCCCGCGAGAAGGGCATCGGCGAGGCGATGCTCGATCGCCTGTCGCTGGACGAGAGCCGGGTCACCGGCATTGCCGAAGCCCTTCGCCAGGTGGCAGAGTTGCCAGATCCGGTCGGGCAGGTTACCCGCAGCGAACAGTCGGACAAGGGCTTCAGCATCGAGCGCGTGCGCGTGCCGCTGGGCGTCATCGCAATGATCTATGAAGCGCGTCCCAATGTTACCGCTGACGCCGCCGCACTTTGCATCAAAGCCGGTAACGGCGTGATCCTGCGCGGGGGTTCCGAAGCGGTGCGTTCCAACCAGGCCATTGCGGCATGTTTGCGCGGAGCACTGGAGGACGCTGGCGTGCCCCCCGATGCGCTGGTGCTGCTGGACGATCTCAGCCGCGAGGCCATGCTGGAACTGATGCAGTTGTCGGATATCGTCGACCTGATCATCCCGCGCGGCGGCGAAGGCCTGATCCGCTTCGTCACCGAGAACGCGCGCGTGCCGGTGATCAAGCACTACAAGGGCGTATGCCATCTGTACGTCGATGCCAGCGCTGATCTGGAAAAGGCCATCGATCTGGCGGTCGACGGCAAGGTGTCACGTCCTTCCGCCTGCAATTCGCTCGAAACCTTGCTGGTGCATGCCGACGTCGCTGCCAATTTCCTTCCGCGCGTGTTCAAGGCGTTGAGCGATCGGGGTGTGGAAGTGCTTGGCGACGAACTTTCCCGCAAGCTTTGCCCGGGAATCCAGACTGCGACGGAAGAGGATTTCGCGGCCGAATTTCTGAGCTTGAAGCTCACGGTTGCCGTGGTCGACAGCGTGGATGCGGCCATTGCTCACATCCGTCGCTACGGCTCCGATCACACCGAGGTCATTGCCACGCAAGACAAGGCCGTGGCCGATCGGTTCGTGCATGCGCTACGTTCGGCCGTGGTGATGGTCAACACATCGTCGCGCTTCAGCGATGGCGGCGAACTTGGTCTGGGTGCCGAGATCGGCATTTCCACCACGCGCCTGCACTCGTACGGCCCGATGGGTGCCGAAGCGCTGACGATTGAGCGCTTCGTCCTGCGTGGTGACGGCCAGATCAGGCATGCAGAAAGCCACGTCTGAATCCGGCGGCGTTGCGTTTGCCTGCCGGCACACGATTGAAACCGCGAAGGGCGAGCCATATGGCTCGCCCTTTTCATTGGTGCCGCACGGTCTCGCTTGGCTGCTCAGGGCTATGTCGGCAACGCCATCCGCAACGCCAGGCTGGCCATGATCCAGATCGTGCCCGCGAGCATGATGACCAGCAACAGCGCAGAGAAGAGGAGCAGCTGCAGATCCTCGCGATTATGGCGAAAGCCGATGTGCAAAAAGAAACGGAAATGGACGAGGATCTGCACTAGCGCAAGAGCGCCAATCGCGGTCAATACCGGCAGGCGGGGGAGGTGCAACCAGTGGACCAGCGCAAACGGCACCACGGTGAGGACCAGCGCCAGACCGACACCCCACAGGTAAGAGCGAAAATCACGACGTTCCTGCTCTCTCAGATCATCGCGATCGCTGCTGCTTTGCGTAGACTTGATCATGTCAGCCCCGCGAGGTAGACCACCGAAAATATCGCAATCCAGATGATGTCCAGGAAGTGCCAGAACAGGGCCAGTCGCATGATGCCCAATTTGGTCTCGCGGTCGACCCCGTAACGCGCGAGTTGCGCGATCAGGCAGACAAGCCACAGACATCCGCCAGCAACATGCAGACCATGCAGGGGTACAAGGTCGAAGAACGCGGAGAGAAACCCGCTTCGCGTGGGCAGTCCACCCTGGGCGAACATGCTCGCAACGTCGTGCAGCTCAAAACCGAGGAAGGCGACTCCCAGCAACACGGTCAGCACCAGCCAGCCAACCAGTCGTTGCGTAGGGTGCCTGTACTTCAGCGCCAGCGATGCCATGCCGAACGTGAAACTGCTGGCAAGCAGCAGCAGCGTTTCCACGAAAATGCTCTTGATATCGTAGAGATCTCGCGGTCCGGGCCCGCCGGCGGTGGCATCCAGCGAGGTCAGATAGGTAGCGAAGACCATGCCGAAAAGGACGGCGTCGCTCATCAGGAACACCCAAAAGCCGAACATCAGCCGTTCAGCAGAATCCTGATCGCTGCCGTGATGCGAGCCCAGGTTAAGTCCCGGATGTCTCATTGCTTCACGGCTCATGTCGCGGCTCCGACATCCGACCGCGCGGCGAGCCCCCGATTGGCGACGCTGATTTCCCCGGCGCGCGACACTGCGGTGGTCGCGGTAACGGTAGCAAGCCAGCGATCAAGATCCTGACGGACACGCTCGGCAGGAACGATGCGCCAAGTGTCGCGTGCAAAGCCGCGAGCAATCATGGTCACCAGCACGGCCAAGGCTGCAAGCAGGACCATCCACCAGATATGCCAGACGAGGCCGAACGCTAGCGCGAAACCCATGGCGCCGAGCAACGGGCCCATGGCGCTGTTTTTCGGCAGTTCGATATCCGCGTACGCATCAGCATCCGGTCTTTTGTAGGCACTGCCGTTCTCCTTGGAGAGGGTAAATGCGTCACGATCGGTGACCCGGGGCACGATGGCGAAGTTGTATTCCGGGGGCGGTGAGGAAATCGACCACTCAAGGCTGTGGCCGTCCCACGGATCGCCGGCAAAAACGCGGGTCGTGGCGCGATCCCTGATAGAGATCCACAGCTGCACGATCAGGCAACTCAGGGCGATCACAACGAGAATGGCGCCGAGAAAGGCCAGCCCTTCCAATGGCACGTAGGATGCTTCGGTATAGGCTACGGTGCGCCGCGGCATGCCCATCAGCCCCAGTGCGTAAAGCGGAAAGAAAGCCAGCATGAAGCCGACGATCCAGCACCACGCGGCGACCTTCCCCCAGCGCTCATTCAGGCGAAAACCAAACGCTTTGGGAAACCAGAAGTGGTAGGCGGAAATCATGCCGAACAGCACGCCTGGCACCGCCATGTTGTGAAAGTGGGCCACCAGAAACACGCTGTTGTGGACTTGATAATCGATGCCCGGATCCGCCAGAAGTATGCCGCTCATACCGCCAAGCACAAACAGGAGCATGAACCCAATCGAATAGATCATGGGCACGGTGAAGCGTACGCGTCCACGAAACATCGTCCACATCCAGTCGTAGATCTTTACGCCGGTGGGGATGCCGATCAGCATCGAGGCGATGCCGAATATGGCGTTGATGTTGGCGTCCTGGCCCATGGTGAAGAAGTGATGAACCCAAACCGTGAACGACAGGATGGTGATCGCCATGGTGGCCATCACCAGTGATCGGTATCCGAACAGCACCTTGCCGGAAAAGGTGGAGATCACCTCGGAGTAAACGCCGAACGCGGGAAGAATCAGTATATAGACTTCTGGATGGCCAAACAGCCAGAACAGGTTGGCGAAATTCATCATGTTTCCACCAAGCGCATTGGTGAAATAGTGGAAGCCAAGATAGCGATCCAGCGCCAGCTGCGCCGTGGCCACGGTCAGCGGCGGCATCGCGAAAATCATCAGGATGCTGGTGCACAGTGCGGTCCACGTGAAAAGTGGCATGCGCATGAACGTCATGCCGGGAGCACGTTCCTTGTAAATGGTGACGGCGAAGTTGATTCCGGTGAACGTGGAGCCAAGCGAGGCGAGGGTCAGCGCCCAGATCCAGTAGTCCGGGCCTACGCCGGGGCTGAACGTTGCCTCGGTGTAAGGCGGGTAGCCAAACCACCCGCCGGTCGAGAACGTGCCCAGGCACAGCGAGATCATGACCAGTGCCGCACCCGCGGCCGTCAGCCCAAGGCTGATCGAGTTGAGCACGGGAAAGGACACATCACGTGCACCGATCTGCAATGGCATGACATAGTTGATGATGCCGGTGAGGAACGGCATGGCCATGAAGAAGATCATGATGGTGCCGTGGGTGCTGAACAGCTGGGCAAAGTGATCGGGTGAGAGAAAACCTCCGCCCAGGCCGAATGCCTGCTGAGCCCGCATCAATGCCGCCTCGATCAGCGCTCTCGACAGCATCACGAACGCCAGGACCACATACATGATGCCGATCTTCTTGTGGTCAGGACTGGTCAACCACTCGGACCACAAACGTCGCCACCAACGATATCGGGTGATGATCGCAAAGGTGACGACGGTGCCAACGACCACCATTGAGGCCGCGCCGGTGGCAATGATTCCGTTGATGACATTGGCGTGCGTCGGCTGCTGGAGCATCTTCCAGAACGGCAGCGCGTCGAGGTCCAGCCGCCCCAGTGGATGTTGCAGGAAATTGGGAATCATCATGGCTCGCGCTTCCCCAAGAGTGTTTCAGTCTTCGGGGGCGTCCGTGGCGCCGTGGCATGAACGGGGGCTTGGGGATCGACGGCCGTGCCGGTCATGGTCGCCCTGACCACGGCTGGAAACAGTCTGGCGCTGGCTCCGCTGAAGGAGATGCTTTCCTCGCGGTGCTTTCCACTGCCCAGCGCGTGAATGAGTTCCCCCCTGGTGGTGCGCCGCGACAGCGCCCTCAGTGCCGCTTTGTCCAGGCAATGCCGACTGCTTCGCGCTTTGCTTACCCAGGCGTTGAAATCGTCGGGAGTCATGGCGATGGCACGGAACTGCTGCTGATGAAAGCCCTCCCCGTTGTACATGGTGTTTTCGCCCATGAATTCGCCGGGCTCGTCCGCCTGCAGATTCAATCGGGTGACCATGCCGCCCATGGCGTAGATCTGGCTTCCCAGCGAGGGGATCTGCAATGACTGCATCACGGTGGCTGACGTCAGCTGCATCGCCACGGGGCGACCGGCAGGCAGGGCCAGCATGCCGACGCTGGCCACACCTTGATCGGGGTAAATGAACAGCCATTTCCAGTCATAGCCGATCACCTGGATTCTCAGCGCGGTCTGGGTAGACACCAGAGGCTTGTAGGGATCGAGCGCGTGCGAGCTGTGCCATACCAGAACCCCGAGGAACGTCACAATGACGAAAGGGCCGGACCAAGCGGCGATTTCCAACGGTCCGAAGTACTTCCATTTTGGGGTGTACCGCGATGACCTGGCGCCATAGCGATAGCGCCAGGCAAACCAGGGTATAAGAACAAAGATGGGAAGCGCGACGAAGATGGACAGGACGGCCAACATCTCGAGGAAATGCCTACGCTGGATCTCGGCGACCGGTCCCTGGGGGTCGAGGAAGCTCAGGTGAGGGTCATGGCTGCACCCGCAAAGCAGCAAGGGGAAGACAGCAAGCGTCGCGCCAAGAAGCAACTTTCGCGCTTCTTTATCGAACATGCAGAACATCCCGGTCATCCGACGGATACCCGGTGCGCGGTCGCCGCAAGGTTGCCCGAGGTCCAAGATCTTGCCTCCCTACGGGTGCCCGAACGGTCCCGGACACTATGCTGTGTGAAACTCAACCGTCCAGATGACCCTGTGTGCCGAGGTCGCCGGGCGAATCATCCACCATCGCCTTGGCGAAATCGAAGGCGCGTTCGAGCATATTGCTGGAACCTTCCCAGTAACTGGCATCGCGAACGCGAACGCGCAGCACCATCAGGTTGGGATCACCCTTGCCTTCCGGGAAGAAGATTTTTTGCGCCGGGGACCAGAGCTCCTCGATGGTTTCGCTGTCGCGATCCATGCGCGCGCGCCCGCGGATGGAGACGTAGCGGTTTTCGCCCTTGTCGGCATAAGCGAGGTTGACACTGTGGTCATCGGTCAGCTCATCCACCTTGTGGCTCTTGGCAGGCGTGAAAAAGATGATCTCGCCCTCGGCGTCGAGTTTCAGCGTCTTCAAAGGGCGGCTGACCAGGGAGCCATCGGCAGCACGCGTCGTCAGCATCGCGACGTCGATGTCGTCGATCAACTCGCCCAGCTTGTGCAGATCGCTGCCGTGCGGCGCATCGTTTTTCATGATCTCGGACTCCTTCGTAAAAACCAACTCTCGCTGGTCTGAGTTCAAGGGCGGATGAAATCCTTGTGCAGACGCGAAGACGGCCAGCTGCAAGCCCGGGCCCTTGTGTTTGGGGTGCTGTTGAATGCTGCCACTCGCAACAGGGCCGGTCCAATTTTATGCGTCACACAACGGCAATGACCGCTGCGCAGGATGGCGCATCTACCCAAACACAGCCGCACTGGAGATGTCATGACGAAGTCCAAGCTTCGCCGGATGATGTTGATGGCGCTGGCGACCGCCGGCAATGCCCACGCCAGTGTCGATCTGGTGGCCACCGGCGAGATGGACGGCCATCTGCACGATCGCTCCGCACAAACGGCCGCACCGCTCGAAAACGGTGTGGCCGGGAATCTTCTGGGTGGCATCGGCTCGGGCCTGGCCTACGCCGGCTGCGACACGTTTCTGGCGCTGCCCGATCGCGGTCCCAACGCCACAACCTACAACCCACGGGTCGACGACACAGCGTCTTATATCGATCGATTCCACACGCTGGATATGAAGCTGGTGACCAGCCAAAAGGGCGCCCCGCTACCGTTCGCGCTGACCCCGCAACTGCGCGACACTACGCTGCTGTTCGACCCGTTCTACCTCTACTACGGCAACGGGCGCAGCGTCGATCTGCCCAGCGGTCGTCCGCGACTGGATCGCCCGTTCCGGCATTATTTCACCGGTCGCTCGGACAACGCGGTGCCCTCGATGAATTCGGCGTGGCCGCTGAATGCCCGTCTCGATCCGGAAAGTATCCGCGTCAGCGCAGATGGCCACACGGTGTACATCTGCGACGAGTACGGGTCGTACGTGTATGCGTTCGGTCGCAAGAGCGGGCAGCGAACGGCGGTATATCCGCTGCCGGAAGCCTTCCGTGTGGCCAGAGTCGCACCGACGGGCGATGACGAGATCGCGCTGAACGCCTCCGGCCGATTGGCCAACAAGGGCATGGAAGGTCTGGCTATAACCCCGGATGGCCGCACGCTCTACGGCTCGATGCAGAGTCCGCTGATTCAAGATGGCGGCAAGTCCGCCAGTGTCATTCGCATCGTCAAAATTGACCTGCGCACCCACCATGTCTCTCAGTACGCCTACACGCTGACCAATATCGGAAAGCCGACCAAACCCAAGTACGGCACGGTCAGCGAGATCGTGGCGGTCAACGACCACCAGCTGCTGGTAGACGAGCGCGACGGAAATGGTTTCGGTGACGACTCGGAGGCGGGGTTCAAGCACATCTTTCTGATCGACCTGAAAGACGCCGTCGACGTGGGCAAGCTTCAGGGTGAAGCCCCGCTAACCGGTGTGGCGGTACCCAAGGTGAACTTTCTCGACGTGCTTGCGACGCGAAACGAGCACGGTGTGGCGGCGGCGGACGTGCCGGCCAAGCTCGAGGGTCTGGCCTTCGGTCCGGACATCAAGCAAAACGGAAAGCTGCGGCACACGTTGTTCGTCAGCACCGACAACGACTTTCTGCCAACCGTGACCGATGACCTGCACCTGCGGGGCGCGGACAATCCCAATCGCTTTTACGTATTCGCCTTCGACGCGCAGGATTTGCCGGGCTACCGGCCGCAACACTTCGACCACTTGCGTTGCGATCACCATTGACCTCGCTTGAGAACACCGGCAGCTCGTGGCTTCCGGCAGCTCGGGCGTCAGGGGCTGCCGTCTGCCCAGCTCCGCACGGCTTCGGCGAAGGCGAGGCAGTCGGTGAAGCGATTGTACAGCGGTACCGGCGAAATCCGGATTACGTCCGGTTCGCGCCAGTCTCCGATGACGCCCTGCGCCATCAAGTATTCGAACAGCGAGCGACCGCGCTCGCGACCGGCGACCACGCGAATAGACAACTGTGCACCGCGTCTTGCGGGGTCGGCTGGCGTCACCACCTCGAGTACATCGGCAAGCTCGTGTTGTACCAGCCATTCGAGGTAGCCGGTGAGCTGCAGTGACTTCTCGCGTAGCCCCGTCATGCCAGCCTGCCGGAACATCGCCAGCGAGACGCGCAGCGGTGCGAGCGCGAGAATAGGTGGATTCGAAAGCTGCCAGCCATCGGCACCGGGTGTTGGCACAAACTCCGGTCCCATCTGGAAACGAGTGGCTTTGTCGTGGCCCCACCAACCAGCGAAGCGCGGCAGTACGGCCGTTGCATGGCGCTCGTGCACGAAGGCGCCGCCGACCGCGCCGGGGCCACCGTTGAGGTATTTGTAGCTGCACCAGATGGCGAAATCGGCGCCACTGTCATGCAGTTTTAGCGGCAGGTTGCCGACAGCATGGGCGAGGTCGAATCCAACCACGCAGCCCTGTGCATGGCCCAGCTGCGTGATCGCTTTCAGATCAAATGCCTGACCGTTGCGGTATTGCACGCCGGGCAGCATCACCAGCGCAATGCGCGAACCGTGTTCGGCCAGCACGCGCTCGATCGCGGCATGGGAGATCACGCCGTTGGGTTCGTCCGCTTCCAGTTCGATCAGCGACGTGGCCGGATCGAAGCCGTGGAACTTCACCTGCGATTCCACCGCATAGCGATCCGTGGGAAACGCGCCGGCTTCCATCAGGATGGCATGCCTTTCGGCGGTGGGTCGGTAGAAGCTGACCATCATCAGGTGCAGATTGACGCCCAGCGTGTTCATCGCCACCACTTCGCCAGGCTGCGCACCGATAACGGCGGCGAGGTCGTCGCGGACGTACTCGTGGTAATCCATCCATGGCAGCCGGCCCTTGAAGTGCCCCTCGACACCAAGTTCGCCCCAGTAGTCGAGTTCGGCATTGACGGCGTCGCGCACACCACGCGGCTGCAGTCCAAGCGAGTTGCCGCAGAAGTAGACGCTTTCGCCCTGTTTGCCGTCGGGAGCCTCATGCGGCGGAATCAGGAATTCGTCGCGAAAGGCGCGCAGTGGATCGGCGTCGTCCTGGATGCGGGCCCAGTCGATGGAAGCGTGGTAATCGGACATGGTATTTCCCTGGAGCAATATCTGGATAGCGTATTTTTTTGGTAAACCTGCTTCGTGTGCAGGAGCGCATT
>JBDTXA010000018.1:0-33088 GCA_040006415.1 Rhodanobacter sp.
GATCTGTTTCGCCGCGGTAGCGCGTTCGCAATCCATACGCGACCGCGCAAACAATGCCTGGCGATCGTGCGGCTGCTGATCGACTACCGGGGTCAGTTTCGAATGAGCTCGTCATCCTCGCGAACGCGGGGATCCAGCGCGTATAGCCTTCCGAAGAAGCCCGAAGTCATTGGATTCCTGCGTGACCAGCTTCGCTGTCGTAAAGCGCCTCGCATGAACGACGAAAAATGGAACTCTAAGCTCAGGCCAGTGCCCTTCGGGTCTGTTGCTGCTTGGCGGTTTTCTCGAACCATGGATCAACATCTTCAGCCGCGCCAAGAACGAGCCCCCCGGCGGGAGCGGCTTTAGCCGGCAATACTTTTGGCTTGACGCCACAACGGAAGAGCATCGCGGCTGAAGCCGCTCCCACAGGTCCTTCGAGCCGGAAATTTTTATGGAGTATCGGTTAGCGACGATCGCGAAGCGCCTTGATAAACAAGACCATCAGCACCAGGCCGACCGCTAAACCGATGCCGGCGCCCCACAAGGCACCCTGGTTTCCGTCGACCAGATAGCCTACGCCGAAGCCCAGCGGGAACAGCAGCAGAATTGGCAGGCATCCCATCGTTACGTGATTCTCAGCGACTGGTCGACATGGCATCGGAAAAGGATGGCGAATGGCGAAGAAGGTCGTGTTTCGCCTGCTGGATCTCCGACGGGTTCAACTCGATCAGCGGCACGATTTTGCCGCCGACCAGCGCGGCAATCCCGACACCGTCGCGATACAGCAGGCGGGAACCGGTCAGCGCCGGCACCTTGTCGCCGACCAGCACGGTGCCTACGAGGTTGAGCGGATCGCTGCCGCTCAGGCATACCAGCTCGCCATTGTCGGCACGGCGGCGCACGGCACGCAGCGGCGCGATCGCCTCGGGCAGGGCGAACTGCTCGCCGACCAGTCCCTCGACAAAACGCCCACCGCGAATGTCGCCGCGCGCTTCCAGTCGGCGGTACACCCGGAGCAACTCGCGCCACGGCGGTAGCCACGGTGCTTCGCGTTCCAGCAGCTTCCAGAACACCACGCCGTAGCGCCGCAGCAGTGCACGCGCAATGTGCTCCACTGCGCCGGCGTGACCGTCCTCATCGCTGCCTGACGAATGGCGCGCCAGCGACCAGCGGCCGGCGTCCTCAATGCCATTGAGCTGGTGCCGTCGCAGGCGTCGATGCCGATGGCTATCGCGCCTGGCCGCAGGCATGAGCAGCGCGCGCAAGCCGGCAAAGCTGTCGGCGCTGATCATGCCGGCAGCGACCAATTCACCCAGCGCGTCCTCCAATTCCGTGCGCAAAAGCCGCGCGATGTTTACTAGCTCGTCGAAGAACAGGGCGCCATGCTGGCGAAGCGCGTCGGCAACGGCCTGCGCACGCGACGATAGCAGAGGCGCCTGCATTTCTCCTTCCGTGGCGATAGACGTCCAGACGGCCATGTCGCGCCGGGGCAGAAGCACAATCGGCGTGCTACGCACGGGTCCGCCGCCATGGCCACTACCCGCTCGAAGCCGGCCCCAGCTGATCCGTCCCGCGCGGCACAGATCATCCAGCCAGTTGATCGCATAATCGCTGACGCGAGCTGGCAGAATCTCCGCTTCCCATGCGCCCGCGGCGGCCTCGTAGCCTTCCAGTTGGGTCAGTGCGGCGACCAGCGCGTCCGGTCCGCTCAACCGCGTTGCCGCTGATACATGCTGCCAGTCGAAAAGGAAGCGCATCAGGTCGCGGCGGCTGACCGGCTCGATTTCGCGCCGCAGCCTGCCCATAGTGTAGCGATGGATGCGCGCCAGCAGATGGCGCTCGCACCATTCGATAACGGTCGCCTCAGCGCTGAAACGGCCCTGCATCACGTAGCCTTCGGTCTGCAGTCGCAGCAGCGCCTGCTCCACTTCGCTGGCATCCACCGCGAATGACTGCGCCAGCGCCGACACGCTGACTGGCCCGAGTCCTCCGAGGCGATGCCGGACCAGTTCGAGCAGCGCATCTTCTCGCGTCCAGACTTTTGCGGCGTACTCGGGCGGTGCTTCGATGGGCGGCTGCATGATGGCACTGGGATGCAGGGTGAGCCAGACGGTAAGCTGTTCCGCAGACGTCCAGATGGCCAAACCTGCAGGAGCGCACTCTGTGCGTGATGGCTTTTCGTTGCCCGAATCAAGAGCATCGCGCACAGGGTGCGCTCCTACAGTGAGATGCGTGGCGCGTTGTGTGGCGGCCAATGCCTCTAAATAGACTCGCCAATCCTTGTTCGCATCAACTTCGTAGACGCTGACAAGACCGAGCAAGGTCAGCGCCTCGTGCATCTCCTCGACATCGCGCACCCGCGGCCACGCTTCGTCGCGAACGGCGGCGATCGCTTCGGGATCGAGCCGGCCGAGATCATTGGCGTCGTCGGCCTGCCAGCGGCGGTTCTGCACCGCCTGCGTGCGGCGTTCCTCCAGCGGTGCATCGTCAAGAAAGGCGTAAGGCGCGGCATTGAGCACTTCGGCGGCAAGCGGGCTCGGCGCGCTGAGGTCGCGCGCAACGATGGCGATGTCGCCGCTTTCGATGTCGCTCAGAATTTGCAGCAGGCCATCCACATCCATCGCCTCGCGCAGGCAGTCGTGGATGGTCTGGCGGACTAGCGGGTGGTCCGGCACCACGCGCTCGCCGACGATGTTTTCCAGGCAGGCGACCTGATCGGGAAACACGGCGGCAAGCAGATCCTCGCTCTTCATCCGCTGCAGCGGCGGCGGCGATTTTTTCCCCGCGGTGAAGCGCGGCAGGGCCAACGCCGTCACCGCGTTCCAGCGCCAGCGAGCGGCGAACAGCGGCGCGTCGAGCAGCGCTTGGGTCAACACGTGCTCGGCGCTCGTCGAATGCAGGTAGTGCGCCACTTCCTCCAGCGGAAAACTGTGACTGGTCGACAGCGACAGCACGATCGCATTCTCGGTCGCCGCGGCTTGCAGCTCGACGTTGAACCGACGGCAGAAGCGCTTGCGCAGCGCCAAGCCCCAGGCGCGATTGATGCGGCTACCCCACGGTGTATGGATGACTAGCTGAGTGCCGCCCGATTCATCGAAGAAGCGCTCCAGCACAAGCGTTTTCTGGATGGGAAGCACACCCAGCGCGGCGCGGGCGCGGGCAAGGTACTCGACCAGCTGCTGCGCGGCGGCGGCGTCGAGGCCCAGTTGCGCGGCAAGCCAGTCCATTGCCGCGACGACGCCCCCGGCATCGAGCAGCGCGACGATCTCCTCGCGCAGGCGCGAAACGCCGAACGAAAGCTCGTTGCTGCGACCCGGGGCCTCGCCGAGCCAGAACGGAATGTTCGGCGGCGCGCTGTGCGCGTCCTCCACCCGCAGCCGGTCGCGTTCGACCCGCTGGATCCGGTAGCTGGTGTTGCCCAGCTGAAACACGTCGCCGGCCAGGCTCTCTACCGCGAAGTCTTCGTTCACCGTGCCGACCATGATCGACTGCGGCTCCAGCACGACCTTGTAGTCGGCGGTGTCCGGAATGCTGCCGCCCGAGGTCAGCGCCGTGAGCCGCGCACTGCGCCGCGCCCGCAGCTGCCCGTGCACGGCATCACGATGGATGTACGCCGCTCGTGGGCCGCGCGAGGTGGTGAAGCCTTCGGCAAGCATGCGCACCACCGCGTCGAAATCGTCGCGACTCAGCGCGCGATAGGGATAGGCACGCGTCACCAGCGTGTAAAGCGCATCCTCGCTCCATTCCTGGCAGGCGACTTCGGCCACGATCTGCTGCGCCAGCACGTCCAGCGGTTGCGGCGGCAGGATCAGCGCGTCGAGTTCGCCCCGCCGCACACAATCGAGCAAGGCAGTGCATTCGACCAGGTCGTCGCGGGTGGTTGGAAACAGGCGTGCCTTGGGCGTGCCGTCGATGCTGTGGCCGGAACGGCCGGCACGCTGCAAAAAGGCCGCGATCGAGCGCGGCGACCCCAGCTGGCAGACCAGGTCAACCTCGCCGATGTCGATGCCCAGTTCCAGCGAAGCGGTCGCCACCAGCACCGACAGCTTGCCCCGTTTGAGCCGTCGTTCGGCATCGAGTCGTTGCTCCTTCGCCAGGCTGCCGTGATGCGCTGCCACCGTCTCCTTGCCCAGCCGCTCGGAAAGATGCCGCGCGGCGCGCTCGGCCATGCGCCGCGTGTTGACGAAAATCAGCGTGGTGCGGTGCGCCTGCACCAGTTGCGCCAGCCGGTTGTACACCAGCTCCCAGCTGTCGTTGGACATCACCGCTTCCAGCGGCACCGGCGGCACCTCGATGCCAAGGTCGCGCGGTCGCGCGTGGCCAACATCGATGATGGTGCAATGGCTGCCGCCGCCGCGGGCAGGCGGAGGAGCAGAGGCGGGGCTGGCAGTGCTCTCTCCCCCGCGGGCAGGGGAGAGCTGGGGCGGGGCTGGCTCTTGATCTTCCCGCAACCCGGGGGAACCTCCTTCCATCCTCCCCCTGCAAACAGGAGCAGGGGCAGGAGCGCCGACCAGGAAGTCGGCGATCATCTCGATGGGCTTCTGCGTCGCCGACAACCCGATCCGCAACAGCGGTCGTTGGCATAGCGATTCCAGCCGCTCCAGCGACAGACTCAGGTGCGAACCGCGCTTGCTGCCGGCGATGGCGTGGATCTCGTCGACGATGACCGAGCGCGTGTCGGCCAGCATCTGACGTCCGGACGCGGAGCCCAGCAGTACGTAGAGTGATTCCGGCGTGGTCACCAGGATATGCGGCGGTTGCTTGCGCAGCCGGCTACGTTCGGCCTGCGGGGTATCGCCGGTGCGCACGGCGGTGCGGATGGCGACATCTGGCAGACCCCGCTTTTCCAGCTCTGCTCGAATGCCTTCCAGCGGCGCGTCGAGATTGATGTGGATGTCGTTGGATAGTGCCTTCAGCGGCGAGACGTAAACCACACGGGTGGTATCGGTCAGCACGCCGCCATGCTCCACGCCCTCGCAAACCAGCGCGTCGATGGCGGCGAGAAAGGCGGTCAAGGTCTTGCCAGAACCCGTCGGCGCAGCCACCAGGGTATTGTTGCCGGCGCGAATCGACGGCCACGCGGCTGCCTGCGCCGCAGTGGGTGCGGGAAAACGGCGGCGAAACCAGGCGGCAACGGCCGGATGGAAATCGTCCAGGGGGCAGGCATCGAGGCGCATTGGCACGGATCCGCGCGGCGGTCGGGAAGTACTCACCGAGCATATATGGGGCCTTGATCGGTGGGCACCAATCCGGTGGGACCAACCCTGTCACGACGTCGTTTGATCGGGACGATGCCTGCACCGGTGCAGCCATGGGCCGGTCATGGCAGTATGCGGTTTCGCCCGCCACAACCCAGGGGCCCGAGGGGAATCCGGTAGCGGCGCTGATGTCAAGGATTTTCATGCACGTAATGGAACTACGGCGGCGCAAGTCCGGCTTCGCGCGCGCCGCTTGCGGCCGCCTCGCGCTCATCGCCTTGGTCAGCCTGTTCGCTGCGAGGGTCAGCCACGCCGCCAGCCTCGATCCGGCCGTGCTGCCCAGGATCCAGGCAGCTACCTTCGAAGTGGTGGCGGCCAAACCGGTCAAGGACCCGCTCAGCTACGAAAAGCCGCTACCGCTGGATTTGCTGCCGTTCCAGGAGCGCAACGACAAATATAATTCGATCGGCACCGCATTTGCGCTTGGCAACAACCGCTACGTGACCGCCGGCCACGTTCTTCTGGCTGGAATTGGCGGTCTGTGGGGACCGCTCTCGCTGCGTGATGCAGCGGGCCGCGTGTATGCGATCGACAAGATCGAAAAGTTTTCACTGCGCAGGGACTTCGTGGTGTTCTCGCTGGCCAGCACGCCGGTGGACCTTGCCCCATTCGAGGTCGACGCGACACCCGCTTTGAATCAGGTGGTCTACGCCGTGGGCAATGCGTTGGGGACGGGCGTGGTCATCCGCGATGGCCTGTACACCTCCAATACACCCGAGCAGCAGGAGGGCAGCTGGAAATGGATGCGCTTTTCCGCCGCGGCGTCGCCCGGAAACAGCGGTGGTCCCTTGCTGGACAAGGACGGCAAGCTGATCGGCGTGGTGCTGATGAAATCCGCCAACGAGAATCTCAATTACGCGCTGCCCATCAGCGAAGTGCTGAACGCGCCCAACGATCTTGCCGTCATCGACGAACGCGCGCCGTATACGCTCGATATATTCGATACCACGCTCACCAACATCTTCAAGCAGCAGTTTTCGCTACCGCTCAGCCTGGCAGATTTCAGCACCACGTATCAAAAGCTGGAAGAGGCTTATATAAACCAGCAAATCCAGGCACTGCTGGCGAAAGATCCCGACACGCTGTTTCCTCGTGGTACGGGATCACAGCGCTTTTTACGCGCGACGGGACTCAGCCTGCGGCCGACCCTGCTCGTACGTGACAGCAACGGTGAGTGGATGCCTTTGGCTAAAAGCGGGCCCCGAACCACCTTGGCCAGGAACGGTTATCTCGATTCCGGACTCGCCGGCCGCAGCGTGCTCTTTCATCTGCGCAAACCGGACGACGTCAGCGCGCAAGAGCTGTACAGCGATCCGAACCGGTTGATGGACCAGCTGCTGAAGTTAGGTTTCCTGACGCGCCAGGTTGGTGCTGAAAAAATAAAGATCACGTCGTTGGGCCCAGCCATGCGCAACGCTACTCATATCGATAAATGGCAACGGGTTTGGCAGGTGCGTGAGTGGTCCGTGCCGTACATCAATGGCACCGTTGTCACGTTTTCGTTGCCAGTGCCGGACGGCTACGTGACGATGATGCAGCTCGCGCCCGCTCGCCGCGACTACATGAATCTGGCCGACATGAAGGTGCTCACCGATTTTGTCAACGTGGACTATGGCGGCACACTCGCCCAGTGGAAGGGCTATTTACACAACCGGGCGCTACTGCCAGCACTTTTCAAGGATATCCGGATCGACTTCGACTACGACCAGCGCTTCAGTTATGCGTCGAAACGCCTTCGTCTGGACTTCACTACGCAGCTGCAGAAAATCACCCCGACCAGCGTTTTGACGTTGGGTCTCATCGCTGTGCCTGAGCACGGCAAATTCGGCATGGATGCCGTTGATGTCCGTATCGGGGAAGATGCCCACAACAATAACTGGATCAATATTCAGCGCCATATGGCACCGTCGGAAAATCTCGACGACGACTACAAGAGCGACTGGCGCAAGATCGTCCAACACCAACATCCTTACGATGGCGTCGCGCGCAATGACAACGACGTCATGCGGATAACCTCCGTGGCAGCGCACTCCGGTAAAGCGGATCCATCGATCTTGTATACGGCGTTTTACGCCATCGAGGGCAGCCATCCGCAGGCTTTCATGAAAGCAAAACTCGATGTGTTGACGAAACACCTCCAGGTCATCGAACACTGAGTTCTGGCAACAGCGCAGAGGAGATACGGTGGATCAGCAAACACCGGCGATAAGGGAAAACGCGGCAACGGGCAGCAGTGCCGAAGCATGGCTGAGCATGGCCGACGGCCAACGCCTTTTGCTGCGTAACTGGCCGGCTGCCAAGGCGCGTGGCGCCGTACTGATCGTGCATGGTCTGGGCGAGCATAGCGGGCGCTACGAGCGGCTGGCACACTGGTTCAACCAGCGCGGCTACGACGTGCGCAGCTACGATCAGCGCGGGCACGGCAAGACGCCGGGGCGACGTGGCGCGCTCAGGCATGCCGACGATCTGCTGGAAGATCTGGCGACGGTTTACAACGACTACACCAATGGCCTGCCGCAGCCACCGTTTCTGCTCGGGCACAGCATGGGTGGATTGGTGGCCGCACGCACCGTGCTGGACGGGCGCATCACGCCACCGGCGCTGCTGCTGTCGTCGCCGGCATTGCGCAGCTGGTCGTCGCCGGGGTTAATCCGCCTGGCCCGCGTGCTGGCGCGCATCGCTCCCAACCTCGCGTTGCGCAACGGGCTGAATGCCGGAAAGCTTTCGCATGATCCCCAGGTGGAAGCCAGCTACAAGGACGATCCGCTGCGCCACGCCTGGGTCACGCCACGGCTGGCCGATTTCATCTTCCGTGAAGGGGTGAGTTGCATCGCCGATGCGGCAAGTCTTGCGCAACCGACTTTGCTGCTGGTGGCCGATAGCGACGAGCTGGTCGATCCGTCCGGCAGTCGCGCGTTTGCTACGGCCGCGGCGGCAACGGGGCAGTTGACCACGCGCTATTTCTCCATGCTCTACCACGAGCTGTTCAACGAATCCGAGCCAGGACGCCGCCAGGTGTTGATGCAACTGGACGACTGGTTGGGGTGGTTCGATTCACCCTCGCACAGATAGAGCAGCGTTGCGTCGCATTTGGAGCCAGCATCCCGGCAGGCTAGTCGTTGTCCGCATCCCGTTGTCGCTCTAAGGATCGTCTGAATATGCCGCTTTCGATTGGACGTCTACACGTCTGCGATAAATTTCAGTGAACTCCCTCTGAGATGAGTCGAATCAGGTGATTTCTGGCCTCGCCTTGCGCCTTGTCAGCGGTATCCCCCGGATCACAGACGCACCTCCCCCACGGGAGTTAGCAACGTTCGTCGCATCATCCACAGGTTGGAGAGCGCGAACAGCGTCAGGACTTGTGCTGTGTTCTTGGCCAGGCCCTTGAAGCGCACCTTCTGGTAGCCGAACTGCCGTTTAATGATGCGGAATGGATGCTCCACCTTCAAACGCACGGCCGCCTTAATGTATTCAAGGTGCTGAGTTGCCTCTTTAAGTTCGCCTTTTGGCATTGCCTTGATACTGCCGCGCTTGGCCGCGATGTGCCATTCCCGGGCACGCCTGGGCGCGCACTTCTCGGCACCGATGTAGCCCCCGTCGGCGTGCACCGTTTTTTCTTTGCCGTGCAGCAACTCAGCCACTTCCGCCACGTTCGCTGCTGTGGTGGTGAGGGTGTGCGCTAGGCCCGATTCCACATCCGCGCTGATGTGCGCCTTCATGCCGAAGTACAACCGCTGACCTTTGCGGGTCTGGTGCATTTCCGGATCGCGTGCCTTCGCCTCATTCTTGGTTGAAGACGGTGCATGAATGATCGTCGCGAATCACAATCATGCCATGGCGTAGCAAAAGGCCTTTGCCCGTCAAGTAGGTGTTGATCGCCGCCAGCACCTTCGGCGCCAGATCCCGGGTCTCGAACAAATGACGAAAAGTTAGGATCGTGATCCCGTCGGGTAGGCTACCGCGTGTCAGCGACAAGCCGGCAAAGCGGCGCAGCCGCGCCACCTCATAGAGTGCTTCTTCCATCGCCGGATCACTGTAGCCAAACCAATTCTGAAGCCGATCTATGCGCAGCATCGTCCTGACCGGGTAAGGGCGTCGACCCTTGCCGGCCTTCGGATACGCCGGTTCAATCAGCGCCAGCAGGCCAGCCCACGGCAACCCGTGCTCCACCCTCCCCCAGGAAGATTTCTCGTCGCGTCTGCTCGCGCTGGCCGGCATACTCGGCATCGGAGAAGCTCATCTGCGACATCGAAATGACTAATAGCGTTTGGACGGCTAATTATACGGGATTTGGTAAGGCTTATGGATAGTTTTCTTAGTGCTGTCCGTTTGTCGCTGTGGGCTTGCTCCAACCAAAGAGGACTTCCCACGCCCGCTTTCGGCACGGCTCGTGCTTCCTTTTGCTGTAGCGAGTAAAACTTCGCGCAAGGCGGGCTCCCGGACTGCAGCGAGATATAAAAACGTTGCTGGATCGAACTGGACCGGGACCGACGCCTGCAGAAGTAAACTTTCCATCAAAGCAAACGCCGAAGAGATAGCAACCCGGTAAATAAGCGCAAGCCTTTGGAAGGCTAAATCACAGAATGCACTCCGCGCGTGATTGGCTAGTTGCCATCAAACGTAAACTATTTTTTATTGCAAACCTCGTCACAGATACGGCGGTTGAAAATCTATTGCAGCCGCACTTCTTGACAACACTCATTTAACTTTAAAATGTATGAAACTGCTTAGAAATAGGCCTTTTAAGCAATCTTTTTGGTCAAAAAACTCATTAAACCTAAGAGAAGTTCCTATATACACCCATCGCCCGCGTCGATACGGTCGACCCAGCTTGCACGCATGGGGATGCGTCCAAATCAAGAGAACAAATCGCGGTGGGAGAGGGGCATTGATGGTTCAACCAGAGGTGGCATCACCTGGCGATCCGGCAATTTCAGCGACTGGATTGCGCAAAAGGTACGGCAAAGACGAGTCGCATATTGATGCCCTGCTCGGCGTGGACCTCCGCGTCGAGCGCGGCGAAATCGTCGGCATTCTGGGCCCTAACGGAGCGGGAAAGACAACGCTGATCGAAATCCTCGAAGGCCTTCGTGGCGCCGACGCAGGGAGCGCAAGAGTTCTTGGTCACGATGTTTCCAATGCGAGGGAAATGAAGGCTATCCGCCACCGTATGGGGGTTTCAGTGCAGCAAACCGTGTTGCCGCCACTGCTCACGGTGGCAGAGCTGCTCTCGTTGCACTGCGCACTCTTTCCACGCTCGCGCCCGATCGATGATTTGATCGAACAAGTGAGCCTTGAAGAAAAACGCGACACCCGTATCAAGCATCTGTCTGGTGGGCAGCAACAACGTGTAGCCGTGGCGCTCTCGCTGGTCTCTGACCCCGAGTTGATCTTCCTGGACGAACCTACGTCGCAACTTGATCCCCAGGCCCGTCGGGCTGTGTGGACGACACTGCTGCAGCAGCGCGAAAGTCGCAACGCAGCCATGGTGATCAACACGCACCAGATGGAAGAAGCGCAACGACTCTGCGATCGTGTGCTGGTACTCGATCACGGCGAAATACTAGCGGAAGGCGCACCCGATGCACTAATTGGTCGCTATTGCCCAGAGCGCGTGGTGGAGTTCGTGGCACCGATGGAGTCGGACCTCGACTTCCTTGATGGAACGACAACGGCGCTGCTGGAGATCGAGGCTGGTGTGCGCGTTCGTGTGCAGACCCACGCCGTCAACACCCTGATTACCAACCTCATCGAACGCAACACTCGTGGTGACCTCGCCGTGGACGACATTCGGGTCGATCGGCAATCGCTGGAGGACGTGTTTCTTAAACTCACCGGCCGGGGGATTCGCGACTGATGTCAGCAGAGATGAAACGGATACGGGCGCTGTTCAAAGTCCAGGCCAAAGAGTTCAAGCGGGATTTCGGAGCAATGTTTTTCAGCTTCGTTTTTCCGATGTTTTTCGTCGTGCTCCTGGTGGTGACCAGCCTGATGACGCCCACGTACAAGTTCGAATTCGGCGTGGTTGATCCAACCGGCAACCCATCTGCCCGAAAGCTGGTTGAAGCATTGGCCTCTGATTACATGTCGATTAGCTCGTTGACCCGTGCGCAGGCTGAGAAGGAGCTGACAGAAGGGAAGCTCCAGGCCGCGTTGATTCTGCCCAAAGCGGATCTGGTTTCCGGTGGCGGTGAGGTCGAAGTAATCGCTGACAAACGTTCAGAGGGATTTGCCCGGCTCGCAATGGAGGCAGCCCGCTCGCGGCTGCTGCATGAAGACAGCGCGGGTCCGGAGCCCTATCAGTTCAAGGTCGTCGCTCCGCGGGGAAAGGCGAGCTCGAAATTCAGTTTCCTGTATCCGGGCATGCTTGCACTTGCGTTGCTGCAATTGGGTCTGTTTGCCACAGCGACGCCGCTGTTGCGCGATCGCGAGCGCGGTACGATGCGGCACCTGTTGCTGACGCCCATGCACATCCGGGAGCTGTTGGTCAGTCAGGTCAGCTTTCGCTTCTTGGTCGCACTGGTGCAGGTATCCATCCTGCTGGCAGCAGGAATGTTTGTGGTAGATCTTGGCGCAACGCAATGGATCGAGGTGCTGGCTATTTCCTGTCTGGGCGCCGTAATGCTGATCTGCATTGGCTACGCGTTGGCGGGCCTGGCACCTACGCTTGAAGGCGGCATGGCCATAATAATGATCGTCAACTTTGCGATGCTCTTTGGCGGCAACGTCTTTGCCGATCCGGCGAACTCCAAGATTTTGTTGGTCGTGGCGCACTTTTTCCCGGTGAGCTATCTCGCCGATGCCTATCGCCAGGTAATCAACCAAACCACAGGTCTTTGGCCGATGTGGCTGGATATGTGTGCCTTGGTGGTCTGGTCGGGGCTGGCCTTCTTGGTGGCAGTCAGAACGTTTCGTTTTGACATGGGACAGGACGAGCGTCGTCGTGGGTTGGCTCCAGCCGCCGAGCAGCCCGCCTAATTCGTTTCTCGATCAAGACTTTTGCGAACACTGAGGACCGCGCATGAACAACCCCGTCGACACTACCGGCTACGGCGACTGGATCTATCTGAAACTTTATCTGGGCCGTGCGATAGACCGCATGGATCAGTTGATCGTCAAGCTTGGCCAATCGGTTCCCGCGTTAACCGGAGTCACTGGGTGGTTCTACATCCGCTACTTCGACGAAACGGGGGTGCATATCCGGTTGCGGGCGCGCCCACGACGCGAGGACGAAGAGCTACTTAAAAACGAATTGAGCCACTTGTGCGCCAACTCGCTCAACACATTGCACGAACTGGTAGCGGGAACCTATTACCCGATGGTGGTTCCCGCGGGCTTTGAGGAGGCGATGCAGCGCGAGTCGGGCGGGCTCGGCAACATACCTAATGACGTCACCATGATGAGTGACCAGTACGAGCCGGAAATAGACAAGTACGGCGGTCCCATGGGGATAAGGTTTGCCGAGGACGTGTTCCAGACATCATCGGAGGTTGCTTGCCGGATGCTTGCCGACGAAGCATCTGGCCTCTATTCCAGAAAGGACCTGATTCCGCTGTTGATGAGCGATTGCGTCGAGGCCTTCGTAGCAGACACTGATGAAGCGGCATTCTGGCGCGAGTACAGCTTCTACTGGTTGGGAGGAAATACACCGGCCGCCGGAGACTGGCGGGAAAAGTTTTTTGAAAAGAGCGCCGAGCTTACCGAACTCGGCATCCCGGTTGTGCCTGATTTATCTTTGCTGCCATCGTCGGCTCGCGAAGTTGCAGCACGGTGGCGGAACTGCCTGGACGTGGCCGTGCTGCGCTATCGGGATATGGCAAGCGTGGTCGACGCCAACCACGAAGTACTCAGCTTCAACTTTGCTCACCTCATGAACAATCGGTTGGGTATTTCCTCGCTGGAAGAGGCCTATATGGCGACCCTGCTAGAGCGTCGTGCAAGCCATTCTCTGGTTGCCGCATGATGTATTTTTACGGCCTGTGTGTCGTCCTGGACGGCTGTAGCGTGAACGGGATGGATGACGAACGATGAATCTTGCCCTCGCGTTGCGTGAAGAATATCTGCGTGGAAAATACCCTGCGGCCCGCCTGTTGCTGCCAGTCGGAGGCATCCTGGCTGGCGTTACGCGTCTGGTCGCCGAACATACTGCGCCCGATTTTGAGATTGCAGCCTCCAACCTGGACAATTTGTCCAAAGTGTTCCCACACGTCTCAATGCCTGATGGGCGCGACATGTTCAACGAGCCGTTGGGTGGCGCGGGCGCTGACATTGATCCCGAGCTGGCGTGGCTTCGCGCAGTGATGGAAGGTGGCGAACGCTACGCGAACATGGCGTACAGCCAGGACGATTTCGTCATTGCAACCGCCGAAAGCCTTGGTGATGCGGCACTCGACCTGGACACTCTGCCACGTTGTTCGGCGAGCGAATATGCAGACCTGAAATGTCCTTACGTGCCGCCAAACAAGTCTTCGCCAATCAGATGGACACGAGGTTATTCGCTGACACGACGGCGTGAGTGTTTCGTCCCATCCGTCATGGCGCATCTCTACATCAAGCCATCTCGCGACGAACGTTTCTGGCAGGAAATATCGACTGGCTGCGCGGCGCATGTGAGGTTGGAAGCTGCGCTGATCTCGGCGATCTGTGAAGTGATCGAACGTGATGCCATTGCAATCACCTGGCTCGCGCGCTTGCCGCTGCCACGCATTCAGCTCGTGCAGCCATTGCCGCCGGTGCTGGCGCCCAACTACCGGTTGTTGCAGAACGGCCTCGTCCAGCAGCAATTTTTCGACGCGACAACGGACGTTGGCATCCCGACTATCTACACGGTGCAACTACTCGATGGCCACCCTTCGGTTGCGCAGTACGTCAGCTGTGCAACCGGATTCAATGCGGCGGAAGTCTGCGCGAAGACAATCCGTGAGGCGGCCCCAGCCCGTTCCGTGCTTGCTCACATCACGGACGGCCCGGAGGAAGTCGGGGATTTCCGTGCTCTTTACGACGGTGCGCATCACCTGGGCAAGCCCAGCTACCGGCAAGCGTTCGATTTTCTGCTCAATACGCCGAACGGGAGGCCGCTCGGTGATCTCGATATCGAGGCGCCCAAGGACGAGCCTGGTCAACTGCAGTATCTGCTCGATCGGCTCGCGGCCATGGGCATGGATGTTGCCGCAGTGGACCTGACTACCGATGAGTTGCGTGAACTGGGTATCTGGGTAGTTCGGGTCGTGATCCCCGGGCTGATGCCGATGAGTACCGTGCATAGAGGCCGGTTCCTGGGTCATCCGCGGCTATACCAGTACGCACGCGACGCCGGCTTGGGAAACTTCACCGAAAAGGACGTCAACCCCGTACCGCAGCCCTTTGCTTGATGGTGGATCAATGATCATATTTACTGCTGGATCGTTTGGAGCGCAAGTAGGTGAACGGCTCGCGCAATTGCGAGGTGCCAAGGTGTTACCCCTACGCAATGATCGCGAGTTACTGCGCGAGCAAGTTCGGGAAGCGAGCTTCGTCGCCGTCGCCGCCTGGCGCCCCCATGTGCTGGCATGCGAGTTGATCGACGACCTGTGTTTTGAAACCCGCGTACCGTGGTCGCTGGCAGAAATAAACGGTCAACGCCTCAGTTGCGGACCGCTGGTCCGCCCAGGTGAAGGCGCCTGCTATCACTGCTATCGTCGCCGCTGGTTAAGCCACAACAAGGCGCCCGAGCGCGAGCAGGTTCTTCAGCAAGCCTATGACCACGACGACACGCTGGGGCCGGCGGGATTCATCGGACCGATGGTCGAGATAGCGGCGCAATCATTAGCCGGCGATGCGTCGGCCTCAAGCGCCGAAGCAGGGCGATTGCGACTGGTCGACGTATTGAACGGGGCTGTACTGGAGTCTGCCGTGATCGGCGTTCACGAGTGTCCGCGCTGCCGCCCGCGAGCTTCTACGCGGCCGGGCGACCGTTTTGTCCGCACGCTAGTGCCCGAATTTGAACGGTTGGTCAGCGGGGTGGTCCGATGAATGCTGCACTGACGCTGACGGCGCAGTCGGCTGGCTCGAGCTTTGCGAACGATCCCGAACTGCAGTTGCCCGAACACCCCCGGTTTCCACCGGAGATCCTGGTGATTCCCTACGGCCAGTCGGGCCTGTTGTTCGAGGGCGCGAACGGCACCCAAGTCCTCAATGGACGCGGTGCACGCGGTGTCATTCCGATGCTGCTGCAGCGGTTTGATGGTCATCACACACTCTCTGAGTTGTACGAGTCCATGCCGGACATCCCGTCCGGAGCCGTGCGTGACGTGGTCGCGTTGCTGTACAGCCGAGGTCTGCTGGAGGACGGCATCGGTCCGGTAGGGAGCGACGGCCTTGCCGAGATAGCCTCCTTCGTCGGCCGCTACTCCGACGTTACGCGTGTCAATCGCAACCGGGGCGAGGCGATCGAGCGGCTGGCGCAAGCCCGGGTCGTCATTGCAGGAGACCGAGTGAGCGCAGAGGCCTTGTCCGCCGCGTTGAAAAGTCAGGGACTGGCAGCCGTCTCGCTGCTGAATAATCCCGCACAGCTTGAAGACGATACGGCTCTCGTGATCGCCATGTTCGTCGATGACGCAAACGCTTCAACTGCCTGGCTCAAAGTTGCACACGCGCGAGGACTGCATGTACTGCATGCCCATCTGGGTGCCGATGCGGTCGAGATCGGACCATTGTTCATGCCGGGGCGCTCCGCTTGTTACGCCTGCCTGCGCCAGTTACACGACGCGCCACGTGGAGCAGTTCGCGTCGAGGACGTGGGTTTTTGGGCGGGCGTTGTCGCCCTGCATGCGTTTCATCTGCTGAGCCGGGTCGGACGGCCGACGCTTTACAACACGTGCCACTTGCACACGCGCACGGCGAATGGCGAGATTTATCGGGAAATGAGGATCGCACGGCTGCCCGGCTGTGACGCATGCGGGTTGAGCGGACGGGCACCTGGCTTGCACGAGAAAAACGGTCTCATTTGGCTGCTGCACAACGCCGCCAATAGCATGCCGCCGCGCCAGCTGCTCAATCCACGCGACTACCAGATGCATTACGCCCCTGCCAATGTCCAGATCACGCGGGATGTGCCCGACCCTTACTATGGCGCTGTGCCCACGTCACTTCCTGAAGGTGCCCCGCTACCGGGCGGAACCAGCTGGATGGCGGGTCCGCGACCGCTGCCAGCGCAAACGCCGGATGCGGATTTGCTAGCCACACTGCTGCGGGTGGCCGTTGGCTATCACCAGACAGATGCCGGCGTTCGCCGCGTCGCACCCTCAGGTGGCGGGCTGGGTTCAGCCGAGCTGTTCTTGGTCGCTCGCGGTGTCACTGGGCTGGAAGACGGTGTTTACCATTATTACGCCCAGGCTCATCGACTGGATCGCTTGCGCGAGGTTAGTCCTGTAGTGATGGCCGGAGCCCTTGGCATCGGTGAGCCCGAATTGCCGCCCCTGCTCCTCGTTGGCGTGGGCAGCCTGACGAAGCTGCGGCAGAAGTACGGCAATTTTGCGTTCCGCTTCTCCAACCTCGACGCCGGCTTTGCCCGTATCTACCTGTACGAATGCCTGAAGGCACTAGGCCTTCCATTTGTCGACTATCGCGACGTGCGCGACAAAGTGCTTGCCGGCACGATTGGTCTGCCGACGATCGGTGCCCGCAACACCATCACGTATGCCATCGGGGTGGGGGCACCGCGTGAGCAGGTGGACGTGGCTTCGGTCGATCCTCATCAATACGTGGACGTGCTGATCGACATGGCAAGCAAGCGCGATGCCGCCGCCGAGCATCGCGAGGCGAAACATGGCAGCGGAGTCGCGACTGATCGCGTATGGCCTGCACCCGTTATCCAGTCGCTCGGCGAGATTCTGCGACAGCGCCGCTCAGTGCGCAGTTTTGCCCCGCGCCCGATTCCTGCCGAGATACTTGACGCCATCGCTGCGCTCGCCATTGATGCCAACGCGTTAATAGGTCGTTGTGGTGGCCTGCCCATGCCGCTGAACCTGTGGGTTGGCGTCACTGTGGGGGACGAGACTATCCCACCGGGTGTCTATCGTTGGGACGCGGTGCGCGGAGAACTGCAACTACGGCGCGCCGATCTGCATGTCGACGAGCTCGATGCAACCATGCTGCAGCGAAGCCTGGCGCGGGCACCGGTCGTATTTTTCATTACGGGCAATTTCGAAGAAGCCGTGCTTGACCACGGCGCGCGAGGCTACCGTGAACTGTTCTCACGCGCCGGGGCCATCGGTGCGCGTGCGTTGATCGCCGCCACATCCTACGGTGTCTCCGGCTGTCCCTGGGGCGGCCTGATTGAAGACGCCTGGGGCGACCTGTTCGACATCGATCGCTATCGCGATTGCCCACTGTTCGGCCTTTCGTTGGGGTACGCCAATGAAGCCTGACTTGGCAGTGGTGGAGCAGCCACAGTCCGTGCAGCGTTATCGTATTCGCGATGGCGTGGTCAGAGTGGAGCGTAAGGAGTCGATCATCCTGGTGTCGCCGGACGACGGCACGTCAGTGCGCATGAGTCCTGTCGCCGAAGAGTTGATGACCCTTCTGGCGCAAGGCGCACATTTCGACCAGCTGGCGACGAAGTTGCGCGAAAAGCATCCCACGGCGCTCGACCTTAGCCCCAAGCTAAGCGGCTTCCTAGGGCAGCTGGCCCGCGCCGGTCTGCTCGACAACGGTGACAAGGCAGCGCCACGGAGCTGGCGTGCGCCACGCTTGGTGGTCTTTCATCCCGATCGCGTGGCGGCGCTGGTTGCGCGTGGCATAAAGCTTTTGCCCACATGGTTGACTTGGAGCCTGCTCTATCTCGCCTTGTTTATAGCTGTTCTGGGCGTCGCCGGACTGATCTGGGCCGGCCAGCTACCGCCGCTGAGTGGCGTGGTCACCGAATTCAGTGGTTGGGGATTTGCGATCTTCGTGTTGCTAGTGGTCCCGCTGCATGAAGCGTCTCATGCAATTGCCTGCCGGTTGGCTGGCGCGCCCGTGGGCGTGGCAGGTGTTGTCATGCATGGCTGGCTGGTGCCAGGCCCCTTCGTTGAAACCAGTCAGTCCTATCGGCTTCGCGAGCGTTCCAAGCGTTTCTGGATTCCTGCGGCGGGGCCGGTCATTAACCTCCTGGCGACCGGCGCCGCCGCCTGGGGTCTGTTGCTGATCGGACCGCGCTATCCCGACGCCCCTGCGATCCTCAGCTATGTTTTTCTACTCGGCGCCATTTTTATCTACCTGGACACCAATCCATTGTCCCCCAGCGACGGCAGTCACATGCTTGAGGCGATACTTGACGACGAACTGGTTCGCCGGTCAGCGTTGTCGAAGAAGCGGTCGCGGTTGTCCGCTCGAAAAAACGTGGCGATCTACCGGATCGCGTGTTCAACGCATCTCCAGGCGAGCGCGGTACTGGCCTACTTCTGGTGGACGATGTGAGGCTGACGCATGAGTGTTGAAGCTCTCACCGTGCGGGTCCAATCAGAACCGCACATCATCGGCCGCGGCGACATGGCCCGCTTCTGCCTGCTTCGAATGGCCGCATTGCCATACGCCATGCTCGATGCGCTGCGACTTCCGCAAACTGAGCGACGGGTGCAACAAATTCTCGCTGCAGAGGATGACATGGAGTTCCTGCGTCCGTCGCTCGAAGACGCGCTTTACGTGTTGGTTCCAAGCTTGGAGGCCACCGATGCGCGCTTAAGGCGCGCCGTGCTGAAACTGCGGCGCGACGTGCACAATGATCGACCCACGACTGTCGAGGAAGCCGATATCGATGCCGTGGCCGTACTGCTTGATCCGCCGACCGCAGCCCAGCTACGGCAATGGAAGCAGATCCAGCGTGACCTGGCCCAGGCAAAGATGGCGCTGGAACCGGGCATGCGGGCGGAGGTCCAGGAAAGACTGCGACCGAACTTGCGTGCGCCTTTGAAGGTCCCGTCCTTTCGCCGGGCACTTGCGTTTGCAAGCGCCGGAGTCGCCCGCGGCGCCGCGCGTGAAAAGAAGTTGCCGACCTCCCCGCACCCCAGCAATCTGGAGCGGTCTCTGCTCGGTTACCTGGGGCGTGCAGCCGCCAAGACCAGCCCGTTTTCGAGCTTCATGGCGATGTCTGTCGTGGATGTGCAGCCTGACGCCGACCTACCCGTGCCACGTGCTCGCGACGCCCACTACATCAGTAGGACGCGGCTCAATCGCGGGATTTTCTCGCGTCTTCAGAACGCGTCCGTAGCCATCGCTGCCCACAGCGGCGACATCGAACTCAAACTCAATCCCACTCTCATGCAGAGTGTGGCAGGACGGGTCCAGGCGTTGTGCAATACCGAGACCGTCTTGCTCGGCCGGCCTTGGCTTGAGCAGCGGCTTGCGTGGTTCCGGCTTGATCCTCGCATCGTGCAGGTACTGCTGGCAGCGCCGGAAACAGATAAGCACGCCGAGTGGTGCCGGCGGCTCACGCTCGTCGGCCTGACCATGGCCCAGGCAGACGATGTTGTCGGCAAGCTGACAGAGCGTGGCGTGCTTTTGCCGCCGCCGCTAATCGATGCGTTCGATGAAACACCCGAGCGCACCCTGGCACGATCCTGGGCAGCCAGTGCGTCGCCACTGTTGCGCCAGATGGCACCGTCGCTCGAGCAGATGGCAGGGCTCGCTCATGGTGTCGCACAGATCGAAGGCGACGCGCGTGTCCAGGCATTCGAAGGGATCCGCGAAAGCGAAACCTCGCTGCTCGGGACATTGCAGGAAGGAACGATCGAGCCGCTGCAAAACATGGTGCTGGAAGATTGCTGGCTGTCCGGACTGGAAGGGGGTATTGGCGTCGGTTTGGCCGAGCCCCTGCAGGATTTGCAGAAGTTCCTAGCCACCCAAGTCATCGTCTCTCCCTTCCATGATCGGTTGCGTGGCCATTTCCTGAGTAAATTCGGCGCTGGCGGCGAGTGCCGCGATGCCGTCGGCTTTCTGACGGAGGTGGCCGATAAACTGGTTGACCTTCCCGAACTCGGCGCCAGGCCTGCAGATGCCCCGGTCACCAGCGCACCGGAGGGAACTACCGTTTCGGTTACCGCTCAGGTGCAGATTGCATCTGGCCCTGCGCTGGCTCGGCCCATGGTCGTGGTGAACCGGGTGTTCGATGGAGCCGGATGGCTCGCCGCGCGCTTCGCCGTGGGTGACCAGGGTGACCAGGGCGTGTTGCGCGACAGGTTGCGGCAGTGGCTGCGCCATGTCACCTACCCGCGTGAGCCGGTCGATGTCGTGTTGAGCGGCCGCTGCAATGACTTGCAGGCACATCCGCTGCTGACGGATCGGGTGCTGCAGTGGCCGGGGGAGCCGGTCCTTGCCGGTGCCGCGCGAACCATCGACGCACAGACCGTGCGGTTGGTACACAACGCGACTACCGGCCTGCTGGAACTTTTTGATCGCGATGGCGTGCCCATCCAATTGACCTATCTTGGATCCACTTTCCCGTCGCCAATCTGGGGTGTGCGCTATGCACTGAGCGTGCTGGCACAACCGTTCGTTTTGCGGCGACCGGATTTTCGACCGCCGGAGTCGCGATCGACCGACGTGATCGCCTTCGAGGGACGCCACACCAAAGGCAATTTGGTTCTGCGGCGGGCTACCTGGTGGCTGTCGAAAAGTTATCTCAAACGCCATTGGTTCGCCAGCATTGGCGCGCAACAACTCTTGCAGATCAAGCGCGATTGCGAACGTCATGGCATACCTGATGTGGTTTTCGCGCAACGCTACATCGCGCCGGATAGTCGCGGCCTGCTGCCGGTCAACCTGCTCAGCGCCAGTCGCAAGCCGTTGTGGGTCGATCTGCGCAACCCCTTCTGGCTGAACATGCTTGAACGTATGGCGGAAGAGGGCGAATGGATATTCCTGACCGAACCTTTCCCGGCGGCCGATGGCCTCTGGCTCGATATCGACGGCGAACGGCATGTGTCCGAAATGCAGCTGGAAATGATTGTGCGGGCCGACCCGCCATCGCTTTCAGGCAAGGGCGTGTCCGAACACCAACGACTCCCTGAGGGCACATGATGACGATGATGGAAAACACAGCCGCTGCAGTCGCTCCGGACGCAGCTACAGACCCCGAGATGCGGGCAGAAGAAGTGGTAGGCGGGCGCTCCGACGTCGTCCTGCGCAATGTCAGCAAGGACTACCGCCGCGGTAAAATCGTGGTGCCGGTACTGAGCCGTCTCAACCTCGATGTCCGAGTGGGAGAGTTCGTGGCACTCATGGGGGCCTCCGGTTCGGGAAAGACAACCCTGCTCAACCTCATCGGCGGGCTGAACAAGCCAAGTGCGGGCTCCATTCATGTCGCTGGCGATGCCATCGACCGGCTCAGTCGTGCTCAGCTCGCGCAGTGGCGCTCCCGCCATGTCGGTTTCATCTTCCAGTTCTACAATCTCCTGCCGGCGCTTTCCGCGGGGCAGAACATCGAACTACCCCTGCTCATCCAACCAGTTTCCTCGCGCGACCGCGAGCAGCGGGTAAAGAACGCGCTGCAGGTGGTGGGCCTGGATGAGCGACGGCAGCACAAGCCCAGCGAGCTTTCCGGAGGCCAGCAGCAACGTGTTGCCATTGCCCGGGCGTTGATTGCCGATCCGCAAATTCTCTTGTGCGACGAACCGACCGGCGACCTCGATCGCGAGAACGGCGCGCACATCATGGACATACTGCAGATGCTCAACAGTGAGCGCGGCAAGACCATCATTCTTGCCACGCACGATCCCGAGGTGGCTGCTCGCGCCGATCGCATCATTCATGTCGAAAAGACGGGTAGACGCTGAGTCATGGCTATCCTGCGTATGATACTGGCGAATATTTTCTACAAGCGAACCCGGGCGATCTTCACGATAGGCTCGGTCGTGGTCGCGTTTCTGCTGTTTGGTCTTTTGCTTCCTATCGAGCGGGTGTTCAACTCGCGAGTCCAGTTTGCCGATGCGGACCGGCTGGTTGTCATCAACCGCACTTCAATGCTGCGTCCCCTGCCGGTGAGTTACGGGGAGCGCATCGCCAAGACAGATGGCGTCGACCTGGTTGGTCACTACACCTATTTCGGCGGGTTCTACCGCGACCCGTCCCAGCCCGTGCCGGCAATTGCCGCCGAGGGCAAGAAGTTTCAGAAAATGGTCGACGAGGTTGTTTTCAAGGACCAGGCGGCCTACGCCCGATGGGTGTCCGATCCCGCAGGTGTAGCCGTGGGCAGGCAGCTTGCGGACAAGTATCGCTGGAAGGTCGGCGACCTGGTGCCGATTTACTCCACCATTTATCAGCGTGTCGATGGTAGCCCGGTATGGACGTTCAAGGTCGACACGATCTATGACAGCGGCGGCAAGGACGGCAACACCAATTCGATGGTGATCAACTACAACTATTTCGATGATGCCCGCGTTGCAGGCAAAGGCACGGTGGGCTGGTATGCGGTGCGCATACATGACTCGCGGCAAGCCGGGTCCATCGCCAAGGCCATCGACAGTCAGTTCGCCAACTCACCCAACCAGACCAACACGACCACGGAAAAGGCTTTTGCACAGAGCTTTCTACGCCAGATCGGTGATTTCGGGGCGATGATTACGGCGGCGCTCGCGCTGGTCTTTTATACCGTGACGCTGGTGACAGCGAACACGATGGCGCAGTCGGTGCGCGAACGGTTCTCCGATATCGGTGTACTTAAAACTATGGGTTACTCGGACACCCGGGTCTTCGGGATCGTGCTCGGCGAAAGCCTGGTGATCCTGCTGTTGGGTGGGTGCCTCGGCCTGTTGATAGCAGCGATAGCCATACCTGAAATCGCCGGACGTACAGATCAACTCCTCTCAGCCCTGCACTTCAGCTGGCTTGATTGTGCCAAGGGAGTGGGCTTGATGTTCGGTATCGCACTTGTGGTTTCCATCGTCCCCGCATGGGGATCCGCACGCCAGGACATCGTGCAGGCACTTGGGGAGGCGGCGTGATGACGACACCATGGACTAGCCAGAGCATTACCGTCTTGAAAGTATCACTGAAGGGGCTTCGCAGGCGCTGGTGGCCATCACTGAACCTGATTGTGGGCACAGCCTCAGTTGTTGGCGTGCTAGTCGTGTTGCTCTCGATCGCGGCCGGCTACACGCACGCAATGAACATGACGGGTTCGGCAGACAACATCATCGTCATGCGTTCCGGCGGGAACTCGGAACTGGAAAGCAGCCTGAGTGGTGCGCAGGCGCAGTTGATCAAGCGAGCGGCCGCCGTCTCCCATGATGAGGACGGGGCGCCAATGGCCGCTGCAGAGTTGTATGCCATCGCGAGCATCCCCGACGACACTACCGGGGACCCGCGAAACGTTGCGGTGCGCGGGGTGGAACCGATGTCTTACCAGCTGAGGCACCAGTGGCACCTGGCTAGAGGACGCAAGCCGGAGCCCGGGCGGCGTGAGGTTTTGATTGGCCGTCGCGCTCAACAGAGCTTCCCCCATCTGGTGATGGGCTCGCAAGTGGCCATAGCCGATGGTCAATGGCGTGTCGTGGGCGTGTTTGAAGCAGACGGCGGGGTGGTCGAGTCGGAATTGTGGGCGGACGCACCGATGCTGCAATCAGCGCTTCAACGCGGCGACAATGTGCAGGTTGTCTACGCGCGCGCAGTGAGTACCGGCGGAGCCGCCGGCCTGTCCAGCGAGCTTGCCCGTGATCCCAGGCTCGATGTCACCGCGGAAACTGAAGCTGACTACTACCAGAAGCAGTCCGGCCAGATGGGGCGATTCGTCAAGACCCTCGGCTATTCGATCGCCGCAATGATGGGCTTGGCGGCCCTGTTTGCGGCGCTTAATGCGGGCACTTCGGCAACCAGTTCGCGGACCCGCGAGATCGCCACTCTGATGGCGTTGGGAATCGACGATCGTGCCATCGCCATGTCGGTGCTGGCGGAGTCGGTCTTGCTGGCGTTGATTGGCGGCGTGCTGGGCAGCGCGGTTGCCTACCTTCTTTTCAATGGCCATATAGCGTCCACTTTTTTCTACTCGCGCAACTTTAGTCAGGTCGTGTTCGCCTTTACCGTCACCGGCGGCGTCCTCGTCCAGGCCGTGGTGGGTGCGCTGCTGATCGGTGTGATAGGTGGAATGATGCCGGCGTTGCGCGTGACACGAATGCCAGTATCGCAAGCGCTGGCAGTTCGGCGTTGAGGGGGCGAGTATGAATTTGTTCGGACAGATGGTAACTGCGCGGAAACTTTTTTTCGAAGGGACACACCGAACGCGATCCCCGGCAGAAACGCTGGCTGACTACGAGCGGTTTCTGCCCATGATGGGCATCACCCGTATTGCCAACGTTACCGGATTGGATCGCATCGGGCTGCCGGTCTGCGTCGCGATCCGACCAAATGCGAGAAGTCTGGCGACCTCACAAGGCAAGGGCGAGACACTTGAGGCCGCGCGAGCGTCGGCCATGATGGAGGCGATCGAGTCCTGGCATGGCGAACGCATTGCAGGGCCGCTGTGGTCAGAGTCCTATGCTGCGTTAGTGAACCATCGACGCGTCATCAATCCGCAACTTCTTGCTATCCGCGCGGACGCGACATGGCAGGCCGATCGCCCGCTGGAATGGATCGAGGGCGAGGATCTGATGACCGGCAAGTCGGTATGGGTGCCTCATGAAACCATATCGAGCAATTTCGTCGAAATGACCGGCCGACGTCCCCTATTCCTCAAGGGCACAAATGGCCTGGCGTCAGGAAACCACATACTGGAAGCAGTGCTTCACGGCATGCTCGAAGTCATCGAACGCGACGCGCTAACGCTGTGGAGCGTGCAGCCGGCGGATGCTCGTAAGCCGAGACAGGTCGACTTGGCATCCATTGACGACGGTCACATTCAGGAAACTATCCAGGCGATGGTCCACAAAGATGTCGCGTTGGCGGCGTGGGATATCACCAGCGACCTAGGCATCCCGACTTTTACCTGCACGCTGATCGACGACCCAGATTCCCCGCAATGGCGACCCATCCCGGCGATGTCCGGACATGGTACGCATTTGAATCCACAGATCGCGTTCTCGCGAGCATTGCATGAGGCAATCCAGAGCCGCGTCACGATGATTTCCGGCAGCCGTGACGACATGTTTCCGCGTGACTACGACGATGCAGGCGATCGTGGTGGACACGCGCGATTGCTCAAAGACTGGAATACGCCACCTGCAACACTGCAGTTTCGCCACGGCGATATTCCGATCAGCGAATGGTTTGAACAGGATATCGCCACCGTGCTTGAGCGGTTGCGAGCCTGTGGCCTGACATCGGCGGTGGTAGTCGACCTGACTATTGCCGGTGTAGATATCCCGGTGGTTAAGGTAGTCATCCCGGGAACCGAGCCCGTTCGCACTGGGGTCTACCGGCCGGGTTCACGTGCTCGGCTGGCTATGGCGCGGAGTGCTGCATGAGCATCGTGGTTTTCCTTGGCCCGAGTCTTCCTCTGGCGGACGCAAACGCACTTATCGATGCCGACATACGCCCACCGTGCAGAATGGGCGACGTCTTTGCCGCCACTGCAGAAAAGCCGCGTGCAATCGTGATCATCGACGGCTATTTCGAGCAGACGCCCGCCGTCTGGCACAAGGAAATCCTGCACGCGTTGTCGCAGGGCATCGCTGTATTTGGCGGGGCCAGCATGGGTGCCCTTCGCGCGGCCGAGTTGCGCGTGTTTGGCATGGTGGGGATCGGCGCGGTGTTCGAAGACTACGCCTCGGGCACGCTTGAGGATGACGACGAAGTGGCAGTGGCCCACCTTCCGAAAGAGGCTGGTTACCAGTGTCGCTCCGACGCGATGGTAAACATCCGCCACGGCCTGGACCTGGCGGCGACGGCGCAGGTCATATCCGCCATTACGCGTAACCGCCTGGCGGCCGCGGCCAAGCAGGCGTACTACCCCGAGCGTTCATGGCAAGCTTTGTTCGCGGTAGCTTCTGAACTGGGTATCGAACCGCTTGAGATGCTCGCGCTACGAGACTTCCTTGCAACCCGCCAACCCGACAGGAAGCGTGAAGATGCCGTTGCCGTACTGAAGGAGGTCGCCGCGTGGAGTCATCAGGATCCGACGCACATTCCTGTACCTGCACCGTCGTTCCAGTTCGAGCCGACCATCTTCTGGGAACATTTGCGCACCTACTTTGCTACTTCTCCCCAGCCTGAGGACTCGGCTGTTCCGATGGAGCGGATGATTCATCATGTGCGCCTGGTCGGCCCCGATCGTGTTCAGCTTCGTCAGCGCGCGCTGTTCCTTTTCCTGGTAGAGCAGGAAGCCGGTCGACTGGGTCTTTCACGAGCCGAGCCCAAGGCCAGCTTGGAACGTTTTCGCCGGGACCGTGGTTTGGCCGACCCCCGAAAGCTACAAGACTGGTTGGCGGGGCAGCGCGTCGGGCACCAGGAATGCCTTGATCTGGCTGCGCTCGAAGACGTCACTCGCTCGTTGGAGTGGCGCTATACCGAACAAGTGAACCGGTGCCTGGCTACGGTGCTGAAACTTGACGGTGCCTATGCCGGCACGCTCGAGACCGTTGAGCGCAAGTGGCGTTGGCTTCGTGACCAGGGAATTGGGACGCCGTCCGAGACCGATGTTGAGTCGGCCGACGCAGTCATCGACTGGTACCAGAAGGAATTCGGTACCATCCATACCGATCTGCAGAAACACGTCGTCGAACTGGGCTTTGGCTCGCCCCGGCAATTCATGTCCGAATTGCTCGCCGAGTACCTACAAACGCGGGCGACATGCCATGAATGTTGATAGCCCCGAGCGCCGCGACACGCGGCGCCTCCTGGAAACCCTTGCGCTCCCCGCATCCGCGCCGCCGCCGCCGGTACGTCGACGATGGTGGCTCGTCGGGAGCGCCGCTGTCGTCATGGTCGGTGCCGTGACATGGCTTGTCTGGCCCCGGCCTGATTCCGCCGAACCTGCACCGCAGGTCAGTCAACCTGCCGCGAAACCCGAAAATGCGGCTCAGCCGGCGAAGCCCATCGCTGACAGTGCTGCGCTGCAAGCGTCCGGATTTGTCGTCGCAAAGAAGCAGGCCACGGTGTCTACCGATGTGACCGGACGGCTGATGAAAATCCACGTTGAAGAGGGTGACACGGTGAAAAAGGGTCAGCTGCTGGCAGAGCTGGATCCACGAATTCCAGCGGCACAGGCCAGCTACGCCAGCGCCAATATCGAGACCGCGCGTAAAGCTGCGACGATTACTCGTATCCGCATTGCCGATGCCCGACGAACACTTCGACGCTACAGTGAGCTTGCCGCGAAGCACTTTGTCAGCCGCGAGAAACTCGACAGCGCGGCCAACGACGTGGCTTTGTCCGAGGCGCAGCTCGCCTCGGACAAGAGCAGCATCGTGTCCGCCACGCGGCAGATGAAACTTCAGCAGCAATATCTGGCCAGCACTCGCGTCGTCGCGCCATTTGATGGAGTGGTGACCGAATTGTCCGCCCATGTCGGAGAAATCGTTTCGCCGATATCCGCCGGCGGCGGATTCACCCGGACCGGAATCTGCACCATCGTGAACCTGGATTCCACGGAAGCCGAAGCAGATATCAACGAGCAATACCTAGGTAGCCTGCAACAGGGCCAGTCGGTGGTGATTACCGCGCAAGCGTATCCCGGAAGGAACTTCTCCGGAAAAGTGATGGGGCTGATTCCCGTCGTTCAACGCAACACCGCGGCAATCAAGGTGCGGGTGAGTCTGGACAACACCGATCACCGCCTGATGCCGGGTATGCGCATCGACCTTGCATTTGCTGCGCCAGCGTCAACAGCCAAATCAGGAGCCCATCAATGATTCAACAGCACACACGATCCAGCCGACGGCGCAATTGGGGAGGTTTGGCGATTGCGTTTGGTGTGGGCGCCGCTACCTGTACGGCAACGCACAGCTTTTGGGTGGGCGCAACATTGAGCCTGATTCTTGGTGCGGTTTTCTTCATCGCCTTCAATTGCGAGGGAGGTAAAGGCTGATGCGCCGAGGCACGACTAGACTGCCGCGCGGAAGAGTGCGGCCGGCAGGCAGGCGATTCGAGTTGACCCAGCGTCAATGGGAGGCGCTGTCTTCTTTCCTGCCTGGCAAACCGGGTGATCCAGGTCGTCACGCTGCTGACAATCGCAGTTTCGTCAACGCGGTGCTGTGGGTATTGGGTACTGGATCGGAATGGAGCCGATTGCCCGCTCGCTTCGGTCAGTACAAGAGCGTGCATAAGCGCTATCGCCGGTGGGAAGAAAATGGTACTTGGGCCAGGGTTACGTTATGTCTGAACCACGATCTCAATACCGGCCTCCCGGTGAGTTCGGCATTGCGCGGTCAGGCACGCAGCTGTTGTGGTAAAAGTGTGTTTGATCTGCATTGAGAGTGAGAATGCTGCGAAACGGTGGAGATACCGCGGCTGAATGTCGATTTGAATGTCGACTCAAACGCATATTTTAATAATAGGTGAAATAATTTAATCGACATTCAAATGTCGATTATTAAGGACCGTTATTTTAGTATTGACTGAGATAATCAAGCGTGCTTCTATCAAGTGGCGGCCCTGGTGAAGATGTCAAGGGCCGGCATTGGCGAAAGATGCAATATCATCATTAACTAGTACGGAGAATGAAAATGTTGAAGCACGCGTTTGATATCACCACCGGCTCGGACACGCTGGCGCTTTTTGCCGAAGAGTTGCCCGAGCAGGTACAGCTGCTTTCCGACTGCGCCAGTTCGGCCAGCTCGGCGAGTTGCTGTACTTGTACCGGTTGCTTCGGGACGATGGGCTCGATCGTCAGCTGCGGCTGATGCTGTTGGCATGCCTTCGGGGATGCCACGTGCTACCAGCATCGGGCGGTCACGTGATCGCCCGATGCGTTTGTCCTTCACTCGTCATATGAAAAAGTAGGAGCCGACCCGTGGCCATCACTGTCCAGATTCCCGGCTCTATGCGTCGGTTTACCGCAAATCTCGACCACGTGGAAGTGGCAGAAGCGACTACCGTGGGCGCGGTGTTGCAGAGCGTGGTGCAGCAGCATCCGCCCCTGCGTAACACATTGTTCACCAGCGACGGCCGGCTATTTGCGTTCGTCGGCATATTCCTCAACAGCCAAGATATTCGCCACCTGCAAAAAGAGGCGACGGCGGTGCAGTCCGGTGACCGCGTTACCCTTCTGCCAGCGGTGGCGGGTGGCTGAGATGGCGGCCGTTAGTTCGAAAGGTCCACTTGGCGTGCTGGGTAGCGAACTCACCCAAGGTGAAATTCGCCAGTACAGCCGGCAGTTAATTCTTGAAGAAGTCGGCGTGATGGGTCAGCGCACACTCAAAGGCGCGCGTGTGCTGGTTGTCGGTACCGGCGGCCTGGGGGCGCCCGTGCTGTTGTACCTTGCCGCTGCGGGCGTCGGCACATTGGGGATCGTTGAGTTTGATCTGGTTGACCAGAGCAATTTGCATCGACAGGTGTTGTTTGGCACCGATGACATCGGCAAACCCAAGCTGGATGTCGCGTGCGAGCGAATACACAAGCTTAATCCATACGTCCAGGTTGAAACGTACGACAGACGACTGACGGTCGACAATGCTCTGGACATCATCAGCGCCTATGACGTTGTCGTGGATACAACCGACAATTTCCCGACCCGCTACCTGATCAACGATAGCTGTGTGTTGCTCGGCAAGCCGAACGTAAGCGCTTCCATCTTCCGCTTCGAAGGCCAACTGTCTGTTTTCTGGCCGGGCCGCGGACCCTGCTATCGCTGTGTGTATCCAGAGCCACCACCACCCGAACTCGCTCCATCGTGCGCCGAAGGTGGTGTGCTGGGCGTCCTGCCGGGCATGCTGGGAACCCTGCAAGCGAATGAAACGATCAAGCTGCTGTTGGGTAAAGGCGACTCACTGGTTGGGCGGCTGCTCAGCGTCGATGCATTGGCCTCGCGCTTTGACACCTTCAACATTGCCCGTGACCCTGACTGCAGGATCTGCTCCCCGCAGGCCAAGAACCGCGGCTTGCTGGCCTACGACATGTTGTGCTCAGCCCATCCAGGTATGCTGGACACCGAAGCTGTCCCGGAAATTTCGGCACACGAACTGGACGAACTCCGGGGAGACGGGACGTCCATCCTGCTGGTCGATGTGCGCAATCCGACGGAGTACGAGCTGACCCGGATTCCTGGCGCGTTGCTGTTGCCGTTGACTGAACTTTCCATGCGCTTGGATGAGCTCTCGAAGGACCGGAAGATTGTTTGCTACTGCCACACTGGCAAACGCTCCGCGCGCGCAGTCGCACTACTACAGGACAGTGGCTTTACCGGTGTAACTAGTCTCGCCGGAGGCATCGAAGCCTGGAGTACTCAGATCGACGCAAGCGTTCCGCATTACTAATGCTCTGATACGCTTTTTTTGCCACTGCATTATTTCTGCAGTACGACGCTTCTGGCGCAGATGCGACGACGGTAAACCCTCAGTCGATCGAAATTGAGGCATTTGGCCAGCTTTCGCTGGGCCCTAACCCGCGCAACGCACGGCCGCTGGATAGGGCTCCTTGCGTGAGGACATTGCTCGCCCCATCCATGCCTTCAATTTGAGATGAATTGCGGCGATACTTGCTGCAATTCTAGGGAGGGGTTCTTATCACATATCGATCTCAGGCTCTGTGCGCATTGCCGTGCCGCGTCCTGATCACTTTTCTCGCCGTGCTGTTGGTCGCCTGCACTAGCGATCAGGATGGTGGCTCGCCAGTCTTACAGGGTGCGCCAGCGCCTGTCGTCTCGACGACGCATTCGGTCGACAAGTTGGGATTTGCGCTGGTTTCCGCCAGTGCCCCGTCTCGTCATTCGAACACGGCGCTGACGCTGCGCTTCAGCGCCCCGCTGGCTTCGGCACAGGCCTTCGATGACCTGATTGCCGTCACCGGAGCCAACGGCGAAGTGGTCAGCGGCAGTTGGAGCCTGCAGGACGATGGCAAGACGCTGAACTTTCCCTTCGTGCAGTCCGACACGCATTACGCGGTGCAGCTGAAGTCCGCGCTGCTGGCCGCCGATGGCCGCACGCTGGGTCATGACGTGAAGCATGATGTCTATTCCGGCAACATGCCGGCAGCCATCGGCTTCGCCTCGCACGGCAGCGTGCTGCCCGCGCGCGGCACCCGTGGCCTGCCGCTGGTATCGATGAACGTGGATGACGCCGACGTGGAGTTTTTCCGCGTGCACGAGGACGCTTTGTCCGAACTGTTCTGTGCCTATCCGGGCAACGGTCATCGCGACACCTACGAACTCGACCACGACGTCAGCTATTACAACACCTGCGGCAAGGGCGACGAGGCGCGCAGCAAACAGCCGATCACCGATATCGCCGACTCGGTCTATGCCAACCACTACACGCTGGGTGGCGAGCCGAACGAGCGAAAGGTGACGTATCTGCCGGTGCAGAATATCCAGCAACTGTCCACGCCCGGCGTCTATATGGCGGTGGTCAAGGCCGGCGGCACGTTCAAGGACGGCTACGACACCGCGACGTTCTTCGTCAGCGACCTGGGTCTGCACCTGCGCGTGTATCGCGACAACGTGTTGTTGCACGTGGCCTCGCTGCGCGATGGTTCGCCGGTGAGTGGCGTCGAGATCGAAATTCGCGACGCCACCGGGCAAGCGACGCTCAAGGCGCGCACTGACGGCGACGGCAATGCGTTGATGGCCTACAAGATCAAGGCGGCCGACGTGCTGGTGGCGCGTCACGGCAAGGATGTTTCGGTACTGCCGTTCAACCGTCCGGCGCTGGATGTCTCCAACTTCGATATCACTGGCCGCAAGCAGGCGCCGTTCGAAGTGTATGCGTGGTCGGGTCGCGATCTGTATCGACCCGGCGAGACCCTGCACGCCTCGGCCTTGTTGCGTGACTACGATGGCAAGCCGATGAAGGCGCAGTCGCTGTTTGTGCGCGTGAAGCAGCCGGACGGCCGCACCCTGGTCGAGACCCGGCTGAAGCCGCAACAGCTCAACTACTTCGAATTGAGCCAGGCGATCCCCGCCGATGCGCCCACGGGTTTGTGGCAACTGGAATTCCGTCTCGATCCGTCGTCGAAGGCGTCGGTGCAGGCCTTTCCCTTCCATGTCGAAGAGTTTCTGCCGGAGCGCCTGAAGGTTGCGCTGTCCAGTCCGCAAAAGCAGCTGGCGCCAGGGCAGCCGCTGAAAATCAAGGTGGATTCGAGCTACCTCTACGGCGCGCCGGCCGATGGCAACCGCTTCACCGCCAAATTGCTGATGGCGCCCGACGTGCATCCGATCGCCTCGATGAAGGACACCTTCTTCGGCGATCCCACCGTCAAGTTGCCCAAGAAAGCCGACGACATCGTCGACGCCAAACTCGATGCGCAAGGCACGCTGGAACAGGACGTGGCGCTGCCCGACGATGTCGAGCCGGTGGCGCCGCTGTCGGTGACGCTGTCCGGCAGCGTGTATGAAAGCGGTGGCCGCGCGGTGACCCGCCTGCTCACGCGCACTTACTGGCCGGCAGACAACCTGGTCGGTGTGCGCCCCGAATTTGATCCGAAACAAGGCGCGGAGAGTGAGAGCCCGGTCGGCTTCGAGATTGTGCGCGCCAATGCGGAAGGTCAGCGCGTCGCCGGCTCGCATCTGAAGGTGCGCCTGCAACGCGAGCTGCGTGATTTCTACTGGCTGTACGAGCGCAACGGCGGCTGGGAATCCAATGCCAACCAGCGTATTCAGCTGATCGAGGAAAAGGATGTCGATGTCGCCGCGGGCAAGTCGACGCGGGTCGAGTTTCCGGTCCAGTGGGGCAGCTATCGGGTCGAGGTCTACGACCCGGCGACCAAGCTCACCACGGTGTTCCCGTTCTTCGCCGGTTACAGCTGGGAGG
>JBDTXA010000019.1:0-31961 GCA_040006415.1 Rhodanobacter sp.
CCGTGAGCGACGAGCGAAGCATTCCAGCGCCGCGCGTGGTGCACCTTCCAGGGTCAGGTTCATTTGCAGCACTGAAAAGCTAATCAGGCGCTGGTCTCGCCTCGAGTACTGAAGAACGAGTTGTCCGGCACAATTTTCGGCATCTCTCACGCGGCTTCCGGCCGACCAGATTATCCCGGACACCACGTTGGACATCTTGAGCTATCAGAGCGCGCAAATCGTCGCCGATTTCGTTCTTTGGCGGGATCACTCCTCGTGTAAATGCCGCAGGTGCCGCCAGACATACAAACCGAACGCAATCAGCAGAATGGCAAGGATGACGGCGTCGAAGCGGTGGAACCAGCTGCCCAGGGTGTCCCAGTGCTGCCCCAGCTTCACTCCGATCCAGGCCAGGAGCGCGCACCAGATAAGCGAACCCAGGAACGTGTAGAGGCAAAACCGCCAGATCGGCATGCGTGCCACACCGGCAGGGAGGGCGATGAAGGTGCGCACCACCGGCAACAACCGTCCGACGAAGATGATGATGCCGCCATGATTGCGAAACCAGCGGTCGGCCAGATCCAGATCCTGGCGCGAAACCAGCACGTATTTTCCGTAGCGCTCCACCAATCGTCGGCCGCCCCACGCGCCGACCGCATAGGCCAGCAGTGAGCCGAGCACGCAGCCGATGGCGCCGGCCAGCACCACGATCCACAGCACCAGGGTGCCTTTGAAAACGAGATAACCGGCGAACGGCATGATCACTTCGGACGGCAACGGAATGCAGGCGCTCTCGATGCCCATCAACAGCACGATGCCGAGGTAACCGCTGCGCGTGATCAAATCGATGATGGCCGCGGCGAGCAGACCGAACAGTTTCGCGATCATGGATTTTGGTGAACTCGGGGAAAAGCGCGATGGTAGCGCGGCCGGGGCTGCGACTAGCCGATTGCCGTCACCGTTCTTTTTTTATACTGCTTGTTGAATCGTCGGTACGACCACGATTCACCAGGATGCCGCTGGGAATCATGCCGAAGAGATGGTCGGCACGGGAAGCGTGTGAGGAATGTTCGTGGAGACAGGCGAGTGTACCGACCAGTGCGAACCGATCAGCATCATCAATGTCGACTCGCGCCAGGGCCGCGGCTTTGGCTCGAGCCAGCCGCCGCGCGCCCGATCTCCTACCTGCCCCCGCAACGTGCCCTTGCTGCTTCGCTCACGATCGTGCTCAACCGACAGAGTGGCGGCACGATATCAGGCCAACCCGGCAGCAACGGCAGTCGGCAACTTCCTTTCAGAAATAGGCCGCCGCTTGAGAGAACGGCCGAAAAGAAGCGGTGGACCGCGCGGACCGGAAGACGGTCACGCTCACTCGACGCGGTGATGGCTAGCTTGCTCGCATGGTTTCATGCCATACCCCGGTAATCGCTCCTGAAGGAACTCCGATGAAGATGGCTGCTGTGTTGTTGATGTGGTTGCTCGCGTTGCCGGCGTTTGCCATGCCACCAGACGCGCCCGCCTTCACGCCCCAAGCGGGATTCGGCGGGGCAAGCGAAGGAACCGGCACACTCAAGCTTCTTTTCGGCAAGCCGCGCCCGTATAACGTTCAGAGCTACGGTCACGTACTCGCGAACGGTACGTTTCGGCTTGATCAGACGGTGCTGTTCCAGGGAAAGCCGCCGAGGCATCGCCACTGGATACTGACCACGGAGCAGCCGGGTGAATACACCGGCACCCTCAGCGACGCAGCGGGCAGGGTGACCGGCCATACGGATGGTCCGCGTCTGACCTTGCGCTACCGACTCAAGGGCCCGCTGTTCATGCATCAGACGCTTGAAATCAAGCCTGATGGCAGCATCGACAACGTCGGCAGGGTGACCCTGTTCGGCATCTCCGTGGGACATCTGCAAGAGACCATCATCCGCAAGCCAGCGCAAGCGAAATAGGCACGCCAATGATCGGGGTCTGGCTAGAATGGGACTTACTTAAGCTCGTCATCCTCGCTAACGCGGGGATCCAGTGCCTCCGACCTCCTAAAGTCACTGGATTCCTGCTGTCGCAGGAATGACGGAAATTGGACTTTTGCGCTTAAGTAAGTGCGATTCGGGTCTGGCTGCTGTTTACAATCCTTTTCAGAGAGTGCCATACGAGCATTGTTTGGCTGCTTGATGACCTTCCAGGTTGGCTTTCGGAAAAAGGCGTTGGCGTACCTGGAAGCACTGTATGAGTATGGTGACACCGGCATCTGCACCGACGACATGGACATCTTGAGCAGGGAGAGAAGCAGTGATGCGATTTAAATTGACGAAATGGTTGGCAGCATTCGTGCTGATCGCGTTGATCGTTCTCGATGGTCATGCAGCGGAGCGGTTGTCCACAGATAACCACACATCGCACTGCGCGAAAATCGGTGTGGCAAAGGTTGTGTCCGTCGCCCAGGCGGCACAAGCTATCGTCTGCACCGTGACCGACCGGAGCCTGCTGGTCGTCGGCGAAATCCACGGTAGCAATGAAACTCCCGACTTGGTGGCGTCACTCGTCGAGGACGCGCTACTGAATCGCCCGGTTTGACTTGGTCTGGAAATGCAGCGATCCGGGCAGGCCGCCTTGAACACTTACCTGCAATCAGCTGGCATCTCCGCCGATCAGGTGACGTTTTTGAATAGCCCGTCCTGGTCATTGAAGGATGGTCGTTCGAGCAAGGCCATGTTGCGCTTGATCGATACGGTGCGAGCGTTGCGCGCCGAGGGCAGCATGGTGGACGTTTTCGCGATGGAGCCCGATTACGGCGATCAGGCCGCCATGGCGAGAGCAGGAGGCATGCAGAAGTTCAAGGAAAGTAGCATGGCGCAATCCATCCAGCAGGCTATGAAAAAAGGCGACTCGCGCCAGCTCGTCATCGCGTTGATGGGCAATTTTCACTCCCGTTATGACGGCGAGCATTCGCCCGCGCCAGAACTAGGGCCGTCCGTGGTGGAGCACCTGGCCAACAAAAAACCCTACGTGGTGTTCCCCTTTGCCCGCATCTCCCATGCCTGGAATTGCCAGCAGGATGGTTGTGCCGTCCATTCGTTCACCAGCACAGCGGTGCCGAAGGGCAAGCTGCCGCTGTTCGTCACTGACGTTGAAACGCCAAAAGGGCCGGCGGTCGTGAAGCTGTGGTTGCCAACGATGACGGCCTCGTTGCCAGCCAAGGGCGACCCAGTGAATCACTCGGGTTAACAGCGGCGTGATTAAAATCGGGCACGGAAAAAATCAAGCCAAATTGATGCCGATCGTTCCCTTGCTGGTTTTGTTGCACCACGCCGCGGGCGGGTGCTGCAGGTGCGCTTGAACATCGTGCCGCCCCAGTGATAGCGATTACCCACCCTCGTCGCGGAAGCTCTCGACCAGAAAATCGCTGAAGGTTCGCACCAGCAGCGACGACTGTCGATGCTGCGGGTAGACCGCGTGCACGATAAGTCCTTCGGGACGAAATGCTTCCAGCACCGGCACCAGCCTGCCATCTGCCAGCGCGGTGGCGACGATGAAGTGGGGCAGGGTGATGATACCCAGACCGGCGATGGCGGCGTCGCGCAACATCTCGCCATTATTGGCTCGCATGCGTCCGCTGACCGGAACGTTGCGCGTGCGCTCACCGAGGCGAAAGCTCCATTCGCCGTGGCGGGTGTGGCCGTAGGTGAGACAGGCGTGCGCGCCGAGTTGTTCGGGCGCTGTCGGTACGCCGTGCTGCTTCAGATAGTCGGGGCTGGCGCAGGTGATCAGGGGCGCTGAGGTAATTCGTCGCGCGATCAGGCTGGAGTCCGCTAGCGTGCCGATGCGTACGGCCATGTCGTAACCCTCGCCGATCAGGTCGACAGTGCGGTCGTTGAGTTCCAGTTCGACTGACACCTCGGGATGGCGTCGCATGAAGGCCGGAATCAGCGGCCCCAGATGCAGGGTAGCGAAGCTCATCGGTGCGCTCAGGCGCAGTACGCCGCGCGGTGTCGCGGTATGGCTGATGATCATCTGCTCGGCCGCGTCGACATCCTGCAGGATGCGCAGCGCGCGCTCGTGATACGCGAGGCCCAGGTTAGTGACACGCAGGCGCCGGGTGGAACGCACCAGCAATCGCGCGCCCAGCCGCTTTTCCATCGCAGCGATCCGTTTGCTGACGAACTGCTTGGACAACCCCAGCCGCTCGGCCGCGGCGGTGAAGCTTTGCGCATCCACCGTCTCGGCAAAGATCCGCATGTCTTCGAGCTGGTTCATTGTCTCTCTCAGGTTGACAGTATTAAGCGGATGAGCGTCTTTATTGGATTGCACGGCGACTTTAATATCTCGTTCCAGATGCAGCAACTCATGCATTCACTGTCACTTCGGAGCAACGCCTTGAATCGTCAACTGTCGTTCGTTCTCGCCGCAACCCGCTTTTTGCTGGCCACCCCTTTCCTGGTCAGCGGCATCGGAAAGCTGTTTGCACAGGCTGCCACCAAGGCGTACATCGTCTCCGCTGGCTTGCCGCTGCCGGATATCGCTTAACTGATTGCCGTACTGGTGGAAGTCGGTCTGGGCCTGGCCTTGCTGGTCGGTTACCGCACCCGCTTGGCGGCAGCCTTGATGGTGGCCTTTACCGTAGTCACCGCGCTCACCTTCCACGCCCACTTCGCCGACCCAAACCGGATGACACATTTCCTGAAGAACATCGCTATCAGCGGTGGGCTGTTACACGTCGCGGCCCATGACGCTGGCGGTTTCGCACTGGATGCGCTGCGTTTGCGCCACGCTTACGCCAACTGATCGCTTCGAATCCCGGGGGGAGGCAAATCTTCCTCCATATCTCATCAACGAGGAGAAACACCATGATGCAAGTACGCAAAGCTTCAGAGCGCGGCGTCGCGGAACACGGCTGGTTGAGCTCTCGCCACACTTTCTCGTTCGCTGGCTACCGCGACCCCAGCGAAAACGGCTTCTCCGATCTGCGCGTGATCAACGAGGATCGCGTCACGGCGGGTCAGGGTTTTGGCACGCACCCCCATCGCGACATGGAGATTTTTTCCTACGTACTGGAAGGTGCGTTGGCGCACAGCGACAGCATGGGCACCGGTTCGGTGATCAAGCCCGGTGACGTGCAGCTGATGAGCGCTGGCAGCGGCGTTACCCACAGCGAGTTCAACGGCTCCAAGACCGAGCCGGTGCATTTCCTGCAGATATGGATCATGCCGGACCATGTCGGTGGCGCGCCGGTCTACCAGCAGCAGCACTTCAGCGATGCGGACAAGCGTGGATGCCTGCGTCTGATCATCTCGCCCGATGGCCGTGATGGTTCGCTGCGCATCCAGCAAAATGCCAATGTCTACGCCGGTCTGTTCGACGGAGAAGAAAGCGCCACGCTGACTTTGGACAAGAACCGCCACGCCTACGTGCACATCGCCCGCGGCAGCGTCGAACTCAACGGCGTGAAGCTGGAAACCGGTGACGGCGTGCGCCTGCGCAATCCGCAGACGATCCGGTTCTCGGCCGGGAAGGATGCCGAGGTATTGGTATTCGACCTGCGGCCGCAGGAAGTGCCCCAGATGCAGTAGTCACGGGCAAGTCGGCGGATGGGTCGGACGTTCGGCTCATCCGCCGAAACTGCGGCGGATGACGTGGAGTCCGTCCGTGCGCCTGGTCGCTGGCCGCCATGAAGCGCCACGTCTCCGACGGAACGCGAAGACTGACGGAAGCTATCGATTTTGTCATGGGGGCCCGCCAAAAGTTCCGGGAGACGCCACAACGCAGATGTTCGAAAACGTCGATAGCGGGTCAAGCGCCACTGATCGCTGGGAGAAATCGAACGCATCTGAACACGCTCGGCACGTGCATTCCCGCGTGGTGATGACGGTCCATGTCGAGGGCCTGCAGAAAAGCTTGCCGCTTGAGCAAGCCCCTCGGCGAGTCCTTCACCGCCCTGTGACACGCACCTAGGCACAAGGCATCTCCACCCCGGAGAACGTCATGTTGCAGTTGAACCCCCCTATCCCGATGAACACCCCCAACGGCGAGGGATTTGCCCACATACTCATCGACCATGGCCCGGAATCCGACCTTTACTGGACGGTGCTGATTACCGAAACGGGCGAGATCTGTACGTATGCGAACAAGCACGTTCGCGCCTCGAAGAACATCACCCTCGGCAGGGTCAATCCGGCGTCACCAAGCCAGCCTGCATTGCAGGCTTCGCCACATGAGCTCGAACGTGAGCAGGTCTCCGCGTCGGCGCAGTCGATAGGGAGAATCGCATGAGGGTGGTTGGGCCGAACCGCGCCACCCGTGCCGAGCTGACACGACGCCTCGCGGTCATCCAGTCCAACATACCGATGCTGTTAAGCCTCTTTCCCGGCCGTGCCGAGTTCTTCAACGAGTTCGCCTCTTTCACTGAGGACGTGAAGCAGTGCGCGCGACCTGAGGATCAGGCTTGGGCCACGGAGCGCATCCAGCAGATGCTTCGTGAGCACGGCATGGCTTCCGAGCCGTAAGCAGGATGTGGATCGAGGTGGAGCGGGCATGAATTCGAAATTTCGTAGTCACTTCTGATGAGAGATTGAGAACGCATCAACACGGCGATGCTTGACCAGCCCGCGGCGGGGTTGTGGGCATCAACGGCTGAACGTCCCTGCACGACAGTGACGCCAACGGTTCTGGTCAACCTGCGTCCATTGACGGAGCGCGTTCCAGCTGTCGTATTTCGCACTCGATATCCCAGCCCGCGCCATGGACGTCCAGAAAGCGCCGTGTGACCTCGATCGCCTGGTCCATGGAGTCCACTTCGAGAATTGCGTAGCCGCCGATCACTTCCTTGGTTTCGGTGAACGGTCCGTCGGTAACGCTGGTGCGGCCACCCGACAGTTTGACGCGTTTGCCTTCGCTGGTCCGGTGCAGTCCCGCCGTGTCGACCAGGATGCCGGCGGCGGTCATTTCTTCCATCAGCTTGCCCATGTCGTGCATCAGCCGCTCGTCCGGTTGCTTGCCGCTGCTTTCATTGATGCGGATCATGGAAAGGAATTGCATCGTCGCTTCTCCCTGGGTGGTGGGTCCGGAGCCGTATCAGGCAAAAGGCCGCGCCCGGTCGTGTTCCTTGCGATGCGACGAATGAGGAACGCGCGGATCGACACCTGAGCGGGGAATCCTGGATGAGTCTTGGAAACCGTGACCGAGGCGCTTGCCTGTCCCACCATCGGGGCGTGCAACGTTCCTCTGAAACCATACGTCGCCCCTCGGGATCTGGAGGCGGGATCCATCGCTGATCGCCGGGGCGTTGCCGCCGTGGAGCGGCAGCGGTGTTCTACCGGGCACCGGGCGGAAATAGCTTGTGAAACACCGCCGGCGACGCGCGGCGATAGATCGTGTCGTGATGCAGATCGGCGCGTGACTGGTAGAACCAGACCAGTCCTTTCGGCGCGTTGGCGCGCAGCGCGGCTCGCAGGGTCCGCATCCCATCGCCGATATCGTCATCGCTGGCATTGGCAAGGTAAAGCGTTCGGGTGAGGCTTGGCGACGCGCGGAGCCGGGTTGCGGCGCCGTGCGCCAACGAGGCGTTGTTCCACCACAGGCTGGGGCTGAAGGCGATTGCGGTGTCAAATAATAGCGGCTGTTCGATAAAGGTTTCGACCACGAACAGTCCGGCCAGCGATTCGCCGACGATGGCCGTGCGGCCATTGGTGCGATAGCGCTGGCGCACCTGCGGCATCAGCTCATCGGCGATAAAGGCACGGAATGCCGCCGAGCCGCCAACATGCGGCGCAATCTCGCGGTCGCTGGACACGGTGGTCGGGCCGGTCATGTCGCGCCGCCGCTCGGTGTTCTCGATGCCGATCACGATCATTGGCTGGATTTTTCCAGCGCGTATCCCGGTGTCGATATCCATGGCAACGTGCGGGAAGTCCTCACGCATGCCGCCATCGGGCATATACAGCACCAGATAGCGGGTGCTTTTGTGGGCCGCGTAGCCCGGCGGCGTGTAGACGTTGATATGCCGCGCTTCCTTCAGCACGGTCGACGCGATCGTGAACCAGGTATGCGTCGGCATGGTTGTTTCAGCGGCGGCGGCACTGGTCGTCCATGCCAGCGCCAGCAGGATGAAACACAGCAGCGGGAGCCACGGGCGATGAGCCTTTAGCATAAACAGTTGTCTCGTTGGGCCAGGGTGTAGTTTAGCCATCCAGATAGAGTTTGATGCGCGTCACCAAGCGAGGCTCCTGTCAGCGCGCGCTTCGCTTAAACCAGCACGTCGGCGTGACTGAAAGGTGGCCAAGACCAAGCGCTCACGCAGAAGCAGGCAGCATGCGCTGGTTGATCGAGTGGGAGCGCATCTGCTCGTTTGTCACCGATCGGCGACCCCGCCAACTTTGGAGAAAGTTCATGAAGCAGGATCTTTACGTCGTGGCTGTTCTCACCGCCAAGCCGGGGAAGGCCGACGATTTGCGCGCCTTGCTGCTGCCCGCCGTCGCGGCTTTCCGTACGGAGGCGGGCTGCAAGGCATATGCGCTGCATGAGGACACCGAGCATTCCGGCCGCTTCGTTTCCTATGAGGTTTGGCGTGATCGCGATGCCCTGGACCAGCACATGACCTCGCCGACCATGCGCGAGGCAACACCGAAACTGAAGGCTCTGCTGGCCAAGGAGATGGAGCAATATTTGCTGGATACGCTGTTGCAGCTCTGAGTTTTCAGCGGGAGCGTGAACGACTCGCGGGTGGTTCACGCTATCCCGATATCCTTCTGCTACAGATCCATTCGAAGTGTGAGACGCAGGTTGCGCGGTTCCACCGGGTGGTAATGGATGTCATCGACGGGCTGAGTTTCGCTGGCCAGTTGTGATGCGTAGTAGTAGGTGATGTCGTTGTCTTTACTGTCCAGGACATTGAGCACTTCCAAGGACAACCTGACTCGCGGAGTGAAGGCGTAGCCAAGCTGGGCGTTGACGACCGTGGTGGATTTCGAACGGACGCTGTTGTCTTCGATCAGCGGGGCAGGGCCCAGATAGCGGTAGCGCAGGCCAGTGGACCATGGGCCATCGCTGTGGGCGTCAATGCCAACGGAGGCGACGCTTTCGACGGCGTTGGGAATGCGCTCGCCGTCCGGATTGTGCACAAAGCGGCCGTGTGACGACGCATAATCGGCATTGATCAGCAGCCACGGAAGCGCCTGATAATCGGCAGACAATTCGACGCCGTGACGGCGCGATGGATAGCTGGGTTGGGTGGTGCCGCCGTCGCCGGAAAAGACCAGCTCAGAGCCGATCTTCAAGCGCCACAGCGCGGCGGTCAGCGTGAGTTTGTTGGTCGGAGAGGTACGCAAGCCCAGTTCCTCGCCAGTAGTTGGCACGATCAGGTTCAGCGGACTGCCCGCCAGGGCAGGATCAGTCGGGTCGACGTGCAAGGTGGCACCACGCGCGTCATTGGAATGGAAGCCGCGACCGGCGTTGAGGAAAAACTCGGTGCGTGCCCATGGCCCCAGAATCACGCTCAACTTGGGGCTCACTGAATGATCGTGCGCGCTGCCGGAGTTGGCGGTGATGTTGCTGTCGACACTGGTCTGGTAGTAGTCGCCGCGCACGCCGGCCACGGTGCGCAGCCAGTCGGTCCAGCGCGCGTCGTAACTGACAAACAGCCCCATCGAGCGTTCCTTGACGGCGTCTTGTCGGGTGGTGCTGACGCGCTGACGCGCCTGCGTGTGATAAAGCCCGACGCGGCTGATATCGTCCGCACGCACCTGCACGCCAAAGGCAAGGCCTTGCGCCACGCCGCTGGTGTCCCATTGAGTGACGTATTTGGCCTGGCCGCCGTAATAGTTTCGATTATCGGCCTGCTCAAACTCGTCGCCATGCACGGGGTCATCGAGGAAGTAGGTGAAGTTGGACAGCAGATCCAGCGAATAATGCACGGCATACGCATTGAGCAGCAGGTGACCGTTCCCCAGCGGTCGATGCAGATCGCCGCTCAACGTGTAACGCGACGTACGGCCGCCCAAATCCGGGTCGATCTGGCCGAAGCGGTTGATATAGCCCGATTGCACGGCGCGCAACGGAATCTGGTCGGAAGAGTCCCAGCGATTGTGGTAGCCGATGAACTCCAGCCCATAGCCATCGTCCACTGTGCCGCTGGTGACTTTGGCGAGTAGCGAGCCGCGGCGTTCGTTCTCGGCTTTGTCCCACGGACCGTCATAAACGCCCGCGTCCAACGCTACCAACAAATGGGATGTCGCACCGATGGCCGTGGACGCGGCCAGCAGCGCACGCTGATAGCCGTGCTCGCCAGTGGTCAGCTGTACAAAGGGATGCTCCAACTGATTCTTGTAGCGCAGTCGCACGGCGCCGGCCGACGAGAAATCGCCGTCCTCGGCGTAGTAAGGACCCTTGCGGTATTCGACCGTTTCGATCAGTTCGGGCATCAGGCCGTTGAGATCGTTGTAGCCCTGGCCGTGTGCGTGGGTGCGCAGGTTGTTGGGCACGCCGTCGATGGACGCAGACAGGTCGGTGCCGTGATCCAGATTGAATCCGCGCAGGAAATACTGGTTGGCCTTGCCGTCGCCGCTGTGCTGCGTGGCGACCAGGCCGGGGACGAACTCCAGCACCTCGGCCGGGCGCGAAATCGGCCGATGGGCGATCTGTTCTTGCGTGACCAGGCCTGTGGAGGCCGCGTCGGCTTGCACGAGGTCATCAGGATTGATCGTGCCATACACATAGGTCGGCGACAGTTGGGTGGCTTGCCGACCGGTTGTCTGGTTTTTCGGGGTGACTTTTTCGTCCCAGCCTTGCTTGGACACTTCCTGCGCCACCGCCTGCAGCGGCAATGACGCGATGCCGAACAGCAACCACCACCCCAACATCGTGTTGCGTCGTGCAGTCATGATTCTTCCTTTCACGAACTGAAATGCCTTGGGCCAAGCCGCACTGCCACTCGACGGCGAAGGAAGATACGAAACGATATCGGGCAAGGATGCATAAAATCCGTGAAAGACATGACCCGTCATGAACGTCGATACCATCCTTGTGGTTGTCTGGGTTTTGGAATTGACCCGGGACAAAGCAGAGAGATGGTGCTCGCATCAGACACGTTCCCGGCGCGAAGCGGTCGTTCAGCGCGCGAAGCGCGACGGCCCCTCATCGTTGCGGTACATCCGCTTGCGCCGGGATGGGATGGAATGGCATTGGCAGCTTGTTGGCCAGCGGCTAGTGCGCGCCGGTGGGGTCGGACAGCAGTCGAACGACGGTCTCGTTGTCGCGCTTGCTTGACCGCGACTGGGATGACACCAGATCGTTGTTCGACATGCGGTCTACCGCGGCGACCGACTTCGCATCTTCGGGTGTCATGCCGACCGCTGCCAGATTTTGTCATCGCGGAGCGCACCCGCAGCAGATTTGCCAATCCGGAAATAGCGCGCTCGTCGCAGCGCTTTTCGCATGCCCTGTCGACCCGCGCATCGGCGGCCCGCGTCAGCGCCAGCTGCTCCGTGTATGTCGATTGCGATAAGGGATCCTGCGGACGAAAGCCCCGGTTGTGAGCGGACCTTCATCAGTCCACCTTCGCGCGGATGAGTGGTGATTCGCACGTCGACCACTCCGGCCCCGGTTCACGATCGCTGTGCCAGTCTCCAGCGGAGCCAAAGCAACAGGGAAGTGGTGATGGTTGTGAGCCTACGGCGACCACGATTGTTCCAATGAGGGTTGAGATGATGCGTTACGTGATGCTTGTCATGGCGTTAATCCTCGGTTCGGCGGTGTCAAGCCTGGCTCAGGCGCAGACCCAATGGAGCCTCAGCATCGGAACCTCCGACGACAGCCCGGGATTTGAGATGTCGGACTATCCAACACTGGTCCGCATTCCCGGCTATCCGGCCTATTACGACCCGCGAGTGGATTCGAACTACTTTTTCTACGATGGCTTGTACTGGGTCTTCCAGGACGACGAGTGGTATTCGAGCCCGTGGTACGACGGCCCGTGGGACTGGGTTTCACCCGACTACGTGCCTTTATTCGTACTTCGGGTGCCCGTGGGTTACTACCGCCGCCCACCCGTTTATTTCCGCGATTGGCGCGATGACACCGCTCCGCGCTGGGGCGAGCATTGGGGCAGACACTGGGAACGGCAGCGCAGTGGCTGGGATCGCTGGGACCATCGTTACGCGCCCAGGGCTGCGCCGTTGCCAATCTATCAACGAGACTATTCCGGCGGCCGCTATCCCCACCGACTGGATCAGCAGCGCTCAATCGCGGCCCATAGTTATGACTACGAGCCACGTGAAGCGGCAAGCAGGCAAATCCTTGACCAGCGTCGCCGCGGTGCGGAATCGCGTGACCGACAGCAAGAACATCACGATCAACGACAGCAGCAGCGCGACGGTCAGCAACAGAACAACGAGCAACAGGATTTGCGGCAGCAGCAGGATGCGAGGCAACATCGGCGCGGCAGACAGCAAGAGAATATCCAGCAGCAACGTGAGCAGCAGAGGAAGGGGCAGCAGCAGGAGCTTCAGCAGCAACAGCAGCGCAATGTCCAGCACGAGGAGAATATCCAGCAGCAAAAGCAGCGGGACAGGCAGCAGCAGAGCCTTCAGCAGCAACAGCAGCGCAATGCCCGGCAGGTGCAGGATATCCAGCAGCAACAGCAGCGGGAGGACAGACAGCAGCAGAGCCTTCAGCAGGACCGGCAGCGCAATGCCCGGCGGGTGCAGGATATCCAGCAGCAACAGCAGCGGGAGGTAAGGGAGCAGCAAGACTTTCAGCGGCAAGAGCAGCGTAGAAACGGGCAGCAGGATATCCAGCAGCAACAGGAGCAGAGGTACCGGCAACAGCAGAACTTTCAGCAGCAACAGCAGCAGAACGCCCGGCAGCGGCAGGATATCCAGCAACAACAGCAGCAGCGAGGCCGTCAACCGCAACTTTCCCAGCCTGAACAGAATGCTCGCGGCAAGGACAACAATAGCGGGAAGCGCATACCCGACGAGAACAAGGACCAGAAATCCGGCAACAGGGACGGTCGCAGGCATCCATAGTCAATATCACCAGGCATGGCCTCAGGCATATATGAACCTGATTAGCGTCGAGCCTCAGCTGACAGCGCCCCGCGACCGTTGCAAGCGGTGTTGAATTTCGCTCCCTCCCCTGCCTGCAGGGGAGGGCTGGGGTGGGGTCGGTCTTGATTCACTTGACGGCAACAGCAGCTTCCTTCCCTGAAGACTCACTTCCGTCGCCAGCCTCCGTCAGCTCGCCGGAAGAAAGGCAAACCCCAACTCCTCAAGTGCCAGCGGCTTCTACAATGTCATTGCTCACCGTGAGCGGCGTGCTCCGAATGCACCGGAAATCAAAAAAGCCGGCGCGTTGGAACGCGCCGGCTTCGGAAGCCTTACAACTGCCAGAGATCAATCGCGCGACTTGGCGACCACGCTGCCGTCGTCGGGATCGACCAATAGTTTCACATCCTGCCCGTGAGCGGTTTTCGCTTCGGCGGTCCAGAGGCCGTCCTCGAATTCCACGTCATCGACGTCCTGGTAGCCGGCGGTCACGAGATGGGCGGTAACTTCGTCCTTGTTGAGTTTGGACGGCGCCTCATCGACGTAGACTTTGCCAGTGAGTGGTCCGACCGCAAGTTTGACCCACTGCTTGTTTCCACCGCGAGCCTTGCTGCGCCACACGCCATCTTTGAATTCCAGACCTTTGACTTCCTTGTAGCCGGCGGTGGCGATGGCACCCTTGACGTCATCCTCGCTCAACGCGCCTTCGGGTGGCTGGGTCGTCCAGCTGGACACTTTAGTAGTGGTCAAGGTGGTAACGGTTTTCGGCTGCGAGGCAGCTGGCATGTCCTGAGCAAAAGCGACGCTGCCGACCGTCAATCCAATCAGCAGGGGAAGGATGCGCTTGATCATGGTGAACTCCTTGGGGTGACGAAACGAAGCGTGTCTTGCAGGTTTGCAGCGCTGGCGTCGTACAGGGTTGCAGCTTGGTGGTTGAGACGCCGCGGCGGCTTTTGTTAAAACATGGGAACACCGTATTCAGGACGGTGGCGTGAAAACTGGCATGACTTTCAGGTGAAATAGAGCTTGCGATTCACGTTGGTCAAAGCGCTGTCCGATTGAACCTGCATCGGATGCCATACAAATGCCTCATTGGCGTTGAACCTCAGCTTGTATGACCAGCCCCAGCTTCGGCAACCTGGCGATTCCCGTTGTTGGAAAGCAAGTGATGACGTGGGAAGTCAGGGGGTTTTTCCCTTCTCCCGGCGGGCAGGCGGAGGCTGGCGACGGAAGGTAGTGTTTTCGGTAAGGGAGTGCTCTTGCTGTCAAGTGGATCAAGAGCGACCCCACCCCAGCCCTCCCCTGCAAGCAGGGGAGGGAGCAAAATCTAACCGCCGCGCGCAAGGGTTGCGAGGCACTGTGAGCTGAGGCGCGACGTTAATCAGGTACAAATGGATATAGGACACTGCGCGAATGCCCGTCGCCCAACCAGAGCTCGATTCAGGTCTGCACGGGTCGTTAAGATGGTGGCTTCCCCACCTTTTCGGCACTCACTGTCATGCGTTCAAACACCTTTATGTCTCTCTTGGCTACCGCACTGTGTCTCATCGTTTCGGTGCCGTCGTTGGCGAGCGAAAACAACAGCACGGCAACTGTCGGCGAGCGACGCGAAGCCGTGTTGTTCTGGCCACAGGCGCAACGCGAGGCTCAGTTCCGAAAGATGTACAAACTTTTCCCCAGCGATCATACGGCGCACGGTGTGAACGTCCACGCGCTGCCGCAAGGCAAGCCGCTGGCGCTGGACGGGACGGGTGCTTCGGGGGTTCTCTCCAGCTACATGGACCAGCACCACATCGCCGGAGTGATAGTGCTCCAGCATGGTCGCATCCGCTTGCAGCGTTATGCGCTGGGATTCGGGCCGGCGCAACGGTGGGAGTCGTTCTCGGTCGCCAAATCGGTGACGTCGACACTGCTGGGTATTGCCTTGCAACGCGGTGACATCCATAGCATGGAGGACACGCTCGGTAGATACATTCCGGAGCTGCGCGACAGCGCCTACGCCAGGGTGACGGTGCAGCAGTTGCTGACGATGACGTCCGGCGTGCACTGGAACGAGGATTACGCCGATGCGAAGTCCGATGTGGCGCAGATGTATATGCGACCCTGCGTCGATGGTGTTGCGCATGTGTTGTCGTACTTGAAAAAGCAGCCGCGGCAATGGCAGGCTGGAACGCATTTCAACTACAACACCGCCGAAACCGATTTGCTCGGGATTCTGGTCCAGCGCGCCACCCACCAGTCTTTGGCCGCCTATCTCTCGCAGACGATATGGAAGCCTTACGGCATGGCGTCCGATGCCTACTGGATCAAGGACGAATGCGATGGCAGCGACACCGGTGGCAGCGGCCTGTCGGCAACGTTGGCCGACTACGCGCGCCTGGGTGAGTTCATGCTTGGAGGTGGCCGCATCGCCGGTAAACCGGTAGTCGCCAAGGCGTGGCTCGATGGCGCGGTGCGCCGTCAGGAAAACGTCGAAGATCCCGAACGGGGTTATGGCTATCTGTGGTGGACGGATGCCGATGGCAGCTACGCGGCGATCGGCATCTTCGGCCAGATGGTTTACGTCGATCCGTCGCGCGAGTTGGTGATTACCCAAGTGGCGGCTTGGCCGCATGCCACGTCCGACGCATTGATTGCGGCTCGGCGCGAATTCGTCGCCGAGATCAAGCGCGCGGTGGATGCAGACCCGGCTTCTTCCACGCGTTGAGGTCGGTCATCCACGCGCGCTTTCACCAGGGAATGTCGGTGCCGTCCCAGGCGATGAATCGGCCGCTGTCTGCCGGGGTGCAGCCAGCGATGATATTTAGCAGTTGAGTGGATGCGCGTTCCACGGTGAAGAGTTTCTCCGCCGGCACGTTGGCCTGGAACGGTTCGGACAAGGGCGTGTCGACCGTGCCCGGATGCAGCAGCAGGCAGCAGGCTTTCGGATGGCGCCGCGCCAGCTCGATCGCGAAGGTGCGGATCAGCTGATTCTGTGCTGCCTTGCTGGCGCGGTAGGCGTACCAGCCACCGAGCCGGTTGTCGCCGATCGAGCCGACCCGCGCCGATAGCGAGGCGAACACGGATCCCTCGTCATCATCCAGCAGCGGCATCAGCGCGCGTGCCAGCAGGATCGGGGCGAAGGCATTGAGCGCGAACGCCTGGTCGAGCGCGCTGCGGGTGAGTTGCTTGATCGACCGTTCGGGGCGCAGGTCGTCCGCGTGCAACACACCTGCAGCGTTGATCACCAGATGCAGGCGCGGATGCCGTTCGCGCAGCGCATCGGGCAGGGCATTGATGGCGGCTTCGTCGATGAGGTCGACATCCATCATCGACAGCCGTTCGGCGGTGGTTTCCCGACTCAACCGAAGCAGTGGCTCGCTGCTGGTTGCGTGGCGCGAAACAGCCGTTACCGACGCCACGTGCCGATTGGCCAGCAGCTCTTTCACCAGCCCCAAACCGATGCCGGAGCTCGCGCCGGTTACCAGCACGTGCGCCGGTTGGGTCAGGCCGGCAACCGGAGGTTTGTCACTATCGAAGGTCATCGGTTTTTCTCTGTAGAAAGATTTCGCGGTCGATTCGACCCACCGCGGTGCCATCACATCGCATCAAGCAGGTGCATCACCAGTGTCCGGTGCCGGGCAAGCCTTTCACCGGGCCGGCAATTTCGCGTGTCATCCAACCACCATAGAAGCCACCGGGCTGGGGCCGCACGCGCTCGCCGTCCACTTCGCAGTGCAGTCGACCGGGGTAAAACGACAGCCATCCAGCGATGGCTGCAAAAGCGGCTGTCGGTTCGGGATAGCTCCAGCCTACGGCCTCTAAAACGGCACCATCCGAGGACACCACGCTCCAGTAGCGCGCGCGTCCCTTCCACTCACACGCCGAGCCTCCCGCCGCCGCGCGCAGCAGGTCGTGATCGATGTCGTCCGGTGGCAGATAAAACGTCGGCGGGCTCGCGGTTTCGAGTACGCGGATGGCACGCCGGGTATCGGCGAGCACGCGGTTTCCAACAGACACCGTGACCTGACGAGGGTCGGGCTGAAGCCGCGGCGGTCGCGGGTAATCCCAGACTGATTCCTGCCCCGGATCGGGCGTGTCGGCAAAGGGTGGTCGCTGCTGGCCAGTCCAGGTCCACATGGCGGTTTCCTGACGCGTTGAGGGTTGGGCAGGCATCACTTTACATGGACCCGGGCTGGCACAAGCGAAGGCTGACAGCTCGGGAGGCTATACGACTTTGCGCTGTTTTCGCATCGACTGTTTGGCAGGTTCAACATGAGGTTGCCGCCCACTTCACAGACGTCTGCCTACGCTATCGACTTTGAAGGAGTCGTCATGAGCAACGAACGTGTCATGTTGATTACCGGTGCGTCGACCGGCATCGGCGCCGCGGTTGCCCGACAGGCGGCGAGCCAAGGCTTTCGACTGGTTCTTCTTGCGCGATCGCAGGACAGGCTCGATGCGCTGTACGAAGAGCTGTCCGGCGAGGTACTGGTGGTGCCCACCGACGTGACCTCACATGAACAGCTTAGTTCTGCAGTCAGATCCGCTACCGAACGCTTCGGGTCCATCGACGTGGTGTTTGCCAACGCCGGTACCGGCGGCGCGCCGGGTGGCTTCATCGGCGCCGATCCCGAATCCTGGGAGCGACTGCTGATGACCAACGTCTACGGACTTGCGCTGACCCTGCAATGTACAGCCGAGGCGCTGAAAGCCAGTCGCGGTCATGCGGTGATCACCAGCTCGATTGCCGGCCGTCGTTCGATTGCCGGCTCCATGTACAGCGCCAGCAAGTGGGCCGCGACCGGCATCGGCCATGGCTTCCGCAAGGAGATCGGCAAGCATGGCGTACGAGTGACACTGATCGAACCCGGCATGGTCGACACGCCGTTCTTTGACAGTCCCAAGCCGGACATGCTCAAGCCCGATGACGTGGCGCGTGCGGTGATGTATGCCATCGCCCAGCCAGACCACATGGAAATCCACGAGATGGTGGTCCTGCCGATGGCCCAGCAGGACAGCGACTCGGTGCCGTAACTTACCGGATGGACCGGCCGGTTTTCCAACTGCCGGCCGCTGTCCTCGCCCGATTATTTACGAAGGCGTTTTACGTTGCTGCGAACCGCCTTCTTGTATGGCTCCATGCCTGATTTGATCACGCTGGTCGCGAGCCGCTGAACCTCCGTGGTACTGGGGGTTCGCCCACCGAATATGGGACCAAGAAACATCGACTGCCAAGCCGAGGTTGCGACGAGCGCCATGCTCGCCAACGAATCGGTCGAGGCGATCACTTTCTCGTCGACCATGCGTTTCATCTCTCGATCGTGCGCTGCCGACGGGTTCACTCCGGCCGCAGCCATCGCCCTGGTTCGTTTTGCAATGACGACTGCCGAGCCTTGCATGAGCTCCATGGAGCCCGTTGCAAGATCGACCCACGATGCTGCGAGTGACTTTCGTTGACGCCTCACACAGATGCTCCACGCAGCGGAGTGCGAAGTGGGTTGCGGAAATGCCCGATCATTATGTCGACTCTGCCTTTTCTGTCCGGCTTTTCTGTCCGGGAATGACTCACCGCGATCGAGATTCGTTTGATCGTATCCGTCGACGCGGCATGGCCTGGCTTGTAAAGAAGTTTGCGACCCTGCCCATGAAAAGAACGTGCAGCCGCACGAACGCGCAGGTTTGTCGCTTGCGATGCCTACATTGCCTTTGGAACGAGTCTGGTTCGGTGGTCCTGCTGCCCGGAGGCACGTCGCAAGCTCGTCAACGCGGCGATCGGATGTCACGGAGTCTGATCTGCGGTCCTATTGCGCTAGCCTTGGGCCTCCGAGCGGCTAACGAGTACCGGAGCGAACCGATTTCCTGCCAACCAACATCGCCAGAAGTGTTACCGCTGCTCTACAGTTTTCGCCGCTGCCCTTACGCGATGCGTGCCCGCATGGCGATGCTTCAGGCGGGAATGGCATTTGATACGGTCGAAGTGAGCCTTCGTGACAAGCCCGCCGCCATGCTCGCGTTGTCACCCAAAGCTACGGTGCCGGTACTGCAGCTCCCCGACGGCCAGGTATGGGAGGAAAGCTGGGACATCATGCGCTGGGCGTGGTCTGTTGCCGATCCGGAAGGCTGGTGGAGCAGGGCGCAATCGGCCGAAAATCTCGACCTGCTTCGACGCAACGATGTCGAGTTCAAGCGTCATCTGGATCGCTACAAATATCCCGATCGCTACCCGGACGAGACGCACCAGCGTAATGAGCTTCGTGCGCTCGCCGTGACGGTGTTGCTGCTGCCGCTGGAGTCGCGGCTGAAACGCCAGCCATTTCTGGGTGGTGACGCGCCATGTGCCACTGATCTTGCGATCTTCCCGTTCGTCCGACAGTTTGCGGCGGTGGATCCAGCCTGGTTTGCAGGGAAGACCTTGCCTTCGTTGCACGCGTGGCTGGCGGCTTGGTTGGAAAGCCCGCTGTTTGAAGTCTGCATGACCAAGCCGTCGCCCCAGTATTCCGAACCATTTCCTCCGCTTCGCGTCTGATCACAGTGCAGAATCGAGCGCGATCGCGCTCGTTTTACGGAACCATTGTGAAGTGATCAGACCCGGGGAGCATCTGTCAGGTCAATCTTTCGTCAGACGCGCATCGCCAAAAACGCCGCGGCAGCGCTCATGTCAGGGAGCGCGCGAGAGCCGGGTTCGTCTTTTGAAAAAAGAGGACCAGTCGCTCTTTCGACACCGGGTCTTGATGGTTTCGAGCGATAGACCTTCGCGGACACAAGTGATGGCACCGGAATCGACGTCTGATGAGAAGTTCTACAGCTTTACACTGGTTTCAGAGGCCAGGATCGCTTCGAGAAGAAGCATCGTCAGCGAACAGGTGCCCTTACCGGTGCTGCTGCCGGACCCAGATTGGCGAGTGGTTCAACCTGAAGCAGGACGAGCCTCCATCGCGTGGCCCACGACTTTTTAGTTGACCAGGTACCGATAGCGGCAAGGAAGCGCGCAGGAACAAAGCTAGTTTGCGCGCCGCGCTGGGATGACGGCTTATGCAGAGCGTCCCCAGGTAGTTTCCGGGGCTACCGCGATCCCTTGAATGCGCTCATGGTGATCACCAAGCCAGCGCAGCGCGGACGGCGAAAGCAGGAAAGGAGCATAGAGCCATCGTTAGCGCACAGACGATGTCTTCCGATCGGGTCGCGCTGCGGAGGGCAACAAGAAACCCCATGCGACTCATTCCCTGAATGCATCTGACGACGGGCTTGTCTTCTCTGCTTTCGATCGCAGCCACCGCGATCGCCAAGTTCTCCATCATTTTTGAATGAGACCGGCCGCCCCAGCTAAAGGAAATTCGATGTCTGCGACTTCCCGCAAGATTCGTACTGCGTCACCGCCGGGCACCGCTCCGCCCACGCATCTCAAAGCCATGTTCTTCGTGGCATGGCTGCTATGTGCCGTGTTCTACTTCTTTCAATATGCCGTGCGCTCCGCGCCAAGCGTGATGCAGGAGGAGCTGACGGCGGCATGGGGCGCAAACCACATCGGCGCGATGATTTCGGCGTAATGCTGTACGCGTGATGGCGGCTTTGCCACCTCAGCCATTGCCGATGCGCACTATGTCTTTCCACTGGGCGAGGTGGGTAGCGACGAATCGCTGGCGCCCCTGCTGTGTGCGGGACTGATCGGATGGCGTGCGCTGCAGCTGGGTGGTGAAGGCAAGAAAATCGGCCTGTACGGTTTCGGTGCGGCTGCGCATAACGTGGCGCAGGTGGCTAAATGGCAGGGCAGGTCGGTGTTCGCGTTCACTCGCGCCGGTGATGTCGGCACACAGGCATTTGCCCGGAGCCTGGGCGCCGTCTGGGCCGGTGGTTCCGACGAGTCATCGCCGGCACTGCTGGATGTGGCGATCATCTCCGCCACGGCTGGAGAGCTGATAACCCAGCGCCCTGAAGGCGCTCAAAAAGGGAGGTCGCGTGGTTTGCGCCGGCATCCACATGAGCGATATTCCCAGCTTTCCCTATGAGCTGTTGTGGGAAGAACGCGAGCTGCTCTCGGTGGCTCACCTGACCCGGCAGGATGGCCTCGACTTTCTTCGCCTCGCCTCTGAGATTGGCATCGTGACCCACACCACGGCTTATCCGCTAACCGAAGCCAACCAGGCGCTGGCCGATCTGCGTGCCGGTAAATTTGACGGTGCGGCGGTGCTGATTCCCTGAGCTGAGCAGCTCCACCGCTGGTCGGGGCCCGCACTCAGCGGGAACGGAATCGGAGCAAAAAAGCTAAAGCCATTTCTTGGGGGCGTGACTGAAGATGGGAGATGTGGCCGTCTATTTGGCAGCGATTGAGCCGGTCGTTGGGCGACGAAAGGCTCCATCCAGAGCGTGCCGATGCACACACTCACCTCCTCCAGTTCGCATGCGCTTCCCAGAACGCCGCACTGCGGCAGTAAGCCTCCCGATCCAGCGGTACACCCGAGCCACCTTCGCCCACGCCCAGCGCATTGCGCAGCATAGTGATCGGCACCATCGGAATTTCCTCCGGTTCGGCGGTGTAGAGACAACCGACGACGCCCCAGTCGGCGTCGATGGGCGAGCCTTCTTTTGCAAGCTGATCACGGCTGTAGAGGATCGGCAGCAGGTAGCGGGCCACGGGCGGGTCGATGCCGCCGAACCAGCGCACCAGCACGGGCAGCTCATCGCTGCTGCGCGCCTCATAGGCGGAGCGCAGGAGGTGATGGTTGGTATCGGTGACAGGCACAGCCGTGCAGCGGGTGGACGTCCGGTTGTGGTGCACGTGCAGGCGACAGAAGGGCGCGTATCCCTCGAGGTCTTTCAACGGCAACTCGGTATTGAGACGCTGCTCGAATTCGTCGGCGCTGCAATCCTGGATGGCGCTCGGTCGGCTGTTGGGTGGAAATAGGCGGGTGCGGGCGAAGGGCGTCAGGACGATGGACATGGTGGTGGATGGTTTGGGAATCAGCGGTGAGGTTAACGCGAGGGAGAGGAATTCGAAATCGCCATTGAGCCTTGCACGACTGCTGCCGACGCTCCGAAACACCATTCTGCCGCCCAGTTCGGAGGCGATGTCGAACGCCACCCGCATCGAATCTTTCATCACGCCACCCGGCGCCGCCGCGTGACCGATATCGTTGCGCACGATTGAGACGGTCACGACGCCGTCAGCACCCTTCGCCGGGCTCGCAGGATCCGCTCGAACAGTTTGCCATCGAGTCCGCTAGGCTCGGCCCTTTCGCTGGTCCGCTGGTCCGGCGACTAGCTCCGCATGACATCAAGGCAGCTGGGCCAGCAACCGCGACCGTCAGGCCGACGAACTGGGCGTCGAGAGGCGCCAATGGCGGTAAGGAAAGGAGCTTGTGGGATGACAATATTCCTGACTCGACGAGGTTGGGGAACGTTCGATCCGTCGGGAATGTCTTGCCTTGGACGCTTTGAGAGCGCCCCAAAAACTGGGTGTATCGGAGGGATAGGCGGCCGGCGGCTCACGGCTACTTTATCGCCTGGATATATAGCTGACGTGCTGTCAGTCCGTCCCGAGTATCAAGTCGTGCGAACGCGAGACCGAGGTTCCACTACAGATGCAGCAGGCGGCGTTCTGACCTGTTTCGTGCTGCGCGCAGCAGGTCACAAAGGCTGAGCGGCCACCCTTGAGCCGATAGCGGAAGATTGCTTTATTAGCGCGCTCGGACGGGTCAAGGCATCGATGATCGCGCGCTTCCGAAAGCAGAATTTCGCAGGGTTTTACGCCATGAGAACCGTCACGCCACAAACTGCAAGCGCGCCAGCTCCGCATACAAGCCACCTTCAGCGAGCAGACTCTCATGCGTGCCTTGCGCCACGATGCGTCCGCCGTCCATCACCACGATGCGGTCGGCGCGTTGCACGGTGGCGAGGCGGTGGGCGATGACGAGGGTCGTGCGGCCTTTTTCGAGGCGTTCGAGTGCTTGCTGGATGGCGGCTTCGGATTGCGCATCCAGGGCCGAGGTGGCTTCGTCCAGCAATAGCAGCGGGGCGTCGCGCAGGATGGCGCGGGCGATGGCGATGCGTTGCCGCTGGCCGCCGGAAAGACGGACCCCACGTTCACCCATTTCAGCGTCGTAGCCGTCGTCCAGCGCGCTGATGAACTCATGCGCTTCGGCGGCCTTGGCCGCTTCGATGACTTCCGCGTCGCTGGCGTCCTGGCGACCGAAGCGGATGTTGTCAGCAGCGCTGCCGCTGAAGATGATGGTTTCCTGCGGCACCAATGCGATGGCGCCGCGGAGGTCGGGCAAGGTCAGTGCGCGCAGATCGATGCCGTCGACGTTTACGCTGCCGGACTGCGGATCGTAAAAACGCAGCAGCATGGAGAACACGGTGCTCTTGCCGGCGCCGGAGGGGCCGACAAGAGCGACGGTCTGGCCGGGTTCGACGGTGAGGCTGAAGTCTTCCAGCGCCGCCGTGTTGGGTCGGGTCGGGTAATGGAAGGTGACGTGGTCGAACTGCAGCGCACCGCTTGCCGGCTTGGGCAGGGCTACCGGCTGGGCAGGCGCGGTGATCTCGGGGCGTTCGGCCAACAGTTCGCCGATGCGCTCCATGGCGCCGGCAGCGCGCAGCACGTCGCCCCACACTTCGGACAGGCCTGCCACAGAACCGGCAGCAAAGATCGCATACAGCACGAACTGCCCCAGCACGCCAGCGTCCAGCGTGCCTGCCAGCACATGGCGCGCGCCGGCCCACAGCACCAGGGTGATGGCGCCGAACACCAGCACGATCACCGACATGGTGAGCAGGGCACGCATGCCGATGCGTCGGCGCGCGGTGGCCAGTGCGCGGTAGATGGCGCTGGCGTAGCGGTTGCTCTCGATCACTTCACGCGCATACGCCTTGATCGCGGTGGAGGCGTTGAGGGTTTCATTGGCGATGGCGGCGGCATCGGCGAGACGGTCCTGGCTGGCGCGCGACAGCCTCTGCACACGGCGGCCGAACAGCAAGATCGGCAGCATTACCGCGGGAATCACCAGCGCGGTCAGGCCGGCCAGCGACGGCGCAGTCCAGACCATCGCCACCGCGGCGCCAACCAGCATCACCGCGCTGCGCAGCGCTATCGATACGCCCGAGCCGATCAGCGCCTGCACCACTTCGGTGTCGGCGCTGAGGCGGGAGATCAGTTCACCGACGCGGCTCTTTTCGAAGAAGCCCACGTCGAGCCGGATCACGTGCGCATACAGCGCGTCACGTAGCGAGGCCAGCGCGCGCTCGCTGAGCAGAGTGATGCAGAAGTAGCGCGCCGCCGTGGCGAAGGCCAGCAGCAGCGCCACCGCGAACATGGCCAGGAAGGTCTCGTTGATCACCGCGAGGCTGGAGTTGCCGAAGCCCTGGTCGATGATGTGGCGGAACGCCATCGGCAGCAGCAGCGACGCGCCCGACGACATCGCCAGAAACAGCAGCCAGCCGATCGCCAGTGCCTTGTGCGGTTTAATGAAGGGCCAGAGTTCACGCAAGGCGCCGATGCGGCGGGGAGGGGACGTGTCGGTGGTGGCGTTGCTCATGGACTCTCGCAGGATGACTCGAGGAAGCGCGCACGAAGACACGCAGGCCTTGAAGTGGGGGGCGTGGGCGCTGATTCAATCCACAGGGGGTGCGTGAAGGGTTTGTTTGCGGCCGAGGGTGAGTCGTTAGCGTGTTGTGGGAGCGCATTCATGCGCGATGCTTCTGCTCCAATTTCACAAGCCAGAGCATCGCGACTGAACTCGCTCCTATCAGGGGCAGCAGCGCGAGTCAGTCGAGGCGCTTCGCTGTGTCTCGGCCTCGGGTGATGTCGCTGATCAGCAGTTCGAGTTCGGCGATGAAACTGTCTGGCAAGCGCAGTTCGAGCGTGACGCCGTCGGCCCCAAAGTGTTCCTGTTCGACCTCGACCTGAAGGTCTTTCATGCGCGCTTTCAACAACGGCAGCTCGGCGAATTCACAGTGCACGCCGAGGCGGCTCGTGGCCACGATCGGTTCGCGATCGGCGCGACGCAGGCATTCCGCTGCGGTGCCGCCGTACGCACGAACGAGGCCGCCGACACCGAGCTTGGTACCGCCGTACCAGCGGGTGACCACCACGACCACGCGGTCCATCGCCTGACCCTCGATCGCCTGCAGGATCGGGCGGCCGCCGGTGCTGGCGACTTCTCCGTCATCGTTGAAGCGGTAGTCCTGCCCGATGCGATAGGCCCAGCAGTTATGGGTGGCGGTGGGATCACTGATCTCGCGCACGAATGCCAGCGCTTGCTCCGGCGAGTCGATGGCGACGGCCTGGGCCAGAAAGCGGCTTTTCTTGATCTCTTCCTGGTGCTGGCAGGCGCGGGCCAACGTGAACAGGTCGTCGCTCATGGTTGCTGCAGCCGTGCGCGGAGATCGTCAGGCAGCTCCTGGTGTGGGTGGGCTTTGTGAAATGCCAGCAGTTTCGCCCGCGCTTCCTGGTCGCGTCCCAGCGCATAAAGCTGGCGAATCTGTTGCAGCTGCGCCGGAACGTCGCCCGGGATGGACATCGCCGACATCTGCTCTACCGGCAAGGGAGGTCCCGGTGCAGCCGGGGCGGGCAGCGACTTGGCGGTCTTGGCTTGGGGAGAAACCCGTGGTGATGGCATGGCCCGGTTTGACGCCGCCCTGGCGCCGGATGAGGGACGGCGGGCTGCCTCCGTCTCGTGCACTACCGGTGCGCCGGAGCGCACTACCTGAGAATCCGCGGCGTAACCCTGGATGGCTTGCGGCGAGGGCTTGTCAGTCATGGTCTTCAGTACGTGGCCTGATCGTGCCGCCTGCATCATGCGCTTCGGTGGTGGTTGTTTCGCCGGCTCAGGCGGTGGTGACAGTTCGGACGGCGCGGCCTGTTCCGTGGCGCTGTCGTGCGTCATCTGACGTGCCGCCGATGCCCGCGTAGTGACCGCCTTCTTCGCCACATCGGCGCTGGCCGTCACGTTGGGAGAGACATTGTCGGTTGGAGGCATGCCGCGCATCTGCCACGCCAGGCCGGCGGCAAGCACGAGCGTGGCGGCGCTGCCCAGGCCGATCAACCAGCGAGGCGCGCGGGTCTTGCCGGGTCGTGTGTCGCCTGCCGACACGGCCTCGGCCGCGGCTCGCAGCACGGCGGCATCCAGTGCCGGGCCGGGTTCCTTCTGCGGCAGCTTGCCGTAAAACGCTCGCAGCTCGACTTCGCCGGGCATCGGATCGTCGGGCGCCGGCGGGCGCTGTGGGGGCAGTGAGTTGGTCATTCGGAAAGCACTTCGCGTAGTCGATTCATGGCATAGCGCAGGCGCGATTTCACCGTCTCGCGGCCGACGCCGGTGACTTCGGCAATTTCCTCCAGGCTCAGATCGTTCTCCAGACGCAGCAGGATGGCGGTGCGCTGCTCATCGGGCAGTTGCTCGATCGCCCGCTGCAGACCGCGGCGACGCTCGAAGTCAGACAAGGCGTGATCGGGCTGTTCGCGCTCGGGCATCGCGATATTGGCCAGCGCGATTTCCGCCTCGTCGGTACCGCTGATCGGTCGCTTGCGGCGTGAGCCGTCGATCATCAAATTGTGTGCGATCTGCAGCAGCCACGTGCTGAATTTCGCCTGCGGTTGGTAGCGCGCCCTGGCGCTGATCACCCGGCTCCAGGTTTCCTGGAACAACTCGTCGGTACGGTGCGGATCGCGCACGCTGCGTAGCAGAAACCGGTAGAGCATGCCGCGATGATGCGCGTACAGCGTCTCGAACGCAGCGAGGTCGCCGCGCGCGTAGGCAAGCATCAGCATCGCATCGGGGTCGACCGCAGCATCCATGGTCAGCGAGGGTAAGCGATAACGGCCGGCAGCGGATAGGTTGTGCGAGTGGTCGCAAAGAGCGCTACCCCCTCCCAGCCTGCCCCTGCAAGTAGGGGGAGGAGCACTGCACTCTGCGTGCGAGGAAGGCGCACCGTGCCGGACTCGGTTCTCTTCAAGCAGCAATGGAACACCGTGTGTCGCTCCCTCCCCTGCATGCAGGGGAGGGCTGGGGATGGGTGCTCTTGCTTTCGTCAATGTCGGTCCTGTTGCACGGCAGTGACGGGGGAAGGGCACAAAAAGGATCGTGTCCGTAACCACTACTCGCGCGTCAGGACCGCAAACCTCAGCGCGATACTGTGTCAGGCGTACGATTGTGGTCAGGCGTGGCCAGACCTCCAGCCAGCTTCACTAGTTGCACGAAGCCGGCACGGTAGCCACTGGCGTCGCTGCCACGTGCGCCGTTGGCCAGTGCGGCGATCTGCTCGTAGCCGAAGCCATCCAGATACTTGCCGCCGCGCAGTGCATCGGCGAACGCGCCCACGGCCGCGGCATAGCGCAGACGTTCGCTGGCGCTGGCTTCGACGTGCGTTGCAATCGGACGTTCGATCAGTTTGCTGTTCGACTGCCCCGGCAGCTTGTAGCGCAGGCGCAGAAAGGCCAGTTCGTTATTGTCGGTCGTGGCCTTGGCGCGGTTGCCGTAGCGAAGGGGATCGATGCGCGCGCCCTTCGAACCTTTCGGGGCGATCTCGTAGATCGCGGTGACGTTGGCACCGGCACCGATCTCACCGGCATCGACCTTGTCGTTGTTGAAATCCTCGCGCTTGAGCATCCGCTTTTCGTAGCCGATCAGGCGGTATTCCTGCACCTGGGACGGGTTGAACTCGATCTGGATCTTCACGTCCTTGGCAATCGTCAGCAGAGTGGCGGACATCTCGTCGACCAGCACCCGGCGACCCTCCTGGAGAGTGTCGATGTAATGATGACTGCCGTTACCGACATCGGCCAGCATCACTGCCATCGCGTCGTTGTAGTTGCCTTCGCCGAACCCAAGCGTGGTCAATGCGACACCACTCTTGCGGTGATCCTCGATCGTGGTTTTCAGCGCTTCTTCGCTGACGTTACCAACATTGAAGTCGCCATCGGTGGCCAGCAGCACGCGGTTCACACCGCCTTTGATGAAACCTTGCTCGGCCTGCGCGTACGCAAGCTCGATGCCGGCAGCGCCGTTGGTGGAGCCACCGGCGCCAAGCGCGTCGATCGCGGCATCGATGGTGGCGTGTTTGTCGCCGGCGGTGGATGCCAGCGCGACACCGGCCGACCCGGCGTAGGTGACGATGGCTACGCGATCCTGCCTGCGCAGCTGACGCACCAGCTGCTTCAGCGATGCCCGCAGCAGCGGAAGCTTGTCCGCTTCGTTCATCGAGCCGGACGTGTCGATCAGAAAGACCAGGTTGGATGCTGGAATCTCCGACGCGGGCACGCGATAACCCTGGATGCCTACCAGCAAAAGTTGACGCTGCGCATTCCACGGTGCCGGTGCCAGTTCGGTGGTCACGCTGAAGGGCTGCTCGCGATCCGCCGGCGGTGTGTAGCCGTAATCGAAGTAGTTGATGAACTCTTCCGCACGCACCGCATCGACGGGTGGCAGCTGGCCCTGGTTCAACATGCGGCGCACATTGGTGTAAGAGCCGGTGTCGACATCGATACTGAAAGTGGAAACCGGCTGCTCGCTGACCAAATGGATAGGATTGGTGTCGCGATGGGTGTAGTTCTCGGTGCTGATGTCGCCGGGCATGGGTTGCATCGGCGGCATCAAGGACCGCATAACCATTCGGTCGGTGGACACCATGCCTTCGCTGACTACTTGCTGCCTCATCATCGGTGGAGGTGGCGCGGGCGGTGCGGAGGGCGAAGCCATGGGAAGGGATGTCACGGTCGAGGCGGCCATTTCGTTGAGCGTCTTGTCGCGCGATGCTTCCTGCTCGGAGGAGGCAGGACGCGCCACGGGTTCCGGCATAATCCTGGGTGCCGTCGTGTTCTCCGGTGCCGCTGGATCGGCTGTGTGGCCGATTGGCGCAGACTCAGCGGGGGGCCTGGAGACGCCACAGCCGGCTAGTATCACCAGCAAGGCCATCATCAGGCTCCGCAACAGGGCTTTCAGTTTCATGGCGCGGTTCTCCTCTGGGGGTGTGGAAGATGAAACGCAGCGGGAGCGAAAAAGGGGTTGGATGGACTGCCGACTAAAACTCATGCCTGTAGCGCTGTAGCATGGCGGCCTCACGTGAGACCTTTCGGAACGACATGATCAACAACGACGTACTGCGCGCCATCCGCTACATGCTCGACCTCAGCGACGGCAAGGTGGTGGAGATCATCCACCTGGCCGATCCCGATTTTCCGATCGACAAGGAAACGGTTCAGACGTATTTGAAGAAGGACGGAGAGTCAGGCTACGTCGAATGCAGCAACAAGGTGGTGGCGCTGTTTCTCGACGGCCTGGTGTTCTACCGCCGCGGCAAGGATGAAAGCCGCCCGCCGCGAGCGCCGGAGAAGCGCATCACCAACAACGTGGTGCTGAAGAAACTCCGCGTGGCGTTCGAGCTGAAAGATGTCGACATGCACGAGATCCTTGAAGCCGCCGACTTCCCCGCCACCAAGCCTGAACTCAGCGCACTGTTCCGCCAGCCCGACCACAAGAATTTCCGCCTCTGCGGCGACCAGCTGCTGCGCAATTTCCTGAAGGGACTGACGATGCGGATACGGGGAGACGGCTAACACAGTAGCCGTTCGTCATCCAATCCGATGGTCGGCATCCGGCTGGAAATGGGTAGACAAGATCAGAATCGATCTCCGCCGCCGGTGACAGCGGTGGCACGCATTGTCGACAAGTTTTTCACGCATTTCTCATATCGACGGGCGCAGTGTTTTTGTCCCTTCAATAGAGAGCGCTGACATGAAAAAGACAGGCTTCGACCAGGCCCAGCTGCACGAACTGTTGTATCAGGCGTTGGAAACAGAGCTGGGTGGAGTCAAAGTGTATGAAACTGCGTTGCGGTGTGCGGTCAACGACGACTTGCGCGAGGAATGGACGGGATATCTGGAGGAGACCCGTACCCATGTGCAGGTCGTGACCGGGATGTTCGAGACGCTGGGACTGGATATCGAAAAGATGACTCCGGGACGCAAGGTCGTGGGCCACATCGGCGCGGCGCTGGTCATTGCGATGGAAATGGCCTTGGACGCAGGCGACAAGGCCGCCGCCCAACTGGTGGCCTGCGAATGCGTGGTACTGGCTGAAACAAAAGACCACGCCAATTGGGAACTCATCGGGCACGTCGCCAAACACGGCAAGGGTGAGGAAATCAAGACGCTCAAGGCCGCGCGCGACGCGGTCGAGCAAGACGAAGATCATCACCTGTATCACACCAACGGTTGGTGCCGCGAGTTGTGGATTCAGTTGCTAGGTTTCGATGCCGTGCTGCCGCCGCCCGAGGAAGTAAAGGAAGTCGAAACGGCTATCGGCGCCTCACGCGCGGAGCAGGCGCGTGACCAGATGTTGAAACACTGAGCACCTATCTGGCGCGTGTGATGTCCTGTGCGCCTGGATATGGGGCGGATTTTGTTGCTCCCCACGGCCGCGGTGGGTTCAGCCGGCGAAGATTGCAGGAGGAACGTGACCGCCCATGGCGGACATGGGCGAGAGCTTGTCGTGTCCTGGTAGCGATGACTCCGCTGGGCGCCATTTTTGGAAAGAGCGTCCGATAGGTCTCCCTTTATGCGTCAACGCACGCGCAGTGACGTAGCCTAAACTTTCAATGCCTCTGCGGCATTCACCGTTGCCTTGCGCTCCTGCGTTCCCCAGCCAACCGAGGGACCGCGGATGGCCGTCCATACGGAACGCACCACCACGTAGTACATCAGCTGGCGGTAGCCGAAGCGCTGCAGCACCAGCCACCACAGCAGGCTCCACTTTTCCTTCTTCTCCATGGCGAAGGCGAGGGCGGCGGCAGCGAGGTCGACGGCCATGAAGGCGGCGTAGAAGATCAGCATCCGCATCAGGTTTGTGTCGTCGAACTGGCCGCGGTGCTGCAGGTAGTCGAGGCCGGTGGCGATGATCTGCCAGACCAGCACCAGATCGACCAGCGGCGAAACCACCGAGAACAGGATCTGGAACAGCCACACCTGCGGCAGCGCGATCATGCCGAGTGCGCCGTAGCGCGGCCGGAAGGTGGCGTCGCGGTGTTTCCACAGACATTGCAGGGTGCCGTAGGCCCAGCGGAAGCGCTGTCGGGCGAGGCCGCCGGCGCTGTCGGGTGCCTCGGTCCAGGCGATCGCCTCGGCGTCGAACAGGGTGTGGTAGCCGGCTTTCTGCACGGCGATGGTGAGGTCCTGGTCCTCGGCCAGCGTATCGGCGGGGAAGCCGCCGAGCTGTTCCAGTGCTTCGCGACGCCAGGCGCCGACCGCGCCGGGCACCACGGTGATCGCGCCGAGTGCGGCCAGGGCGCGGCGTTCGAGATTCTGCGCGGTGATGTATTCCAGCGCCTGCCACAGGGTGATCAGGTTGATGCGGTTGCCGACCTTGGCGTTGCCGGCCACGGCGCCGACTTTCGGATCAGCGAACCAGCGCACCAGTCGCGAGATGGTGTTCGGCTCGAATTGCGTGTCGGCGTCCAGCGCCACCACGATCGCGCCGTTGGATTCGTGCAGGGCCCGGTTGACGGCATGCGCCTTGCCGCCGTTGGGGATGGTGATCAGCCGCACGCGCGGCTCATGCGCGTAGTGCTCACGGACCACGGCCGAAGTGGCGTCGATGGAGCCGTCGTCGACCACGATGATTTCGAGGTTGCGGTAGCGGCTGGCCAGGATCCGGTGGATCGAGCTGGCGATCACCTTCTCCTCGTTGTAGGCCGGAATCAGTACCGAAACCAGCGGCGGATCGTCGCCGAGCACCGGCGGCGCGCGTCGTCGTTCGCGCGCGCGGTTGAGCAGGGCGAGGCCGCCCAGCAGCAACAGCCGGGCCACGCCCAGGGTGATGGCGGCAGTCAACAGCCAGCGAATCAGATGGCCGAACCATCCCAACGCAAAGAACACCGAGCGGTCGGCCCAGCGCGACAGCGAACCGGGCGCCAGCGGCGGCATGGTCTGCTCGCGGGTGAGCCCGGCCAGCTCCGACACGGTGACGAAGTCGTAGCCCTGCGCGC
>JBDTXA010000020.1:0-31649 GCA_040006415.1 Rhodanobacter sp.
AAATCGAAATGAAGGAAAAGAAGGCCCGCGTCGAAGACGCCCTGCACGCCACGCGCGCAGCGGTCGAAGAAGGCGTAGTCCCCGGCGGTGGCGTTGCACTGATTCGCGCGTTGAAGGCCGTCGAAGGCCTGAAGGGCGACAACATCGATCAGGACCACGGCATCGCGATCACCCGCCGCGCGCTGGAATCGCCGCTGCGTGCGATCGTCGCCAACGCCGGCGAAGAGCCCAGCGTAGTGCTGAACAAGGTCAAGGAAGGCAAGGGCAACTTCGGCTACAACGCTGCCACCGGCGAGTTCGGTGACATGATCGAGATGGGCATCCTGGATCCGACCAAGGTCACCCGCTCGGCCTTGCAGCACGCTGCATCGGTTGCCGGTCTGGCGATCACCACCGAGGCGATCGTTGCCGAGGCACCGAAGAAAGACGAAGGCCACAACCACGGCGGCGGCGACGCCGGCGGCATGGGTGGTGGTATGGGCGGCATGGGCGGCATGGGCTTCTAAGTCCTGCTTTTCTCCGCTGCATGCAACAAAAGAAACCCCGCTTCGGCGGGGTTTTTTGTTGTTCCCCCTCACTGTCCGGCTAGTTGTCGCTTTCGTTGAGAACTTATCTTCTGGAGGGCGGCAGTGAGTGATGCGATGAAACAGATTCGATACGCACCCGAGCAGCGGCAGGCTGCGGTGGAACAGATGGGTTTGCCACACCATCGGCCGATCAAAGCGTTGGCGAAGGCCACCGGGATCACCTAAGTAACCTTGCGCACATGGCTTCGCGAAGCCACTGCCCCACATCAGCGCCACCACGGACAAGCCAAGGCGCTGCTGGCGTAACGCGAGCGGGCTGTACGCCGCCGCTCGTGAGCAGCATCCACAACGATGGAGTGGTCACACGCGCAACTGGCGGCGCAAGGTGCCGGGATAAGATGGCGGGAATCAGCACGGCCCGGAGCGCCCGCATGATCTTGACCAAATGCTCCACTGCGTCGCGTGCAAGAACCGCGGTCCTCACTGGGCGTTTCGAAACGTGGCATTGATTGGGATAATGGCCGCATGAATACGAATGGAGTGTCGCCCGGGTTGTCTGATGTTTCCGAAAGTTTCTGGCACTTTTGCGTGGAGTTGATCGCGCATGGTGCGGACTACCCGAACTATGTCGATGCGGTGAAGCTTGCGCACGGGCATCTGCCGGCGGAGCTGCGCGACGGTGCGTTGGACTGGCCGGCGGCGTCTTGCATGGCACGCGAGGTGTGGCGGCAAACTCCGCATCCGGCGGCTGGCTACGGGCCAGGCAAGCTGCCAGCGACGTGACGCAATGAGCCGTGTCCGTGCGGCTCGGGGCGCAAATTCAAGCAGTGCTGCATGTCGATTGAACATGACATGCCCAAGCTTGAGATGAACCTCTGCCGATGGTGTTGGACGTACTGCCGCGTCGGCGCTGGGCCGAGTTGGCCGGCAGCCGGATTGATCCGGACATGGTGTTTGGTACTGCCCAGCAGATGAACAAGGAACTCCGCGAAAAAGGAAACCTGTGTCTTGCTTGAGCCATGGTTTGTCGACGACGCGGACTTCAACGCAAAGCGCGAAGGTCTGTTCGACATGTTGCTCGATGCCTACACCGGGCTGCGCAAGCCGCGCAAGAAAGCGCAGCTGCTCGATCGTGCGTTGGCTGTTGGCGATCGCCGCTGCAGCGCAAGAGCACGATGCTCGCCGATGCCGGCGATTACGTCGCGGCGTGGGATGTGTTCGAGCAGGCGCAGCGGGCCGATCCTGCATCGACGTCGCTGTCACATCTCGAAATCACCCTGCTGATTTCCCAGGGCCGCCACCCGGAGGCGCGTGAGCGTGCGCGCTTCTGGGCGCATCGTTTGTCTGCGCTGCGCGATCCCGAACTGGCCGACACGATCGCCTTCATGGGTGAGATCACCCGAGCATGGGGAGCAGGCACTGACGCCGCGGATGCTCGACAACGAACCTGACCTGCAGCAGCTGGCGGCCCTGTTGCAGGCGGCTCCACCTGTCGTCGCGCAGTACACGCTGTCGCCCAGCGAGGAAGAGGTCGGTGCGCTGAAGCCCAAACAGGCGTTGCAGAAAGCCTTGCGCAGTTGGGAGGCTTTGGCCCCGCAGGTGGGCCATTCGCCGCTCTTCGATAACGACGCCGCGGGGCCTGCATCGATGGCCGACTGGCTGCCGCTGCTGGGTCAGCAGCCGATCCTGTGGAACGCATTCGAGGTGCTGGACACCATCGTCGAAACCATGCGCGCGTGGCAGGTGGAGCTGCTTATTGATGCCCTTGTCGTACCCGTACTCGATCGTGCCGAACAGTTGCTGCGTGAAGCGCTGCGCGTCAACGACGCGCAGGGCAAGCGGCTCGAATGGGGCTGGCTGGAGAACCGGCCCGCATTAAACCTGGTCGGCAACCGCGTTGCGATCGACTGGGAGGAGCAGCCGAGTGAGACCAGCTTGGTGCGCCTGGAATGGCTGGTGCGCACGCTCAACCCCGGCGACAACCAAGGTTTTCGTCATTCACTGGTGCGGGCCTACTTGCATGTCGATCGTATCGACGACGCGTTGGCTTTGTGCGAGAGCTACCCGGACGACTTCGCCGCGATGCAATACAACCATGCGCTGGCACTGTTCGCCGCTGGCAAATCCGGCGCTGCCCTGAATGCACTGCCTGACGCCGTGAATAACTACCCCAAGCCCCTCGCGTGGCTGCTCAGGGCCAACCCCAAGGCGCCCGCGCAAGCGCGGTGGGGTGTGCAGATCGGTGGCGATGAAGAGGCGTGGCTATACCGCTGCGACAGTTTGGCGTTATGGCAAAAGCTGGGCGCGATAAACTGGCTGCGCGACTTTGCCAAGGCGTTCAAGAAGCGAGGCTGACGCTGCGCGTTGCGGCGCACCCCGTTGTAGTTAACGACCGAGAGGCTGTGAAAAATCGTCTGCCTGCTTCGACCCAAGGAAGTGCCCGTGGTGCGAGCGCCGTCGAACGCCCGTGCCGACGGCGCGCCACTTCCAAATCCAGGTCGTTGGGCTCACCAAACTCTCCAGATTTTGGGTGCAACACACCTTCTCACAAATGTCCGGCGACGTTCTCGCTACGGTAGTCGAATTTCCCACAGCCTCTGACGCGTTGTTGCGGTTCCGTTGCGGCAATCTCCCGGACGTCCATCGGCCCATGCACAAACGCCGCGCACGGGCCAGTGAACGCGACGATAACCTCCCGCAATAGATGCTCCGGCGCCAATTTATTTGGGTAAGTTAGCGGACCGACATGGGTTGCTGCAGGGTTGCGTCAAATCCTTCAGGTCTTTGGCGCAGTTGCCGTGCCGTCACGGTAGCGCTCCCGGCTCGGAGTGTCGCGTTGCGGCGTCATCATGGGCGACCCCGCGGGTCAATGTGGGCAGGGCTTTCGGCAGCATGTCGCCCAACTTGCCGTTAAGCCGCAGTTGATCGACTCCCGCCATGGCCTTGTCGAGTTTCTCTTGCTCGGCGCCTTCCGCTCGCGGCGGCGCGCCGGGTGCTTCAGTCAGCGCCGCGAGCTGGGGACCGATCAATTGGGTCAGGGCAAAATAGGGATCGTCCTGCATACCTGCACGTGCCAGCAATTTGCCCGGCAGCAGCCACGCCGCTGTGTCCATGTGCACGGGTGCGGTCGGATGCTGCGGATCGACCAACAACCAGATGCCGGCCTGACTCAGCATGTCGTCGCCATCGACGAAGCCCGTTATCTGGTAGGTATTACTCAAGGCCGGCAGGTGATCGCCATAGAAAAGCACCAGGCTCGGTCGCTGCCGCTGCGCCAGCAGCTTCACCATCCGGCCCAGCTCCGCGTCGGCATGACCGATGTGATAGAGGTAGGTCTGCAGCTCGAGCTTGTTGCGTCCGATGATGCCCTCGGGAACCGGAATGGCATCGCGCTCCGCGGTGTGGGCAGGCTCCACATCGTAGGGGCCGTGGCCCTCGATGCTGATCGCGAAAATGAACTGGGGTGGCCCGCTGTCCTTCAGCTGGGTCATGATCTCGTCGGTCATCGCGCTGTCGGCCATGTATTTGCCGTCGTTCGCCGCGCTCGGCGGGAAAGATGATTTCGAGACGAAGCGGTCGAATCCGATCGCCTTGAACGCGGTAGTACGATTCCAGAAGGCGGGGTCGTTGCCATGCAGCGCGGTCGTTGTGTAGCCGTGTGCTTCCAGGGCGCGTATCAGGCTCGGAAGGGACTTGTGGCTCATCTGCAGATAAGGGAATTGCAGGTTGTCGAAGTAGCGCAGCGACAAGCCGGTGAGCACTTCGAACTCGGTGCGGATGGTGCCGCCGCCAAACGTCGGCACGTGCAGCTTGCCGCTGCTGCCGGTCGCGGCCAGTCGGCGCAGGTTCGGCATGAAATTGCTGTTTTCGTAGCCCTTCATGATGGTTGGATCGAATAGCGACTCACTTTGCACGACCACGATATCAGGCAGCTCGCCTGCCGGCATCGGCGTCTGCATGAGTTGCAGCAACGCCGGTGTGGAAGTTCGCACCAAGTGCTCGGCGGCATCCCGGTCAGGTTTATGTGCCTTGCGGCCGTATTGCAGGTGAAACATCATCAGCGAACTGACGAGACCGGAATGGGTGCTGGTGGATATGGACGACCACGGCTCGAGCCAGAGCACCCGGCCGTTGTAGATCCTGCCCCACGCGGTGATTCCGGCCAGCATGCTGACCAGCGCCAGCGCCATGATGGTTGCCGTCAGGAAGCGCTTGCCGCGCGTGCGGCGCGCAAGCAGCGGCGGCTCCAGCCGCCATGCCACGATCACCAGCGCTATCGCAGCGAGCAAGCCGAGATACGGCCACGGGCTGTGCGGCAAATATCCGGCCAGCAAATGCAGGCCGCCGTTCTGCAACTGGCCGACCATGCGGAAGTCGTCCGGCAACAACGGTGTGCCGAGATTTGCAAACTTCAGCTTGTTGACCACGTAGAGCAGCGCCTGCAACAGAAACGCCAGTCCGAACGAGAACAGGACGCGTCGGCTCAGCGCCAGCGCCAGACCCGCTGCCAACAGGCCCGGCAGCGCATTGGCCAGGGGAAAACGCGGCTGGTCCAGCATGCGCATCGGCATGACGCCCACCCCGCCGTCAACCAGGCCGGTCAGCACAATGAAGGCGAGAGCCATCAGCAGCACCAGTGCGACGCGCCCAACCACGGCACGCCGAGACCTGGACCGATGGGTGAAATTCAGGGGCATGGTCGTCCTGCGCTTGCTTTCATGAAATGGACACTTGAATGTAAACAGTGGGAGATGAACGGCGAGTGGCGCCGAGCGTGGCAGTCTCGGGCCTGCGCGCCGGTTGTTCAATGCCCGGGCTCCCCCAGGCGTCCGCCGAATGGACGAGTCGGCAGGCAGGTCGCACTGCGGCACAATGAAAGAATGACCCAGAAAGAAGAAAGAATGACCCATAAAGAATCTGTCCAGCTGCGCGTGCTGATCGATGACCGTTACGGCGAACTTGTCTCGCGTTGCCGTAGCGCCGGTGTTCCCTTGCACGATGACGCGGGAGTAGCCGAACGCATCCGGCGCACCTTGCTGGCCAGCGATTTCGCCTTCGATGTTTGGTGTCGTCAACCCGAGCTGCTTTCGCCAGAAGGACTGGATCGCCTGCGCTCAAGCAACGATGCCTCAGCACGCATCGACGCGCTGAAATTGTCCGAAGACGAGGCAGAGTGCATGGCCACGCTGCGTCGATTCCGGCATGCCGAAGCGCTGCGACTGGTCTTTCGCGACGTCAACGGGCTGGATGATCTGCCGCAGACGCTTTCGGCCACGAGTGTGCTTTACGAGGTCCTTCTGGCTGCTGCACTGGCATGGTCGGAGCGGGCGCTGTCCCCGCGATTCGGCTACAGCCGGGATTCCGATGGCCAGCTGCAGCGGCTGCTAGTGATCGGTTTCGGCAAACTCGGCGGCAGCGAGCTCAATTTCTCCTCCGACATCGATTTGGTGTTTGCCTATCCGCAGGGCGGAAAAACCGATGGCGCCCGGCCACTCGACAACAGCGAGTATTTCGTGCGTCTGGGTCGTCAGCTGGTGCGACTGTTGAACGAGACCACCATGGACGGCATCTGCGCGCGGGTGGACATGCGTCTGCGACCGTTCGGCAAGGCGGGCAGGCTGGCGTTGTCGTTTGCCGCGATGGAGCAGTACTACCAGAACGAGGGGCGCGACTGGGAACGTTATGCGTGGATCAAGGCCCGGCCGGTCACCGGTGACCGAAGCGCGGCAAAGCAGCTTCAGGAAATGCTGCGACCCTTTGTCTATCGGAAATATCTCGACTACACCGCGTTTGCCGGATTGCGCGAGATGAAGGCGTTGATCGACGCTGAAGTGGCGCGCAAGGACCTGGCGAACAATCTCAAGCTCGGCCCGGGCGGCATTCGCGAAATCGAGTTCATCGTGCAACTGGCGCAGATGATTCGCGGCGGACGTGAGCCATCGCTGCGCGTGCGAGGGCTGCTGCCGGCGTTGACTGCCTGCGAGGAACGCGGCCATATCGAGGCTAAGCGCGCGAAGATGTTGCGCGAAGCCTACATTTTGCTGCGCCGGGTGGAAAATCACGTACAGATGCTGCGTGACGCACAGACCCATGACATTCCCGATACCGAACTGGGCCGGGAACGTCTCGCGCTGAGCCTGAACTATCCTGACTGGGGTAGGTTGAACGAGGCGCTGGCGCGGCACCGTGCGATCGTCAGCGAGGAGTTCGCTGCCGTGCTGATGCCGCAGGGCGGCGGCACGGCCAGGGCGCCCGCAGCGGACCAGGAGCTGTGGCAGTCAGCCTGCGACGAGACGCTCGACGCACCGGTACTGGAAGCCTCGGGTTTCGTGCCCGGTGCGGAGCTGGCCGACGTGTTGCTGAAGCTGCCGCAGGCCTCGCAGGTGCGTGCCATGTCCACCCGATCCCGCGAACGGCTCGATCGCCTGATGCCGCAATTGTTCAGTGCCGCCCGTGATTCGGACGCGCCAGTGACCAGCCTGCTGCGTCTGAGCCGGCTGATGCAGGCGGTAGCGCGGCGATCCTCCTATCTCGCCTTGCTGGACGAGCAGCCCGCTGCGCGCCGGCGGCTGGTCCGGCTGTTCGGCCAAAGTGCATTTCTGGCTGAACGCGTGATCGCCCAGCCACTGCTGCTGGATGACGTACTCGACCCGCGCATCGATCAGTTGCCGTTCCGCCGTGCAGACATTGCCGCCGAAATCGCCCGCGTCCTGGGCACCCTGGAGGAGCGCGAGGCGGAGGCTGAGCTTGACCGGATCAATGAATTCAAGTCGTCGACCGCGTTCCGGCTGGGATTGGCCTTCAACGACGGGCGCGTCGATGCCGTGGCCACGTCGCGCCGGCTGGCTGCGCTGGCCGAATCGGTGGTGGGGGCGGTGCTGGCGCTGGCCGAACGCGAACTGATTGCCAATCACGGACGGCTTGCCGGAGAGGGCTCGGGTTTTGCGGTACTCGGCTACGGCAGCCTCGGCGGCCAGGAGCTCGGTTTTGCCTCCGATCTGGATCTGGTCTTCGTGTATGACGGTCGTCGCGCGCAGTTGATGAGCGATGGCAAGCGGCCAGTGGAAGGCGTTCGCTGGTACCAGCGCCTGGCGCAGCGCGTGATGAACTGGCTGACCGTTTTGACCCGTGCCGGGCGGCTGTACGAGGTGGATACGCGATTGCGCCCGGACGGTTCGAAGGGTTTGTTGGTCAGCAGCATCGACGCCTTCTTGGCATATCAAAAGGGTCGCGCCTGGACATGGGAGCATCAGGCGCTATTGCGCGCGCGGCCGATCGCGGGTGATCCGGCGCTGAAGCGCGCACTGGGCGATATTCGCCACGAAATTCTCGCTGTGCGCCGTGATCCCTCCGTGGTGCTGGCAGAAGTCAGCAGCATGCGAAAACGCTGGCGTGCCCAGCGCGATCGTTCCAATCGGCAGCAGGTCGATCTCAAGCAGGGCGTCGGTGCGCTGCTGGATATCGAGTTCGCACTGCAGGGTTTGGTGCTGGCTCACGCGGCGAAATATCCGGCATTGCTGGGTGTTACCGCCAACGCCGGATTGATCGAGGCATGCAGGGCGACAGGCTTGCTCGACGCGCGACAGGCGCTGACCCTGACCGAGGCGCACGCGGACCTGCTGCAACGCGCTCTTGGTTGCACGCTCGATCTTCGTTCGCGGATCGCCTTGCGTGACGAAGGTCTTGAGCACCTGTGCGCGGGCGTCAGCGAGGTCACTCAGGCGCGGGGCTTCGAATTCGACTGAGCGCGGCCAGCGTCAGCGAGGCCGAGCGTAGCTCCGTGTGCCTGGATTCGCCGACGCACGATGGCGGCGAGGTCGCGGGTTTCGCGCAGCGGGGCCTGCGGGCGCGGCGGTGCGTCTTCCGCAAGATCGCTCAGCAGGCTGGATGCGCACAAGGTGTCGTGAAAGCGGCGGATTTTTGCCGGCAGCGGTGAGCTGACCAGTGTCTGCACCGGACAACCCACGGCGCACGCTTCGCTCAGCATGTTGACCGAATCGGGGGTGACCACCAGACGATCAGCCCAGCCCAGCACGGCGGGATACGGATTGCTGCCGTCGTCGGGACCGGCCCAGAATATCCCCGGAAGGTCCTTGAAGGCATCGCGAAAAACGTGAATCAGTGCTGACGGGGTTCGACGCGATGCAAGCACCATCAGGCTGCCGCCATCGCGCCGCTGGTTCGCCAGCAGGCGATGGGCCAGTTGGCGCGCATAAGCCATGTCGAAAGGCACGCCCTTGCGCGGGCCACCGAGCAAGACGCCCACGCGCGGTTGCGGCAACGCGGCGAAGTAGGAGCGCGACTCGCGACCGTCGGCCAGCCACGCCTCGTCAATCGTGTTCAATGAGCCCAACGGAGTGAGCACGTTCGGGCCTTCGACCCGGTCGTGTCGTGGCGCGATCACGGTGTCCCAGTGCGAGGTGGCAATCCGTGGGTCGAGGATTTGTACCGTGTAACAACGGCCGTCCGAAAGTGGTCTCAGCATGCGCGTAAAGAGCGCTGCCGACCGACCGCAACCGATGGCGACGACTGGCCATGGCGGCGAGAGCAGGGCGCGACGATTCGGGCGCAGTGCTCGCGCGCCACCCAGGATCAGGCGTGGTGCAAACCAGGACCACGGCGCGCGTGGTTGCAGGATCAAGTGGCGTATCGGCAGCTGCAGGTATTCGGCCAAGGCGAGTGCCTGTCGCTGGTTGCCCGCCGCAGCGTCGGTGATGACCCAGCACTCCCCGTGCAGCGTCGTCATGAGGGCAAGTGGCGCAGCATTGTTTCCCTAATGAGCACAGTACGTTCCTTATTGCCCTGATCTGTTCGCAAGCAACAGCTATACACTGACACGCTATGGCGCCACGTTGGCGCGTCTATCATTAAAGGATACCTATGACCGAGATACTTTCCGAGGCCAGCTTGGATCAATTGTTTCGCACAGCGCGCACGTTCAATGCGTGGCTGCCTGAAGAAGTACGCGACGAGCAACTGCATCAGCTTTATGACCTGGCCAAGTTCGGTCCCACCAGCGCCAACGCTTCCCCGATGCGCGTGGTCTTCGTGAAGTCGGCCGAGGGCAAGGCAAAGCTGGAGCCGTTCCTGTCCGAAGGCAACCACGACAAGACCATGGCAGCGCCGGTGGTGGCCATCATCGCCACCGATCACGAATTTTACGAGCAGCTGCCCAGGCTGTTTCCGCATGCCGATGCACGCAGCTGGTTCGTAGGTAATCAGCCGCTGATCGATACCACCGCTTTTCGCAATAGCACTCTGCAGGGCGCCTACGTTTTGATGGCCGCCCGCGCGATAGGACTGGACTGCGGTCCGATGTCCGGCTTCGACAATGCTGGCGTAGACGAGGCGTTTTTTGCCGGTAGCGCCGTGAAATCGAATTTCCTGATCAATATCGGCTACGGCGACGGCAGTCGCGACCTGTTCCCGCGCAGTCCCCGTCTGAGCTTTGACGAAGCCTGTTCGATCGCCTGAAGCACGTTCCATCCCACTTTCGTAGAGGCACTCTCCATGCGCGCAATGAAATATCTCGTTCTCGCCGGACTGCTTGGCGCCGCGGTGTCCGTCCAGGCGGCCCCGATCACCTACAAGCTGGATCCGCACCATACGATGGTTCTGTTCAGCTGGAACCATTTCGGCTTTTCCAACCCCACCGCCGATTTTGGTTTGGGCGAAGGCACCCTCGTTTTCGACGAGCAGCACCCGGCCAAGTCCAGCGTGGAGGTGACCCTGCCGATGTCCGGTCTGGATACCCATGTCCCGGCCCTTGATGAGCATCTGAAAAAGGCGGACTTCTTCGATGCCGACAAATACCCCATGGTGAGCTTCAAGAGCACCAGGGTGCAGGCGCTCGGTGACCACAAGTTCAAGGTGACCGGCGATCTGACCGTGCATGGCGTGACCAAACCGGTCGTGCTGGACGCAACGCTGAACAAGGTTGGCGCGCATCCGATGTCGAAAGCGCAGTCGATCGGTTTCGACGCCACGGCCAGCATCAAGCGTTCGGATTTCGGCGTGGGTGCGTATGTGCCCAACGTGAGCGATGCCATCACCATTCGCATCACCACGGAAGGCTCGGTGCCGAAGGCAGACGAAGCGAAGTAAGCCAGCCTGTCCGTGGAGGCCGTGTCAGCGATGACGCGGCCTTTTTTTGTTCAGCTTGCCTTGGCAAAAGCGTGCTGTAACCCGTTGACCACGGCATCGTTCCTTGGCTGAACCAGGAAAACGCGGGCGTGCCGGGAGCGGGCCGCACCCTGCTACCATTTCTGCTCTGATTTCCCGTGTGGAGTTGCCCCATGTCGCCCCCCGCTTTCGTCGCGGTTCCGCTAGTACCGGCAAATGCCGAAAATCGTTACGAAGTGACGCGTGCGGACCTTCCACTGTCCTGCCCGATGCCGGGGATGGAGCTGTGGAATTCGCATCCCAAGGTGTACCTGCCGGTCGTTGATGACGGTGGAGAGTCAAGCTGCGCCTACTGCGGCGCCCGCTACGTGCTTCGCGACTGATCTTCCTTTCCGCGGAAGATCGCTGGCGGCACTGTTTTTGCTTGCCTTTATGGAATGATCGCCCGAAGCCCAGAGCTCATGTCCAGCATTGCCGTACCCGCCAAGCTGCTGACTGTTGTCCAACTGATCCCCGCATTGCATTCGGGCGGTGCGGAACGCTCGGCGCTGGAAATTGCCAAGGCGCTGGTTGAGGCCGGACATCGATCCATCGTTATCTCGGCTGGCGGGCGACTGTTGCCGCAATTGCAGGCCGAGGGCAGCGAGCACGTAACGCTCGATCTGGGCCGAAAATCCCTGGGCACGCTGGCAAAGTTCGGCGCGTTGCGCCGCGTGTTGCGGGAGCTCAAGCCGGATATCGTTCATGCCCGCTCGAGGCTGCCGGCGTGGATAGGTTGGCTCGCCCTGAGGGGAATGACACCCCGACCACATTTCGTCACCACCGTACATGGACTCAATACGCCGGGGCGCTACAGTGCGATCCTGCTGCGCGGTGAGCGCGTCATTGCGGTGTCGCAAACCATGCGCGACTACGTGCTTAGCCATTACCGCTGGCTGGAGCCGGGCCGGGTGCGGGTCATTCCGCGCGGAATCGATCCCATGGCCTTTCCCTATGGGTATCGGCCGGACGACGCCTGGCAAAAAGCCTTCTTCGATGAATATCCTGCGCTTGCCGGCGCGCCATTGCTGACCCTGCCCGGGCGCGGCACGCGCTTGAAAGGCCATCACGATGCGATCGAATTGCTGGCCGACCTGAAACGTCGAGGGATCGAGGCACGACTGCTGCTGCTTGGAGTCATCGAGCCCGGGCGCGAGTCGTACCTCGCCGAGCTGCGGAATCTGATTCGTATCCGTGGGGTGACTTCGCAGGTGGTCCTGACCGCGCCACGTCATGACGTACGCGACATTTATGCGATCTCGGCGCTGATATTGCAGCTGTCGAACAAACCCGAATCGTTCGGACGGACGGTGATCGAGGCGTTGTCGCTGTGTCGTCCGGTGCTGGGTTACGCACACGGCGGGGTCGGTGAGCTGCTGGCCGAGTTGTATCCGGCCGGTCGGGTGCCGCCGGGTGATCGGGAGCGGCTGGTCGAACGCGCGGCCGAGCTGTTGCGCGTGGCACCGCCGATTTTACCGATGCAGGGCTATCGCCTGACCGACATGCAGCAGGCCACGCTGGCGTTGTACCAGGAAGTCGCCAATCGCTGACTTTGCCGTCTGCCCCGATCGCCGCGCTCGCCTACAATGCCCCATGGTCTACCACTCGATCCCCGCGTGACTTCGTTCGGCCCCGCCGTAAAGGCGGCGCTGCGTTCGCCACTGTTGCCGTTCTGGCTGGTGGTTGCCCTGCTGCCGTTTGGCCGCAGCGCCGAGCTGGGTACGCTGCTGTGCCTGCTTGGCGTCATCATGCTGTTTGTGCGCCAACCGCATGCGCTGCAACAGCATGCCGGCGCGCGTTTGCTGCTTTGGTTGCTGGCTGCATATGTCGGGGCAGCGCTGATTTCGGCCGTCGATGCCGTCATGCCCGGCAAGAGCTGGAGCACGGTGGCGGCCGTGCTCCGCTATGTGCCGTTGGGTCTCTACGCCTGTTTCGCCATTCGCCGCGAAAACCGGCTGCAAGCGCTATACACCGCCGTCGCGGTGGTGCTGGGATTGTGGTGCGTCGATGCGTGGCTGCAGGCATTCACGGGCTGGAGTCTGGGCGGTCATGCCGAGGCCGAGCGCGTCTCGGGCATCTTTGGTGCGGACAACCTCAAGCTCGGGCCGACGCTTGCGGTGTTGTCGCCGTTTGCACTGTGGGCGGCGCGGCGGGGCTGGGGTGTGCGTGGCCTGGTCCTGGCGTTCTTGTTCGTGCTGGGGCCAGTGCTGATGGCCGGATCTCGCGCGGCATGGCTTTGCTACGCGCTGGTCGCCTTGGGGTTTGCCTGGCGCGAGGCTCGATCACCGCTACGTTTCGCCGGCCTTTGCGTGATCGGCGTTATAGCGCTGTCGCTGGCCGGCGGCATCGCCTGGAAAACCTCGACGCGCTTCCATGAGCGGATGGATCGCACCTTGCTGGCCCTGCAGGGTACCGATCAGTCGGTCGACGCGGCGCTCAGCGGTCGGCTCGATATCTGGCATACCAGCATCAACATGATCGCGGCTCATCCGGTGAATGGCGTGGGTGTGCGCAGCTTTCGTTACGCCTATCCCGCCTATGCGCCAGCGAATGATCATTTCGTGGTCAGCGATGAAGCCTGTGGTGTCGGCCAGGGTGCCTGTCACGCGCATCAGCTGGTGCTGGAGGTGCTTACCGAAACCGGCAGCCTCGGTCTGCTGCTCTGGCTGGGTGCCGTCGCGCTGGCGTGGCGTGCGTGGCGACGGGTAGGTGAGGTGGCACGTACGCGCGCGTTCCCGGCCAGCCTGGCGCTGGGGGTGATGATGTTTCCGCTGAATACCCATCTGGCCTTCTATTCGGCGTGGTGGGGGCTGTTGTTCGCGTGGTTGCTCGGGCTATGGTGCGCAGCGCTTTATGTCAGTGACGCGCATGAGTGAGCGCGAACGGCTTTCGGTGGTCGTCACCACCCTGGACAACGCGGACACGCTGGACGCCTGCCTTGGCAGTGTGACGTGGGCCGACGAGATCGTGGTGCTGGACTCTGGTTCCAGTGATGCCACCCTGGCGATCGCCGCGCATTACCACGCGCGCATTCACGCGCAGCCCTTCGCCGGCTACAGCGCACAGAAGCAGGCGGTGATCGATCTGGCGGCTCATCGCTGGGTGCTGCTGCTGGATTCGGATGAGTCTGTCACGACCGATGGTGTCGCCGTACTGAAACGGGCGTTGGTCAATCCGACCCATGCGGGTTTCCAGCTGTGGCGGCGCGAATGGCAATTCTGGCGCTGGCAATCTCGGCAAAGTCGACTGAATCACTACGTACGTCTGTTTGACCGGCAGCACGCGCGGATGAGTGGCCACGAGGTGCACGAGTCGGTGCTGGTGGACGGCTCAGTGGGCGTGCTTGATGTCGTCATCGATCACCATGGCGAGCGTGACATTGCTGGACGAGTGTCCAAGGCCAATCGCTATTCCAGCATGCAGCTGGCTGATCTGGGTCAGCGCAAAGTGGGCTGGTTGAGGCTGCGCATGGTGATGTATTCCACGGTCGCCTTTCTGCGCTACTACCTGCTGCGTGGCCACTACCGCTCGGGGTGGGCCGGCTTCATTGCCGCCCGCGTCCACGCTTTCTACGCGTTCCTGAAGTACGCCAAGTTGTTCGAGGCGCGGCAGCGTCGGTCGCAGCGGCCGCCTTCTGATCAGTAAACCGTCGGCTGGCCGGGTGGCCGCGTCTTGAAACGCTTGTGCACCCACAGGTACTGCTCCGGCGCCTCGCGCACCATTTGTTCGATGCACGCATTGACCCGGGCGGTGTCTTCCAGCACGTCCGGGCCGGGAAAATTCTCCAGTGGCGCACCGAGGTGCAGGGCGTAGCCCTCGCCGTCTGGCAGGCGTCGATGGAAAAACGGGATGACCAGCGCGCCGGACATCCGCGCCAGGTGATGGGTGGCGGTGATGGTGGCAGCCGGCACGCCGAAAAACGGCACGAAGACGCTGTCCTTGCTGCGCATGTCCTGATCAGGCGCGTACCAGAGCGTTCCGCCATTGCGCAGGTATTTCACCGTGCCGCGAATGTCGTCCTTGGCGAACATGGCATCGGCATAATCCAGGCGTGCGCGGAGAATCACCGATTCGAACACGGGTGAAGCCATCTTGCGGTACATCCCGGCGATGCGGATGCGCTGAGAAATCAGCCTCGCAGACAGTTCGAGGTGCGAAAAATGTCCCCCGACCAGCAGTACGCCCTTGCCCTGCGCGCGCGCGGACTCCAGATGGTGCAGGCCCTCGATGCGGGTCGGGATGGCGGCCAGCTGACGATCGCTGCACATCCAGCCCTGCGCGAATTCCACCAGCATCATGCCCACATCTCGCAGATTGGCATCGACTAGGGCGGCGCGCGCCGCAAGGTCGAGTTCCGGAAAGCACAGGGCGATATTGGCCTCGGCGATCGGACGGCGCGGGGACGGAATGCGCAGTACAAGCGCACCAAGCCTGCGGCCCAGCCAGGTCAACGCCGGTTGCGGCAGTCGGCCGATGAGGACGAGCACGCCCACGCCCAGCCACGCCGACCAGTGGCGTGGCGCAAGCAACTTGCGGGAGAAAATCGGAGGAGGCATGCCTGGCATCGCGCCCATTGTACTGGGACGTGGCCATCCGGTTTTGCCCGCACGGTCCTAAGCGATGGCTCTCGTTATACTCGTGCGTTCGCTGCAAGGATCGCCCATTGCGCTATCTCTATACCCTCGCGATGTTTCTGGTCACGCCGCTGCTGCTGGTGCGACTCATCGCGCGAGGCGTGCGCTCGAAACCCTATCAGCGACGCTGGCCGGAGCGATTCGGCTTTTTCGAAGCGCCCGGTTTTAGCGGCAGTCTGTGGGTACATGCCGTATCGGTAGGTGAAGTGAACGCCGCCGAACCCCTGATCAAGGCATTGCAGCGAGACTACCCCAATGCGCCCATCGTGATTACCACGGTCACGCCTACCGGCATGCAGCGCGTGCGTCAGTTGTTCGGCGACAGCGTGTTCCATGTGTACCTGCCTTACGATCTTCCGTTTTCCGTGAGCAGGTTTCTGAAGAGGATCCGTCCAAGGCTTGCCCTGATCGTCGAAACCGAGATCTGGCCAAACCTTTACTTCGCCTGCCGAAATCGCGGGATTCCGCTGATGATCGTCAACGCCCGGTTGTCGGAACGTTCCATGCGTGGCTACCGTCCGATGCGCGGCTTGGCACGTTCAGCCCTGCGATGCGTCAGCAAGATCGCTGCGCAATCACGCACCGATGCGGCGCGTTACCGACTGCTGGGTGCAGACCCGCAAAAGGTCGTGGTGAGCGGGAACATGAAATTCGACATGCCTATTCCCGATGGCGCGGTAGAAGCGGGCAGAATCATGCGTGAACACTGGGGACCGCGGCGTCCGGTGTGGATGGCGGCCAGTACGCACGAAGGCGAGGAGCTTGCGGTACTCGACGCGCACCTGAAGGTGCTGAAACGGCTGCCTGATGCATTGCTGTTGCTGGCGCCCAGACATCCGGAGCGCTTTCGTCTGGTGGAGAACGCGGTGCGCAGTCTCGGTTTCAACGTGGCCACACGCAGTTGTGACGAGGTGCCGTTGCCGTCGAACCAGGTCTTTGTGATCGATGCGATGGGACAACTGATGCCCTTTTTCGCGTCGTCGGACGTGGCTTTCGTTGGTGGCAGCCTGGTGCCCATCGGTGGCCACAATGTGCTCGAGCCCGCCGCTCTGTCGGTACCCGTGCTGGTGGGCCCACATACGTTCAATTTCGAGGGAATCACCGGCAGCCTGATCCAGCAGGGCGGTGCCGACCGCGTGGACAGCATCGAGCAGCTCGGTCCGTCTGTTCTGAACCTTTTGCTGGACAGCGGCAAGCGGGATCAGATGGGTCAGGCAGCGCAGCAGGTATTCGAGCGCGAACGCGGGGCGGTACGGCGAATTGTCACGATGATCGACGCGCTGTTGCAGGAGTGATCGCGGCCATCACGGCTGACAGCAAAAGGCCGGCAGATGCCGGCCTTTTGCTTTGTTGCATCTCTCGATCAACTATTCAAGCAGAGCGTTGATGGCTTCCATGTTGTTTACATCCGCCGTGCCGGCCGTCTGTTCAAGCAACAGTTTATTGAGGATGAACTGATGGCGCGCCTGCGAATAGGTGCTTTCCGAGGAGGTCAGGGTCTGGATCGCCAGCAGCACATTGGTCAGCGTTTGCGTACCGACCTCGAAGCCGGCCCGGGTGGCCTCCAGCGCCTTCTTGCCCGAATCCACCGACGCCTTGGCCGATGAAACCTGAGCGATTCCTGCGATCACCGAGCGATAATAGTTGAGCGTGTCACGCACGATCTGGCGTCGCTGCGCTTCCATGCCATCGGTCGCCGCGTCACGCTGGTAGATCGACTGTCGGACCCTTGACTGGGTCGCGCCACCGGAGAAGATCGGCACGCTGAGCGTCACGCCGTAGGTGGTCGAGGCGCCGTTGTCGCGGCCGCCGCCGTTCTGGTACCAGGACGCACTTTTGCCGTAGCTGATGTTGGCGCTGATGGTCGGCAGATGACCGGCGCGGGCCGAACTGATGTTGTGTTCAGCCGTTTCCACGTTGGCTTTTTGCGCCAGCAGGTTGGGATTAGTCTGCATGGCCTGCTTGACCCAGCTGTCCTGGTCGCTGGGCACCGGTGGCTTCATGGGGAGATCTTCCCGCAACTTCTTCAGATCACCGGTCGGTTTGCCGGTGATCTGAGTGAGTGCTTCGCGGGCGTCATTGAGGGTATTTTGCGCCGCAATCGTGTTGGCCTTGGCGGCTTCGTAATAGGCCTTGGCCTGGTAGACGTCGGTAACCGCCGAAAGACCGACCTTGAAACGCTGGTCGGATTGATCGAATTGCTGACGGAAGGCATCTTCATTGGCCTTGGCGTAGGTCAACGCGTCTTCGCTGGTCAGCACGTTGAAATAAGCCGTGGCGACGCGAACGTAGAGCTCCTGCACTGCCGCCTGATAGAACTCGTCCTGCGCTTCGGACGCGGAGTGTGCGGCTTTCAAATTGGCATACTTGCTGAAATCGAGCACGCTCTGACTGAGCACGCCGCTGAGGTTGCGGTTGCGTGTGTGACCGAACGCACTGCTGCTGATGATCTGGCCAGTGACGGGGTCCTGAAAGCTGGTGCCATTGCCCCCGTTGGTCTGGCTCAAGGTCAGATCGGCATTGATTTGCGGCAACAGCAGGGCACGCGCCTGATCCACACCTTCGCCAGTCGACAGGCGAGTAGCATCGGCCTGCGACAACACCGGGTCGTTGGCACGCGCTTGGCGATAGGCATCGAGCAGATCCTCGCCATGGCTGGGCAGCGATATGGCGGCCAGGGCCAAGGTAAGAGTGAGCAGCTTCAAACGCATGGAGTGCCTCTTGGAATCGTTCGGGGGATCAAATCAGAAGACAAACCGCTGCGGCGGTTCGGCATGTGCGAGGTAGGGCAGGTCGGTTTCGAACAGGATCTCTTCACGGTAGCGGCCGGCGCCTTCGTGTGTGAGCAAGGTAGCGTGCTGAACCGGCGACTGGCCACGGACAACCAGCGCGCGGCCACCGGGCTTGAGCCAGGTCAGCCAGCGCGGCGGAATAGCAAACACCGCTCCGGTGACAACCAGCGCATCGAACAGCACCTCCGGTTGCCACGCCTCTACCGCATCGCTGGTGATCAGCGTCGCGTTGTCAACGCTCGCTGCCTGCAGGCGCGCCATCGCCGCTGCCGTCAAATCGGCGTGGATGTCAAGACTGGTAACGTGAGCGGACAAATGCGCGAGGCAGGCGGTAATAAAGCCCGAGCCGGTACCGACTTCGAGCACCTGATCGCCAGGCTGCAATTCCAGCGCCTGCAGAACACGGCCTTCCACCACCGGCTTCATCATCACCTCACCATGACCCAGTGGCAGGCACAGGTCGGCAAACGCCAGCTGACGATGTTCAGGTGCGACGAAGTCTTCGCGATGTATGCGGCTGATGACATCCAGCACACGGGCGTTGAGTACGTCCCATGGACGCACCTGGTTTTCCACCATGTTCAGTCGTGCTTGCTCGATATTCATCGCCATCTGCTGGTGTCCCGTGCAAATCGAAAAAAGGTCAAGAAGGATAAGTGCTTGAGCCAACTCCGACAATGACAAGACTGCCGGGTGGAGGCGACTCAACGAAGTGCCGGAAGTCATCGCGCGCAGCTGACGGTCGTCACGTGCCCCCAAGACGTCGCCGCGGCGGCGTCTTGAACGGCAGACCGTCGGTCGCGTAGAAAATAATTGAACCGACCCGTATAATAAAGCCCGATTACACGTTTGTGAAGGTGGAGGTTATGAGTACCAGCGCGCAAATAAAACCCCAGGGCCCCGGGCGACCGAAGGACATGGAGAAGCGTGCGGCGATTTTGGCCGCGGCAAAGGCACTGTTCATCAGCAACGCCTTTGCCGGCACCAGCATGGACGCGATTGCCGCCGACGCCGGTGTGTCCAAGCTCACTGTCTACAGCCATTTCGGTGACAAGGACAATCTCTTTCGCGAAGTCATTCGTTCGCACATGCAGGACGTGCTGCCGGAGGAGACCTATTTCTTCGATCCTGACGTCGATGTCGGTGAGACCCTGCTGCGCGTTGCGCTCACTCACGCGCATCTGGATTGCAATGCAGAGACCGTCGGCACCTTCCGCGCGATTCTCAGTGATTGTCGTCAGGGCAATCCTCGCTATGGCAAATTGATCTGGGAAGAAGGCGCCACGCGTACGCACGGTCTGATTGCACGCATGCTTCAGCAGGCGGTCGACGTGGGCCAGCTGGATATCGACGACGTTTCGCGGGCCGGCATGCAATTTCTGGCCCTGATCAAGGGCAATCTGATGATGCGCCAGATGTTCGGTTGCACTGAGTGTCCGCAGAGTTATCTCGAGGAAATCGAGAGCACGGCACGTGCGGGCGTGGCCACCTTCCTGCGGGCGTATCTTCCCCGCTGAAGCACGCCTGTTCCTCCCGCTTCGTATTTGAACGGCATCCGTTCTGAAGCGGGGGTGCATTCAGGGCGGGAGCCTTCACCTCAACTTTCCATGTGCGTTCTTACGCTGGGCGACTTCATCGGCGCCAGCTTTGCCATCGAGCCGGCCGCCAACCTATCGTCCGAGGAGCAAGTCATGGCCAAGACCAAGCCGTTCGTCAGCGACATCGAGAACATTCGCAAGCAGGCACGTGAGAATATTGACCAGGGCGCGATGACCGCCGGCTACAGTGCGGATCGCGAAACCGTGATCGAGCTTCTGAACCAGGCGCTTGCGACGGAACTGGTCTGTGTCTTGCGTTACAAGTTCCACTACTACATGGCGTCGGGCATCAACTCGCAGGCGATCAAGGCTGAGTTTCTCGAGCACGCCAATGAGGAGCAGGGCCACGCGGATCTGATCGCCGAGCGCATTACCCAGCTCGACGGCAAGCCGAACCTGTCGCCGGTGGGTCTGGTCGATCGCAGCCATGCCGACTACGTGGAGGGCGAGAACCTCGCCGACATGATCAAGGAGGATCTGGTGGCCGAGCGCATCGCGATCGACAGCTACCGCGAGATGATCACCTACATCGGTGCCGACGATCCCACCACTCGGCGGGTGCTGGAAGGCATCCTGGCGATGGAGGAAGAGCACGCCGAGGACATGAACACCTTGCTTGAGCAGATCGGGCAGAAGGGAGAGCCGGCCAAACCGTCACCGGCAGCGCACTGAAGCGATACAAAGCGCCGCTAGGCATTCAACGGCGTCCAAACAAAAAGGGCGGGCCTAAAAGTCCGCCCTTTTTGTTTACCGATGACCGGCCAGCCCGTTACCAGCCAGAAAGCACCAGCTTGCCGATGCTCGACCCCGATTCCAGCAGGCGATGCGCTTCGCGCAGATTCGCTGCGCTGATGGGTGACAGCGTGCGCGTGCGTGTCCCACGCAATTCACCTGACGCGACCAGCGCAGCGACGCGGTCGAGAATGCGACCCTGCTCCTGCTGATCCGCAGTCTTGTAACGCGAGCGGGTAAACATCAGCTCCCAATGAATGCCGATGCATTTGGCCTTGTACGGATCACCGATCTTCAGCGCACCCGCCGGCTCGACGATCAGCCCAACATGGCCCTGGGCTGCGAGAATCTCGCCCACCGTCTCCCAGTAGCGGTCAGTGTCCGCCAGGTTGAGCACTACATCGATCTGGTCGAAGCCCAGCGCAGACAGCTGGGGTGCCAGCGGTTGTCGATGATTGATGACGTGCTGGGCGCCGAGCGTGCGGCACCAGGCCACGGTCTCATCGCGCGAGGCCGTGGCGATCACGGTAAACCCCGCGCGGCGAGCTAGCTGGATCGCGATCGACCCCACACCGCCGGCGCCGCCGATGACCAGCAACGATTTGCCCTCGCCGCCGTTTTCGCTGTCGAACGGCATGCGCTGAAACAGCAGTTCCCACGCGGTAATCGCGGTCAGCGGCAGCGCCGCGGCATCGGCCAGATCCATCGACGGCGGCACATGGCCGACCAGTCGCGCATCCACCAGCTGAAATTCCGCATTGCTGCCAGGGCGAGTGATATCGCCCGCATACAACACCCGGTCCCCCGCTTTGAACTCGGTGACGGCTTCGCCGACCGTCTCGACGGTACCGGCAGCGTCGTAGCCGAGCACCTTGGGCTGTGACTCGACCTGTGGCTTCGGTGAGCGGACCTTGGTATCGACCGGATTCACCGACACGGCCTCGATGCGCACCAGCAGATCATGCGCGCCGGGTGCCGGCTGCGAAAGCTCGACATCAAGCAGCGAATTTGGATCGGCGATGGGCAAGTAGTGGGTCAGCGCAACAGCTTTCATGCGGGTAACTCCGTGGGGACGGTGAATGGAACGGGTGTCGGATGGCGTTCGCCGAACATCCCGGTCCAGTAGGGATAATAAGGGTACGGCGGCATCGCTGCGCTGGCGGTATTCAGTTGTTCAAGCTGATCCGGTTCGAGTGCCCAACCGACCGCGCCGAGGTTGTCGCGCAGTTGCTGTTCATTGCGCGCGCCGGTCAGCACGTTGGAAACCTTCGATCGGCGCAGCCGCCAGTTCAGTGCGATTTGCCGAATGCTCCTGCCGTTTGCGACAGCGATCGCGTCAAGCGCGTCGACTACCCGATTCAACCGTTCCTAATCCACCAGCGGTACGAAGCCGGCGGTTTCATGCAGGCCACTGCCGGCGGGCGACGGTTCGCTGCGACGCACTTTGTCGGTGAGGCGAGCCCAATCCAGCGGATTCAACACCGTCGCGCCGATTCCCTGATCGAGACCCAGCGGCTGTGCCCACTCGCCGTCCCGAGCGACCAGCGTGGGTCCGCCAATCCCTCATCACGGCGTGTAGTGGTCTGCGTTGTAAGCTTGGATCCTTCAACTCAGATCCGCAGGAGCACACCGATGGAAGCCCAGGCCACCCCTCGCCGTCCACGCCGCGGTATCGTCCTTGTAGTCTTGGCCGTGCTTGTGCTGGTCATGCTGCTGCTGTCCGTCCTGATGTGGTGGTGGGACTCCGAGCCGCGCCTGTTTGATCCGGTGCAGGTGACTCAGATCCAGATGAAGGACATGCAGCGCCCTGTCAGGATCGGCGCCACCACCACGGTCACCCTGATCACCTCGGTTAAGACGCTGCTGGACAAACGAGGCGGCTACCTCAGCAACGACAAGCTGCCGCCGGGCGTGTTGATGGACAACCTGCCCAACTGGGAATTCGGTTCACTCACCGCTTCACGTGATCTGGTCCGTACGCTGCGCAATGACTTCAGCCGTTCCCAGACCCAGTCGACCGAAGACAAGGATCTGGCTGAAGCCGACCCCTTGCTCAACAGCCCCAACGATCGCTGGCTGCTGCCCAGTTCGGAAAGCCAGTACCGCAAGGCCGTCAAGCATCTGGACGGTTATCTGAAACGCCTTGGTGACGCCGACGACAGCAGTGCGCATTTCTACGCCCGTGCCGACAATCTCGCCGACTATCTGCAGCTCGCCTCATCACGACTGGGCTCGCTGTCGCAGCGGCTATCGGCCAGTGTCGGCCAGATTCGTGTGGGCGATGTGGATGGTCCGGCCACCGCGGCCACCGTCAGCGGTGGCCCGAACACTGGGCGCATGGTCAAGACGCCATGGCTCAAGCTGGACGACAATTTCTACGAAGCCCGCGGCTACACCTGGACCCTGCTCGAGCAGCTCAAGGCGATCCAGCAGGATTTCGGACCGATCCTGCGCAGCAAACATGCCGATGTCAGCCTGCAACAGGTAATTCGCGAACTCGAGGATGCCCAGCGCCCGTTGCGCAGTCCGATGGTGCTCAACGGTTCGCCGTTCGGCTTCTTCGCCAATCATTCGCTGGTGATGGCCAACTACGTGTCACGGGCCAATGCAGCGATCATCGACCTGCGCGAGTTGCTCAAGCGCGGCTGAAGTCTCCCGAAAAAAAGCGCCCCGTCAAATTTCGGGGCGCTTTTGCGCGATCCTCATTTTGGATTCTTCGCGCGCTGACAGCGACTAGCGGATATTCAGGTGATAGATGAAGGTCAGGTCGGTGCCATTTCTGTCGGTGTTGTGACGCACGATGGTGTGCGCTCCTCGTGAAAGCGGCCGGAACATCATGAAATAGCCGTACACCACGGTCGGCTGGTAGTTGCCGTTGATGCAGGGATCGAACGCACTCTCGCTGGGATCACCCTTCAGCGCAAACAGGTTCTCCGAGGTGTAGATGTAGTGCTTCGGATGGAAGATCGGTCGGCCATCCAGGGTCAAATCCAGCTTGGTGACCATGTTGAAGGACCTCGCGTCGGCGACCAGGAAGTCGTAAAGCGACTGCCCGGGTGGTGGCGCAAAGGCGGGGTCGGGGCAGGGCCAGTCGTCGGCGATGCTGCCGATTTGCAGCAGGATCGCCTTGCCCGCTGGAATCGTGCAGGTGCGCGTATACGTGCCCGAACCCGGTGCTGCAATCGGCGCCAGCTGCCACACCGGACCATGTTGATCCACCGCGCAATTTGCCCCGGTCTGATCCAGATACGGGTTCTGGTCGATCGGTTGCGCATAGATCCACTGCCAATTGAGTTCGGCCCAGCTGGTGATGGTCTTGTCGAATGGTCGCGAGTTTTTCGGATACAGCATGGGATTGAGCCAGTCGTCGATGGACGCCGGCTCGGCTGCGAAGGCGGCGCTTGTCATGCAGCAGGCGGCAAGCAGGGTGCAGAGTGTCTTGGTCATGGACGTATTCCTCGGATGCTGGATAAGGCCGACACGGGCAACCTGCCGGTTTCCTGAAAGCATTCCTGGCCGGGAATGCCACACCAGCTTCTCCCCACTACGGCGTTAGCGCTTTCAGAAACCTGCCTCGTGCAAACTGGTTCGGGTTCGTCCCGGTGCGGTGGAGCAGCGCCACAGGCCGCTGGCTCTCGCTTTCAAAAACGTGCCGGGTTTTTCTGTCGTCGCTGGCTCTGTCCCGCCCCCAGGGGCGTATGATTTTTCATCGCCGTCCGGAATGTCCGCGGAGCACTGTCGATGTCCATCATGCAGACTGTGTTGCAGTCGTCACACTTCATGGTGATCAATCATGTCTGCCAGCGGCCACGTGTGGATTGCGGCGGTCCACAGGGCGACGAGCCTGCGCGCTTCATCTTCACCCGGCGCGGCTCGTTCGCGGTGCACGCTGAAGGAAGAACCTGTTTTGCCCGTCCCGGGAAAGCAGTGCTGGTGTTCAAGAACGTCGAGTACCGCATCACTCACCCCGACACCGAGAGCTGCGACTGCTGCACCGACGTATGGATCGACGACCAGGTGCTGGACATGCTGGAACTGACTGGCATCCCCGCGCCCTGTTGCGAACTGACCCACGACCTGCAGTTTCAGAAGACGCACGTGGAACTGCTGGTGGGTCTGCGCCACGGCGGCCACAGGTCGCCCGAGGACGCCGAGGAAGTCTTGCTCGACACACTGGCCAGTCTGCTGCAGTCGTCACACTTTACGTTTCGCCTGCCCGCACGCCGCAATGCGGTGGCGAGGCAGGTGGCCCGGGTCGAGGAGGCCATCATCGGTGATGTCAGTGAAAACCTGGACGTGCATGTGCTGGCAAATATTGCTGGCTGCTCGCCGTTCCATCTTTGCCGTATCTTTCGCAGTCGCACCGGGCTGTCATTGCGACAGTTTCGCCTGCAGCAGCGACTCGGCACCGCGCTGGGGCGCTTGGGCGACGGTGAGGAGGATCTGGCCGCGCTTGCCTGCGACGTGGGCTTCAGCAGCCACAGCCACATGACCGAAGCGTTTCGTCAGTCGCTGGGCGCGTCGCCAAGCGCCTTGCGCGAGGAGCTGCGGCGCAGCGACCTGTCGCGACTGGGAAGACGGTTGCGCGGAACGGCCCTCGCGCGCAACCGGTCAATCTGAGAGGCTGTGAAAAAACCGCCTACCTGCTGCGAGCTTCGTCGAACGCCCGAGCCGGGTGCGCGCTACGCTCAAATCCGGGTCGTCTGGCTTACCAAACTCCCCAGATTTGGGCGTGGCGCACCTCGCCACGAGCGTCAAACGACGCTCTCGCTGTGGCATTAGAATTTTGCACAGCCATCTGACGAGAGCCGCCTCGCAGCGGCCGCCGATTCAGTTTTTTCTTTCGACTTCGTGGCGCTCGACGCCCGCCAATATTTCCTTCTTGGCTTCGTCAACGCCGACCCAACCGTCGACCTTGACCCACTTGCCCTTTTCCAGATCCTTGTAGTGCTCGAAGAAGTGACCGATACGCTCCAGCCAGTGCGGCGAGACGTCCTTCAGATCGTGAATGTGCGCGTAGCCCGGAAAAATCTTCGGCGCCGGCACCACCAGCAGCTTCTCGTCGCTGCCCGCTTCGTCGGTCATCTTCAGCATGCCGACGGGCAGGCAGCGGATCACCGAGCCGGGAATCAGCGATAGCGGCAAAACCACCAAGGCGTCCAGCGGATCGCCGTCGCCACCGAGCGTGCCGGGAACATAACCGTAGTTGCAGGGATAACGCATCGGAGTGGACAGAATACGGTCGACGAAGATCGCGCCGCTTTCCTTCTCCACTTCGTACTTGACCGGCTCGGCATCCTTGGGGATTTCGATGATGACGTTGATTTCATTCGGCACGTCGCGGCCGGCGGGGACGAGATGCAAACCCATGGGAGATCCTTGCTGGGAATAGGAAAGTTGGCCAGCAAGGATACGCCAAACGCTGCTGCGCCGCAGCAGGAAAGCCGTGACGCGAGGGGGCTTTTCCTACTTCTGATTCAGATAGGGGCGCTGGCGCAGCCACTTGGTGGCAATCCATTTTTCGCCGCGAACGACCGGCAGTCCGGCATGCAGCGAGTTGCGGTCGCCGGCCTCGTAGGCAAAGTAGACGGCCGAGCCGCGTCGCGCGGTCACGGTTACCCCGACCTCGGGGAACGCCGTGCCACCGCCTTGTTCCGGGGTATTGAGATACATCACCACGCTGGCGATGCGCTGGCCCCCGATCTCGGTGATCGGTTCATAGCTGGGCAGCTCCGGATCGAACCAGTCGTAGTGAGGCTCGTACTCCTGGCCCGGGAGGTAGTGCAGCACCTGCAAGGCTTCGCCGTGATTTACCGGCACATCGAGCAGGTCCGCCAGCCGCTGCTCGATCACCCGGATCAGCGGCAGTTCGTGCAGCGCGAAAAACATGCCGGCACTGGTTCGTCGTTCGTCGGCCTGGTACCTGCCGTCGGGGTCGACCACCAGCGCACGATCCAGCCGCGGTCGGGCCAGCTCGATCAGTTCGGCGCATTCCTGTGCGGTGAGGACGTTGTCCAGCACCCGCATCTCCGGCGACTCCATGCTCAGTGACACGCCGATGGCGTGGCCGTTGACCACTATTTCCGGTGCTTCGGGATGGCGCGAGTGAAAGCCGGGCGGTTTCGGCTTGCTGGTCACCGCATTCAGCGTCGTCAACGGGATCTTCATCACTTCGCTGACGATGCTGCGGCTCTCCTTCGGGTGATAGCCGTTCTCCTTCATCAACCGAAGCACGTCCTGCACACCGTGGCCGGCGCGGGTGGTGGCGAGGATCCATTCGCGCAGTTCGGGGCTGATCGCAGGGGTTTTGTTTTGCATGGTCGTGAGGCTGAGGAACCGGGGGAAAGTCTATCGCAGCCGCCGTCAACGACTCACGCAGGAGTGGCGAGGCCAGTGGCAGAAAAAAAGCCGGTAACGCCGGCGTCTTCTGTTGCCCTCGCCGACTTGCGATCTACTTGAGTTGATCCCAGAGAAAATCGTAGGCCAGCGCATGCATGGTCGCGGACTGCTGGTTGTCGGCGCCGGCACCGTGGCCGCCTTCCAGATTTTCGTAGAACCACACATTGGGAAGATCCATTGCCTGCATCTTCGCCGCCATCTTGCGTGCCTGCGCCGGCCCGACACGGTCGTCGCTGGTGGTGGTGTAGAACAGCACCGGCGGGTAGTGGCCGTCCTTGCTGACGTTCTGGTAGGGCGAGAACGTCTTGATGAAATTCCAGTCGTCGGTGTCTGGATTGCCGTATTCAGCCATCCACGAAGCGCCGGCCGACAAGTGCGTGTAGCGCTTCATGTCGAGCAGCGGTACTTCGCAGGCAATCGCCCCGAACAGCTGCGGGTACTCGGTCAGCATGTTGCCCATCAACAGGCCACCGTTGCTGCCGCCTTCGGCGCCGAGGTGGCTGGCCGAAGTGATGCCACGCCTTACCAGATCTTCGGCGACGGCGGCGAAATCCTCATAGGCGCGTGGGCGTTCGGCCTTCAGTGCGGCCTGGTGCCATTGCGGGCCGTATTCGCCACCACCGCGAATGTTGGCGATCACGTAGACGCCGCCGCGCTGCAGCCATGCACGGCCGATGCTGCCGCTGTATTGCGGCTGCAACGACACCTCGAAACCGCCATAGCCGTAGAGCAGGGTGCGGTTGGCGCCGTCGGCCTTGAGCCCTTTCGGTGCAATCTCGAAATAGGGCACACGGGTACCGTCCCTGGAGGCGACAAAGTGCTGGCTGACCTCAAACTTCGCGGCATCGAAGAATGCGGGTTCCTGCTTGATCGTTTCGGCATCGCTGCCACCAAGTACCCCGCGTTCGAGCGAGGATGGCGTCAGGAAACCGGCGATATCGAGCCAGTATTCGTCACTGCAGTCCGGGTCGGTGTCGACGACTTCGATCGTACTCATGGCCGATGCGCCCGGCATCGCCATCGCCGGCCATTCGACGCCGGCTTTCTCGTCAGCCGGCGGCGTCAGCACCTCCAGACGGCTTTTCACGTCGTCCATCAGGTTCACGATCAGGTGATGCCTGGTCCATGCATAGGACGCCAGTGACGTGTGCGCGTCAGGTTTGAACAGCACGGCGAAGTCTCGCTTGCCTGCCATGAAGGCATCGAAGCGGGTGGCAAGCAGGGCGCCGGAGGGATAGGTGGTGGCGCCGATCTTCCATGGTGAACGCGTTTGCACCAGCAACCATTCGCGATGGGCGTCGGCGCTGGCGTCGCTGGGCACGGCGACGCGTACCAGTTTGCCGCCGGTGCGCTGGTACATTTTGCTGTGATAGAAGTCCAGCGCCACGTTGACGAAATCGCGTTCGAAACCCGGTGTGCGGTCGTGAGACGCGCTGACCGCGAGGTCGGTTGGCTCGCCTTCGTAGACCGTCGTGGCTGCGCTCAATGGCGTGCCGCGCTTCCATTGCTTGGCAATGCGCGGGTAGCTTGACTCGGTCATCGAGCCGGGGCCGAAATCGGTGCCGACGTAAAGCGTGTTCTCATCGATCCAGTCGACCTGCGTCTTTGCCACCGGCAAGTCGAAGCCGCCCTTGACGAAGGACTTGCTCGTCACGTCGAACTCGCGCACCCGCACAGCATCGCCGCCGTCCGGCGAAAGTTCGACCAGGCAACGGTCGTAGTCGGGTTTCAAGCAGCTGGCGCCCTTGAATACCCACTTATGATTCTCGGTCTTGCCCAGCGCGTCGACGTCCAGCAGCACGTCCCACTGCGGATCGTTCTTGCGGTACTCCGCCAACGTGGTGCGTCGCCAGATGCCGCGCGGATGCGTCTTGTCGCGCCACAAGTTGTACAGGTAGTCGCCCATGCGATTGACGTACGGAATGCGCGCATCCGAATCGAGTACTTCAAGGATGCTGTTGCGGGTCCTGACGAATTCGTCGTTGTCGATGAACTGCTTCGTGCTGCGGGCGTTTTCCTTCTTCACCCAGGCCATCGAGCGTTCGCCGCGAATGTCCTCCAGCCACAGGAACGGATCATCACTGGTGGTGGGCGCGTTTGCGGTGTGGACAGGATCTTTTCGGGCATGGGCATCGTTCATGCCTCCCAGTGTGACGCCGAGAGCCAGCATCAGCCAGAGTGATTTCATCGGGTTTTCCTCGTGGACACGTGAATGTAGCTGGCGTAACCACCATCGCCCGAATCAGAGCTACCGGATCATACGACGGGCAGCGTGCGGGCCAGAAAGAAAAAGTCCCGCCGAAGCGGGACTGTTCCTGATCGTTTGGCCGCGACTCAGAGCAGCGGGATCAGCAGAAGTGCCACAATGTTGATGATCTTGATCAAGGGATTTACCGCCGGTCCAGCCGTGTCCTTGTAGGGATCACCGACGGTGTCGCCGGTGACCGCCGCCTTGTGCGCCTCGGAACCCTTGCCGCCGTGGTGGCCGTCTTCGATGTACTTCTTGGCGTTGTCCCAGGCGCCACCACCGGTGGTCATCGAAATGGCCACGAACAGGCCGGTGACGATGGTGCCGATCAGCACCCCGCCGAGTGCCTTGGGCCCCAGCAACAGGCCGACCACGATCGGAACGGCTACTGGCAGCAGCGAGGGCACGATCATTTCGCGGATGGCGGACTTGGTCAGCATGTCCACCGCGCGTGAGTACTCCGGTTTGGCGGTGCCCAGCATGATGCCGGGGATCTCGCGAAACTGGCGACGCACCTCCACCACTACCGCGCCGGCAGCACGGCCCACCGCTTCCATCGCCATGGCGCCGAACAGGTAGGGAATCAGGCCGCCGATCAGCAAGCCGATGATCACCATGTGGTCGGACAGATCGAAGGTCATCGCCTGTGCCGCGACACCCGTGAGCGCCGCCTTGGCCTGCATGGCCACGTCGAGGTTGTGGGTGTAATCGGCAAACAGCACCAGCGCCGCCAGCGCGGCCGAGCCGATCGCATAGCCCTTGGTGACAGCCTTGGTGGTATTGCCGACCGCATCGAGCGGATCGGTGACACCGCGCACTTCCGGCGGCAGGTCGGCCATCTCGGCAATGCCGCCAGCGTTGTCGGTGATCGGGCCGTAGGCGTCGAGCGCCACGATCATGCCGGCCATCGACAGCATGGCGGTGGCGGCGATCGCGATGCCGTACAGGCCGCCCAGCGCGAACGCTCCCCAGATAGCTGCGCACACGGCAATCACCGGCCACGCGGTCGACTTCATCGACACGCCGAGGCCGGCGATGATGTTGGTGCCGTGGCCGGTGGTCGAGGCCTGCGCGATGTGCTGCACCGGCTTGTACTGGGTGCCGGTGTAGTACTCGGTGATCCACACGATCAGGCCGGTCAGCACCAGGCCGATCAGCGAGCACTGGAAGAGCGCCATGCTGGAAATGACCAGGCCGTCGCCGGAGGTCAGGCCATCGGGCAACAGGTCGGCGGTGACGAACCAGAACGCGATCGCCGACAGCACGGCCGACACGATCACGCCCTTGTACAGCGCGCCCATGATCGAGCCGCCTTCCTTCACCTTGACGAACAGCGTGCCGATGATCGAGGCGATGATCGACACCGCGCCCAGCAACAGCGGATACAGCACGGCGTTGGCGCCCACCTCGCTGGCCATCAAGCTGCCCAGCAGCATGGTGGCGATCACGGTCACTGCGTAGGTTTCGAACAGGTCGGCGGCCATGCCCGCACAGTCGCCAACATTGTCGCCAACGTTGTCGGCGATCACGGCCGGGTTGCGCGGGTCGTCCTCGGGAATACCGGCTTCGACTTTGCCGACCAGATCGGCGCCGACGTCCGCGCCCTTGGTGAAGATGCCACCACCGAGTCGCGCGAAGATCGATATCAGCGAGCTGCCGAAGGCAAAGCCGACCAGCGCGTGCAGCGCGATTTCTCCCTGGATGCCGAGGTGATTAAGTATCAGCCAGTACCCAGCCACACCGAGCAGGGCCAGCCCGACCACCAACATCCCGGTGATGGCGCCGCCACGAAACGCCACATCCATGGCCGGGCTGAGTCCGCGTCGTGCTGCTTCGGCGGTACGCACGTTGGCGCGCACCGACACATTCATGCCGATATAACCGGCGGCACCGGAAAGAATGGCGCCCAATAAAAAGCCCACCGCAGTGGGCCAGCCGAGAAAGACGCCGATCAGCAACAACAACACCACGCCGACCATGCCGATGGTGGCGTATTGCCGGTTGAGGTAGGCGCGCGCGCCCTCCTGGATGGCGGCTGCAATTTCCTGCATTCGCTCGTTGCCCGGCGACTGCGCCAGAATCCATCGCGCGGAGATCGCGCCATACAAGACTGCCACCACTGCGCACGTCAGAACGATCCACCAGCCAAACTGCTGCAGCATCGGAGCCTCCCATGAGTTGTCTGTGGCCGTCCGGTCGGGCGGTCCCGCCGAGTATAGGCAGAGGTGGTTGCGCAGGCTGTTGTGCGGCGCAGCGGCGCATCCAACGAAAAAGGCCATGCACGAATGCATGGCCTTGGCTCCGAACCCTCATGCAGAACAACTCAGTGCAGGGCAATATCCAGAATCACACCCGTGGCAATGGCCACCAGCAGATAGTTGTTGTCCGCTCGAACCCAGTGGTAGCCACGCGGCGGCGGGCGCAGGCGGTAGTAGCCATAATTGCTCACCACATAGTTGGGACCGTGGTAACGATGACCACGGGCCCATCGGTCGTGGCGCACGACGTACCGCGGCGCGGGTCCGTAGTAACGATGGTTCCGACCGTAGCGAACGGGA
>JBDTXA010000021.1:0-29492 GCA_040006415.1 Rhodanobacter sp.
CTCTGGCCATGCCGGACAGGAACTCGTCGGAGACCGCCTTGTTCACGCCCACCAGATATTCCTTCTCGTGATTGTTCTCAGAGCGCAGGATTTCATTGACGATGTCACCGTTGCTGGTCAGCAGAATCAGCCCCTCCGAATCCTTGTCCAGTCGCCCGACCGGGAAGATCCGCTGCGGGTGGTCGACGAAATCAATGATGTTGCCGTCGACGTTCTGATCGGTGGTGCAGGTGATGCCAGCCGGCTTGTTCAAGGCGATATAAATCGCCTTCTTCGCCGCTGGCGTGGCGGCAAGAATGCGCATGCGCACGACTTCGCCATCCACGCCGACCTGGTCACCCTCCAGCGCCTTGGCGCCGGTGGTAACGACCGCGCCATTGATGGTGACGCGACCAGCCAGCAGCCACTCGTCCGCCTCGCGGCGTGAACAGAGTCCGGCTTCACTGATGTATTTGTTGACGCGCATGGGGGAGAACCGGGAACGGGGAACGGGGAACGTGCGGTTGCGGAATGGGCTGGTGGAAAGCTTTTTTTTCAGGAAGTCGGGTATGTCGTCTGGTGGAAGATCGCGACGCACCGTGCGTTCCCTGTTCCCCGTTTCCGGCTTCCATCACGATCGCAATCCCACGCCGCGCTTGAGCAACTGCAGCGCCACGATCGACAGCGCGGCAATGAACGCCAGCATCAGCACGAAGGCCCAGCCCACCGACACGTCACTGATGCCCAGGATGCCGTAACGGAACGCGTTGACCATGTACAGGATCGGGTTGGCGTGGGAGATCAACTTCCACGGCTCGCCCAGCATCTTGATCGAATAGAACACGCCGCCGAGGTAGGTCAGCGGGGTGATCACGAAGGTCGGCACCAGCGCGATGTCGTCGAACTTCTTCGCAAAAACCGCGTTGATGAAACCGGCCAGCGCGAAGATGATCGCGCCCATCGTCACCGCGCCCAGTGCGACCAGCGGGTGGGCCACGTGCAGCGAGGTGAAGAACAGCGCCACCACCAGCACCAGCGCGCCGACCACCAGGCCGCGGGCGACGGCACTGATGACATAGCCACCGAGAATCGCCCAGTTGGCCATCGGCGAGACCAGCATTTCCTCGACCGAGCGCTGGAATTTGGCGCCGAAAAACGAGCTGGAGATGTTCATGTAGCTGTTGTTGATGATCGTCATCATCACCAACCCGGGCACGATGTACTGCATGTAGCTGAAGTTGCCCTCGATAGGGCCGATGCGGCTGCCGATCAGCTTGCCGAAGATGACGAAGTACAGCGTCATCGTGATTACCGGCGGAATCAGCGTTTGCGTCCAGATGCGCACAATGCGGATGATTTCGCGGCGGGTGATGGTGTACAGCGCGATCATGTTGGTCGATGCGTTCATGCCGCGTTCTCCTTGGCCGGTTCGCGGCCATGCTCGACCAGTCGCACAAACAATTCCTCCAGCCGATTGGTCTTGGTGCGCATCGAATTCACCACGATGCCGTTGCTGGTGAGTGCGGCAAACAGGGAGTTGAGATCCTGCTTGCGGGCCATCTCGGCCTCCAGCGTGTGCGCGTCGATGCGGCGAAAGGCAATGCCGTTGAGCTGCGGCAATTCCGCCGGGCCCTCGTTTACGTCAAGCACGAAGGTCTCCACGTCCAGGGTCGACAGCAGCTGCTTCATGCTGGTGTTCTCCACGATGCTGCCGTGGTCGATGATGGCGATGTTGCGGCACAGCTGTTCGGCTTCTTCCAGGTAATGCGTGGTGAGGATGACCGTGGTGCCGGCGGCGTTGATACCGCTGACGAACTGCCACATCGAGCGACGGATCTCGATATCCACGCCGGCCGTCGGTTCATCGAGAATCAGCAGCTTCGGTTCGTTCATCATCGCGCGGGCGATCATCAGCCGTCGCTTCATGCCGCCGGACATCTCACGCGCCTGATGAAACGCCTTGTCCCACAAACGCAGCTCTTTCAGGTATTTCTCGGCGCGCACGGCGGCGATCTTGCGTGGAATGCCGTAGAACCCGGCCTCGTTCACGCAGATGTCGAACGGCTTCTCGAATTGGTTGAAATTGATCTCCTGCGGCACCAGCCCGATCAGCTTCATCGCCTCGCTGCGGTCCTTGTTGACCGAGATGCCGAACACCTGCGCATCGCCACCGGTGGAATTTACCAGCGAGGACAGAATGCCGATCAGGGTCGACTTGCCGGCGCCGTTGGGGCCGAGCAGGGCGAAAAAATCACCGGGTTGGACAGTCAGGCTGACGCCCTTGAGCGCCTCGACGCCGTTACCGTAGGTCTTGCGCAAGTTGTCGACGACAAGTGCGGGTGTTGCGGTCGAATGCTGCGGGGACATAGGGTGCACCGAAAGAGTTAACCCTTATTATAGCGGGCTATGTCCCGTCGTCTGGTTCCACCAAGCAGCACACACCGTTTCTGGAAATGCCCATGGCCGATCACTTCCCGCTCCGTCTCGTCGACAGCTACATGCTCACCGCTGCCGTGCGCCACCTCGTCTTCGAACGCGTCGACGGCCAGCCGCTTGCCTTTGCGCCCGGCCAGTTCCTGCAGGTGCACTTTCATTACGAGGATGGCACGGCAACCAAACGCAGCTATTCGGTAGCCACGGTAGGCGACGGCAGCGCGCCGGTGCAGCGGATCGAGATCGCGGTGAGCTACGTCGAAGGCGGCGCCGCCACCAAGCTGCTGGGCGAACTTCAGCATGGCGGCACCATCGATGCCAGCGGGCCGTACGGGCGCTTCTGTCTCAATGAAGCCGATACCCAGCCACGTTATCTGTTGCTGGCCACCGGCACCGGCGTGACGCCTTACCGCGCGATGCTGCCCCTGATCGAAAAGCTGCTGGCCGGCGGCGATCGGCAAGTAGTGCTTCTGTACGGTGCCCGCACCGAAGCGGAACTGCTCTATGGCGAGGAGTTCGACGCATTCGCGCAGGCCAACCCCGGCTTCATCTATCACGGCTGCCTCAGCCGCGAAGCACGCGCCACGCCGCGGCCACATGACCGCAGCGGACATGTGCAGAACGTGCTGGCAGAGCTGGGTCCGCATCCGGAGCGCGACATCGCTTACCTTTGCGGCAACCCGAACATGGTCGATGCGGCGTTTGCCACGTTGCAGGAATGCGGCTTGCCGGTGAAGCAGATCCGGCGCGAGAAATACATCAGTTCGCGGTGATCAAGTTCGATCCGATAGCGCCGATACCATCTACAGCCCACCGATTCCGCCTGTCACGGAACGGAGGGCAACTCTTTCATTATTTATCACGAACGGTTCACCATCTCTACGCGTATATGGATACCTCGCGAGCCGGACTTGACCGCGAGCCGGCCTCCAGGTAGCACTCCATAGTGTGACCCTCGTCTCAGTTCACTGAGTTGGCGGTACCGCCGCCATCAAGATCGACCCGAGTCGGCCGAGAGCCATCTATGAGGCCCGCATTGAGCGGTAGCGCCTCAAGAGGTGAACGGTATGACAGGTCCGATGTTCAGCTGCACGTTGGTGGGATGCGCACTCGCGATCAGTCTGGTCGCCATGAACGCAAAGGCCTCGGATGGACGGGTGATGTTTTCTGGTGCCATCGTCGAATCCACCTGTCAGGTGGATCAGCGGAATCTTGATATGGCGAGCCTGCAGGCTGCAGAGATTCCGGCGCCCTCTCGGGTTGCCTGCGCGGGTGCCTCTGGCGCTACTTCGATGGCGCCGCAGGCCTACACACTGACCGTTTCACACCTTTCGACCGAGACGCCCGATCGTCTGCTGCGATATTTTGCCGGCTATGTAGCCGCTGGCAGTGCTGATCGAGTGGATGCCAGCATGGTCACCCAGACCTACGACTAGCGGGAGGCGCGGAAGGGTTACGCGTTGACCGAGTGGGCTTATGGGTAGGACAGGGTGAAGGTTGCGCTGGCTTGGACCAGACCGCTCCCTGCCGGTGTGCCTGTCTGGAAGTAGCGAGCAAAATAATTCACGCTGAGGTTGCCATTCGGAGTCGCGCCTATAGTCTGCGCGCTGCCGAAGTCCACCGGGGTGCCGGTCCCGTCCAGCAACTGAACGCCGACCCTTTTGGCCATTGTTCCGCCAGCGGAAGGGGCGATGACCCCGGGGTTGCCTGCCACGGCAGCCGAGGAATCCAGCTGTACGCGCAATGTGGTGCCGGATGAACAGGTCAGGCCGATCGCGAACGGCGTGGTGCCAGCGACCGAGCCCACGCCGCTGAGTTTGGCGCTCGAGACGGTCGGCAGCGTGACGGTGATGCTTTTCGTGGTCACCGTGCAGGCCGGCGCCACGAAGGTGGTGGTGTTGACGATCTGGATGACGGCGTCGGTGATCTGGCCGCCGCTGCTGCCCGCCAGGAACTTGGCCAGCTGGCCGGTATTCAAGAGACTGCCGTTGGTGATGGGGCCGGTCTTGACCAGCTCGATCGTGACCGCGTCCGACTCCTGCCACGAACTGCTGCTATCCAGGCTGAAATAGGGATAGGGATAAATGTAAGTGCCTTTTTGCGAAACCCGGTAGCCCACGCCGGTGACCCCGCTGTCAAACAGGTTCACGTTCTGGGCCGGCGTGCCGGCGACGATGTTCTGCAGCCCCCATCCGTCGCCGTTGCGGTCGCATTTGAAGTAGACGGTGGGGCTGATGCCGACGGGTGCAGTTGTATAGATCGTGGCGCCAACGACAGCGTTGGGACTGATCGTGATCGTCGCGGGGAGGGAGATCAGGTAGGTCCCGGTGCTGCTGCCGTTGTTGAAACGGCAGTTGGCGCGTGCCTGTCCGCTTATGCCCAGCATGAGTACCAGCATCAGGACGGCCGCATAAACGTATCCGACAAGCGGGTGTTGGCCGGGATTTCCACTGCCTGCTGCCGGTGCTGGATGCCGTCGGCTCGTATGGATCATGGCTGCTCTCGATCGGTCTTGGCGATAGTGGAAGTTGTCATCTGACAGGTGGCGTTGACTGTCGTGTAGCCGCTCGATACGGGTGCAGCCGTCTCATGCGCTGCCCGATAGTCGAACGTGCAGGCGCGCGCATCGCCGGTGTCGTTCTTCCAGCGCACGGTCAATGCGCCTGCATCGCCGACCCCGCGCAGCAGGATGTGTCCGGCCTGGCCGACTACGCCAAGTACCTGTCCGCCGGCATTGACCACTTCGGAGCCGAACGGCACCGCGCTGCCATCGGCCATGCGCACCTGCACGATCAGCATGCGCCCGGTCTTGGTCTTGAATCGCAGCATCACCACGGATCCGGCGTACGGGGCCACTTGGGCGCTGGTGGCCTCCAGTTGCACATTGAGCGGCATGCCCTTGGGATCAAGCTCGACCGTGTTGAGGTTGTACGGCGTGAGATAGGGCACCAGTGCGTGGCCGGAATGATCGACCCGCAGTCCCACCGTATTGTTGACCCGTGCACCGGCGGCATCCGGTGCCACCACGATGCCGACCGTATCGCCGATCGACTGACCGAAACTGACGCCACCCGGATAGGCCACGATGGCACCGGATGCACCGAGCGAAGCCTGCGAGTAGTCGCTGCCGCTGCCGTAGCTGGCATTGAGCTGAGCATAGTTACCACGGTAACCGCCGTAAATGCTGGCCGCGGTGCCGGCGCCATCGCCGTGCGAGGCAGTGGCGCCGTAGTTGTATCGGTTGTCGACGCCCGCGCTGCCGCTGACGGTAAGCTGTTCCAGCGCACGACCGCTGTCGTCGCGATTGAGGTTGCCGGTGAGGTTTGGCGCGTAGGCGCGTTCGCCCAGAGGCAGCGAGAAGCTGATGAAATACTGGTTTCGGTAATGCTGGCCGACGTCGCGCACACGAGTGGCGGAGATGCTGTAGCTCAGCCGATGGAAGCGGTTGTTGTAGCCGAGCTGGAACTGCAGGTCGGTACCGGTGCGGTTCCAGTAGTCGCGGGCCGAGCCACTGGCGTACAACGCGCCGCCGCTGGTGCCCAGTTGCTGGTTGAGGGTGAGGTCAAAGCGGCTGCGCTGGCGATCGAACTGCCCGGTGACCGGGTCGATCCCGCTGCTGCCCCGCAGCAGTTTGCGCTGCGCCGGAGTCAGCACACCGGGAAGGTTGGTCGGATCAACCCCGTTGAGTTGGGACAGCAGCAAGGGATCGGTACCCGCCGGAAACAGGCCGCCACGCGCGTAGTCGCGCGCCAGCATGGCGTCGCGCAAACCCAGGTAGCCGCTGGTGGAATAGCGGTAGGTGGCCACCGTCAATGAGGTGTTGGTCTCGGGCAGGGTCTTGCTGTAGCTCAACCTCAGACTCTGGCCGGTCTGGCTCGACTGCTCCGGGATGACCGTGTGTGCTGTGGTCAGATCCAGAGCGAGCGCGCCATAACGTGTGTTCAGCGCGGTTCCAATCTGCGCCGCGGAATAACCACTGGTGCCGACGAGGCCGGCATAGCCGGTCAGCAGATTGGTGAAGCCGTGCTGCACGGTGGTCTCCGCCAGCAGCGGGGTGTGCAGCATGGATGTATCGCGCAGTTGACCGAGCGCGACGTTAAAGCGGGAGACGCCTGGGCGCAAGAGCTGTGGCACCGAGGCAAACGGGACTGAGAAGGTATTCACCCGCCCGTTGGCTTCGGTCACGCTGACCTGCAGATCACCACCGTAGCCGGTGGGGTAGAGATCATCGATGACGAACGCTCCCGGCGAGACGGTGGTTTCGTAGATCACGACGCCGTTCTGACGCACGCTGACTTTGGCGTTGCTTTCGGCCACGCCGTGTATGGTGGGCGCGTAGCCGCGCAGCGAGTTAGGCAGCATGCGGTCGTCGGTAGCGATGCTGACACCGCGCAGACGGACGCTGTCGAACAGGTCTCCGCTGGTATAGGCGTCGCCCAGCGTTAGCGCGGCATGCCAAGCCGGCAGATCACGACGCACGTAGGTGTCGATGTTCTGCCACTGGCGACGCGAAGGCTGGCCTGCTACGCCCGACTGCCAGTTGAGCGCCGAATCCTCACGCAGGTGCCACAAGCCCAGATTCACGCCCGCACGGAGACCGAGATAGGCGGAGGTTTGGGTGAAGCCGGCATTGCTGCTGCGATAACTGTTCAAGTTATAGTTGAGCAGCATGGCCGGCACGCCGGCGTCCCAGTTTTCAGGGCTCACGTAACCGCGCGGACGATGTCCCAGCCAGGCCTGTGGCACGCTGGCATCGAGCCGCAGGCCGGATTGATCGAACCTCAGGCTCGCCCCGGGGATCAGGCTTTCGAAGTCCGCGCACGAGTCGGGGTTGGCCAGTGCGGCCCGCTGCTTGCCGGACAGCTTGTCCAGTGGCAGACCGAGTTGTTCCAGCAGCGTGGCGCTGATGCATGCCGTGGCGCTCGTGTCCGCCTTGCTGGAGGCAAAGCGCACATCGCTACGGCCGACCCAGAGGTCATTGAGATAGATGTCTACCCGGTAAGCGCCCGGCAACACCGGATTGCCACGCTCGAAGCGCGACAGGTCGGTGGTGTTTTGCCCGGCCCCGGACAGCATATTGCGATCGAATTCGGCTTTAACCGGACCGCTGCTGTCGGCGGCGTCAGAGGTCGCTGAGGCGGCCGCCCGTGCATTCGGGATCCAGCCGAAAAGTGCGCAGGCAATAGCCACGCCCAGCACTCCGCGCTTGCATGCGGCCGACCCACGATATGCAAACAGGGCCTGGGCTCTGGTATGCATTGAGGTCACGGCGTGACCGTGGCCGTAAGCGGCGCGAGGGCGCCGTAGTCATTGATCGTGTTGAAGTGGATCGGGGTACCTGCGGCCGGCGCCTGCTTGAGTTTTGGCACGGATAGGCGCAAGTCGGCCATCGGCGCAACCATGCCAGTGTCCGCTGCGTATGACGTCCCAGCCACGTCCACCGCCAGGTCAGCGAAGGTGAGGTAGTACGGCGTAGGGTTGTGCACCACCAGCGCGATACCCTTGTCGTCAGCGGCGGTCTTGAAAGTCAGCAGAGTCGGCGCCTTGGTCGAATCGACTTGCAGGTCGGCTGGGCGATAGAACAGCTTTAGCCGCGAGCGGATCGCCAACTGCAGGAAATTCATGTCCGTGTTCTGCGGGCCGCTCGGCTTGGGTGGCACCTCCAGCACATTAAGCCAGAACAGCGACTCACGATCGGCAGGCAGCTGTCCGTGCATGTAGATGATGCGCAGGCTCTGGTCCTTGTGCGCCTCCATGCGAAACAACGGCGGCGTGATCAGGAACGGCGTGTCGACCTTGTCCGGCGTGGAGTGCATGTTGCCGCGATCAATCCACGCCTCGACCAGCGCAGGCTTGGTGTTGTCGTTGGTCAGCCGCAGCGTGACCTCACCATCCCTGGCCGGAAAGACCACGCGCGTGCCGGCGATCAGGACGTTGGCGTGTGCAGCAGCCGAAATGCAGAGGCACATCGCGAGGAAAGCCGCGCCCATGGCGCAGACTGAAATCTTCATCGGAAGTACCCTCAAGGGAAATGGTTGATCAAAGCGACCGGGCACCATCCAGATGGCTGGAAATGGTGCCCGGGGTGCTGCTTAGTTGTAGACCATCGAGAACGTAACGCTGGTCGATACGGCACCGGCACCGGCGGCACCGGTGGCGTAATAGCGGGCGAAATAGTTCAACGTGGCGGAGCCAGACGCGACAGCGAAGGAGCCGACGCCGCTGCTCGGTGCAGCCGAGCCGATGACGATCGGCGTGGTGCCGTCGCTATTGACAAGTTGCACGTTGACGTTGGCGGCGCCACTGGTGCTGTTGTTGAGACGACCGGCGGCATTGACGGTCGGGCCGGCCTCAAAATAGGTGGCTGCCTTGGTTACGCCAGAGCTGCAGCCGGTCAGGCCGACGCTGAAGGCCGTTTGGCCGGCCGTGTTGCCGGAAGTGGCGAGCACCGTGGTGGCTACGGTCGGCAGCGTCACGGTGGAACCGGAGGTGCCGGTGACAGCCACGGTGCAGGTCGCTGCATTGACCTGGCCATTGATGGCGATGGTGCCATCAGAAGCGGAAGCAATCTGCGGAACGAAGGCCGCGAAGCCGGTGATCAGTGCAGCGGACAGAAGAGTCTTGTTCATGCTATTTCCTTTCAGAGTTGGTTTGATTGCTTGATTCAACGCGCTTCTGGACAAATCTGGTTGTTCTACCCGACTGCAGCTTTGCGCCTGGTGTGACGAAGGTTTTTAAGCAAGCCGCGTGCCAAATTTTGATGACATCGGGCAGGCAAGCTTCAGACCCGGCTTGCAGCGGTTGGAACTGTGATCAGGTACGCCATATGGATATCTTTAGGAGCACGAACCTGACGAACAACGTCAACGTAAGATGCCAACTACGTCACATTTATAAACATTTTCGTCACGCCAATTCTACGTTAAAATGTGAAGAAATGGTGAAATAGCGGGAAATGTCAAGTCTGCTTGACAAACCAGCCCGTTGTTCTCATGCTGCTCATGTCAAGGTCACTTGACATAATCAGGAGAACACCGATGAGCAGGTTTCGAGGGTTGCAACGGATGATTTTTCCGTTGCTGATGGTGATGCTGACAGCCAGCACGACGGTACTGGCGCAGCCGTCGGCCGCGTCCGACACCGTGGGTACCCTGAAAGTGGAACGCCACGGCGACCACGGGCAACCGGTGATCCTCATTCCTGGCCTGCAGGGCGGCCCGTGGGTGTGGCAAAAGACGATCGAGCGCCTGCAGCGCGATCACGTGGTGTACGCGGTGACCCTGGCCGGATTTGACGGCGTACCGGCGCCCGCCGACGGCGGCAATCTTTTCGATCGAGCCGATGCCTCACTGTTGCAGCTGATCGATCAAGAACACATCGACAAACCCGTGCTGGTCGGCCACAGCCTCGGTGGCACGCTGGCGCTGCGCTTTGCAAGCGAGCATGCCGACCTGATTTCGGGCGTGGTGTCGGTGGAGGGGTTGCCGATCTTGCCCGGCATGGATCGTGTAAGCGCGGAACAGCGCCAGGCGATGGCGGCGCAGATGCAGCAGAAGATGGCGGCGGCGACGCCGGAGCAGTTCAAGGCGCAGGCGCTGCAGTACATGCAGCACATCGGCCTGATCGATCAGAAACTGGCCGCGCGTTACGCACCGATGAACGCACGCAGCGACATCAAGGCCAGCGCGAAATACATGGCCGAGGATCTCGCCTCGGACCTGCGCCCCGGGCTGAAGAATGCGGACGTGCCGATTCTTGAAATTTCGCCGTATTACGCGCCGGACTTCAGTCATCCGCCGATGGTGATGAGCGAGGCGCAGAAGACCGCGTATTACCAGTCGCTGCTGTCGAACGCGCCGAATGCGAAGGTGGTGTCGATCTCGCCCTCGCGGCACTTCGTGATGCTCGATCAACCGGTGAGGTTCCAGCAGGCGCTGGATGATTTCCTGAAGTCGCTTCCACACCAGCCATGAACCGTCTCTCAAACCGGAAGTATCAGTGGCAAACGATGCTGACGATGACCATCTACGTGATGGTCCTGCTGCTGGTGTGGCCGCTGGCGCGAACTGTGGACAGCCTGCTGCTGAAGCTGCTGTTCGCGCTGACGCCGGTGGTGCCCATGTTCTACATGTTTGTGCTGATGGCGCGCCGGATACGCAGCAGCGACGAGCTGGAACAGCGCATGCACCTGATCGCGCTGGGCGTGGCCTCCGCCGTCGTCGGCGCGCTCAGCCTGATCGGCGGATTTCTCGCCGCCGCCCATGTGTTGACGCTGGATGGCTCGGTGCTGATCTGGGTGTTTCCAGTGATGCTGACCAGCTACGGCATCGCCCACCTGGTGGTCGTGCGTCGTTACGGTGGCGAGATGTTCGCCTGCGCTGGGAACTCGGGCTTGCCGCTGCATATCCGAGCGTTCTACGTGGCGACCTTGATAGGCGCCATCGCGGTCTGGGCCTATCTGCGGCGTGACAATCAGGCGTGGGGAATGCTGCTGGGAATGGCGGCCGTGTTCCTGGTGGTTGGCGTGGCGCGGTTGATTCAGCGGCGGCATCGGGCCCGGCTTGCCTCCCGATCTTCTGATTCGGAAGCGGCGCGATGAGCCTGTTTGCGATGACAAGGAGGGCTGCCTGATGGCCATGCGTGAGGTGCACAAGCGCTACTTGCGCGAGTTTCTGCCGGCCATGGGCGGCTACGTGGTGTTGATCCTGCTGTTCGGAACGCTGGTGCCAAGAACTGAAAGCTCGTTCTGGCGAGCCGTACTGGCCGTGCTGCCCATGCTGCCGATCCTGTTGGTCATTCGTGCTTTGGTGCGAGTCATTCGGGGACAAGATGAGCTGGAGCGGCGCATCGATCTGGAAGCGATCGCGATCTCGGCGATGACCACCGGATTCGGCTTTTTCAGCTTCGGTCTGTTGCTCAGTGCGGGCATCGGCTGGACGGTGCCAGCCGATGCGGTCGCCATTTGGGTCATGCCATGCTTGTTCGGGACGTTCGGTATCGCCAAGCTGCTGGTTGCCTGGCGCTATCGCAGCCATGAATAACCATCTGCGCGAACTGCGCGGCGAACAGGGGTGGTCGCAAGCGGATCTGGCCGAACGGCTGGACGTGTCGCGACAGACGATTAACGCCATCGAGACCGGCAAGTACGATCCGAGCCTGCCGTTGGCGTTCAAGCTTGCGAAGCTGTTTTCCGCTTCGATCGAATCCATCTTTGTACCGGGGAATAGCACGTGAGCATGAAACGCAGAACGCGTATGAGTATGGGCGGGATAGCCGCCATTGCGGTAGCGATCTTCGCTGCCAATCAATCCAGCCACCATCGCACGGAAGAAGGTGATAGGAAGACTGCGGCAACCATGACGGTCGCTCAGCCAGCTGTCGCGATCAAGGTGACGCCGGCAAAACCGAAAACGTGGAGGCTTGGTGCCGTCACTCTGACCCAGTGTGATCTGGCGCAGCCCAACAGTGGCGCGAGCACGCCAGCCTGGTGCACTGACTTTCCGGTGCCAGAAAATCGGGCCGATCCACATAGCCGCAAGATCAAGCTGAGGGTGGCCGTGCTGCGTTCCGACGCGCAGGTGGCCAGCAAGGACATGCTGGTGTTTCTCGCCGGCGGCCCCGGTCAGGCAGCGACGGAGTCGGCCGGTCAGATAGCGATGATGTTGCAGCCGCTGCTGGCACATCGCGATGTGCTGCTGGTCGACCAGCGCGGGACCGGTGGCTCCAACGCGCTGACCTGCAAGGACAGCGACGAGGATGCGCCGACCGTGGGCGACGGTGATGCGCTCAATGCGGACCAGATTCGCCGTAGCGCCGCCGACTGCGCCAAGCAGCTCAGCGGCCGCGCCGACCCGCGTTACTACACCACCACCATCGCGATCCAGGACCTGGTGGACATCCGCAAGGCCATCGGCTCGCCGCAGTTTGACCTGATCGGTGTCTCCTACGGCACCCGCGTGGCGCAGCAGTTCCTGATGCGCCATCCCGATGCCGTGCGCAGCGTGATACTGGACAGCACCGTGCCCAATACCGCCGCGCTCGGTGAGGACTTTGCGCGTAATCTCGATGACGCGCTGAAGGCGCAGTTCGCGCGTTGCACGGCGCAGCCGGCCTGCAAGAAGCAGTTTGGCGACCCCGACCAGACGCTGTACCAGCTGCGCGATGCGTTGAAGGCCAACCCGCACGAAGTCAGCTTTCGCGATCCGCAGACCTACCAGACGGTAAAGCGCGTGTTGAACGAGAATTCGCTGGCCGGTGTGGTGCGCATGTTTGCCTACACGCCGCAGACCGCCGCATTGTTGCCGCTGTCGATCGACGCCGCAGCGCACGGCGATGTCGGACCGCTGCTGGGGCAGGCGAAGATCCTGTCTACCGACCTGGCCGAACTGGTCGGCAGCGGCATGCAGTATTCGGTGATCTGCAGCGAAGACGCGGATTTGCTGAAGCCGCGACCGCAGGATGCCGACACGATTCTTGGCACTCGCCTGATCGACTCGCTCAAGGCAGTTTGCTCGGTCTGGCCGAAGGGCACCCGCCCGGCCGATTTCCATCAGCCGGTGATCAGTGACAAGCCGGTGCTGTTGCTGGCTGGTCAATACGATCCGGTGACGCCGCCGCGCTATGCTAAAGAAGTGGCCAAGGGCCTGTCCAACTCACGCGTGCTGGTGTTCAACGGGCAGGCGCACAGCGTGATGATGGCCGGCTGCGGACGCGAACTGGTGCGGCACTTCGTCGAGAAGCTCGATCCGAAGACGCTCGACGCGAGCTGCCTGAAGCGGCTGAAACCCACGCCGATATTCATCGACTTCAATGGAGCCACGCCATGAAAAACCATCGCGTTCCGGCCAACGCCATTCTATGGGCAGCGGCCATCCTCGCTTCGGCCTTGCTCGGTGCACCCGCTTTCCTGTGTCTGATCCTGCTTCCTTCCCTGGCCGTGATGTCCGTGCTGGCGGAGCGCCGGGAAACCTGCGTTAACAGGAGTGATCGGTCGTGATTGAAGTCAAGGATCTGCACAAGGCCTTCGGCGAGGTGAAGGCGGTCGACGGCGTCAGCTTCACCGCGCGCGATGGCGAAATAACCGGCTTGCTCGGCCCCAACGGCGCCGGCAAGACCACCACGCTGCGCATGCTGTACACGCTGATGACACCCGATCGCGGCCAGGTGCTGGTCGAGGGCATCGATGCCGCCGCCGATCCGCTCGGTGTGCGTCGTCAGCTCGGCGTGTTGCCCGACGCCCGGGGTCTCTACAAACGGCTGTCGGCACGCGAGAACATCGACTACTTCGCCCGTCTGCAGGGTTTGCCCGAAGAGCTGCTGACGACGCGTCGCGAGGCGCTGATCAAGGCGCTGGACATGGGTGACATTGCCGATCGGCGGGCCGAGGGCTTTTCGCAGGGTCAGCGGGTGAAGACAGCGATTGCCCGCGCCCTGATCCACGATCCGCGCAACGTGATCCTGGACGAGCCCACCAACGGCCTCGACGTGATGGCGACGCGTGCGCTGCGCCAGTTCATGATGAAGCTGAAAGCCGAGGGCCGCTGCGTGCTTTTTTCCAGCCACATCATGCAGGAGGTAGGTGCACTTTGTGATCGTGTGGTGGTGATTGCGCGCGGCCGGGTGGTGGCCGACGAGTCACCGGACGCCCTGCGCCAACAGACCGGCGAAACCAATCTCGAAGATGCGTTTGTGAAAATCATCGGTAGCGACGAGGGACTGGCCGCATGAGCAAGCTCACAGGAAAACCTCGTCGCAGCAGCGCGTTTCTAACCGTGTTCCTGAAGGAGGTGAGAGAGAACCTGCGCGACCGGCGCACGTTGATGAGCGCTTTCCTCACCGGCCCACTGCTGGGTCCGGTGATGTTTGTGCTGCTGATCAACGTCACCCTCAACCGTGAGCTGGACAAGGCGGACAAACCTCTGCCGGTACCGGTGATCGGTGCGCAGTACGCGCCAAACCTGCTCGATGCGCTGCGCGAAGGCGGTGTGGTGATCGACCCGGCCGTGGCGGATCCGGAAAAGACCGTGCACGAACAAGATGCCGACGTGGTGCTGCGGATTGCGCCCGATTACGGCAAGGCGTGGCGCCAGGGTGAGCCGGGGCAGGTGGAGCTTTTCTACGACTCGTCCCGTCGTGACACCAACAGCTCGGTCGAGCGCGTCAGTCAGCTGGTCGAAACCTACGCCCGGCAGCAAGGTGCGATGCGGCTGGTGGCGCGCGGACTGTCGCCCAGTGCCGCATGGCCGCTGAAAGTGGCCAAGCGCGATCAGGCCACGCCGCAGTCGCGAGCGGTGCTGATGTTCGCGATGTTGCCGTACTTTTTCGTCATCACCATCTTCATGGGCGGCATGTATCTGGCGATCGATCTTACCGCCGGTGAACGCGAAAGACAGTCGCTGGAACCGTTGTTCGCCAATCCGGTGTCGCGCTGGAAAATCCTGTGCGGCAAGCTGGCGGCGATCTGTACCTTCTCGACCGCCAGCCTGTTGATCACCCTGGTCGCCTTCGCCGTGGTCGGCCAGTTCATCCCCACCGAGAAAATCGGCATGGAGCTTGATCTGGGCATTCACTTCGGTGCCAGCGTACTGTTGCTGATGTTGCCGCTGGTACTGTTGCTGGCCGCGCTGCAATCGATGGTGGCCGCGTTCGCCAAGAGCTACCGCGAAGCGCAGACCTACATTTCGCTGCTGATGCTGGTCCCCATCATCCCCAGCGCGGTGCTGTCGTTCATACCGATCAAGGCGCAGGCGTGGATGTATACGGTGCCGCTGCTGGGTCAGAACCTGGGCATCATGCAGCTGCTTCGTGGGGATGGCATCACCGCAGAACAGATGCTGCTGTGTCTGGCCGGCACCCTGGCAGCGGCCGTACTGGCGGTGATCGGGACCGCGTACTTATACCGCTCGGAAAAGCTGGCGATCTCGGTCTGAGCAGGCTCCTCGCTCTCGACTTTCTCCTCCCTCCGTGTGCAGGGGGAGGTTGGGAGGGGGTGGCTTTTGACCTTGCGTCACGAAGAGCTACCCCACCCCAACCCTCCACTGCCTACAGGGGAGGGTGCAAGGCGCGCAGTGCTGTGCACTTCCCGGCTGGCGTGGCGCGTAGCGCTGTGCACCTCCTTGGTCGGCAAGGCACTTATTGCTGTGCAGCTTCTGTGGCTGGCAGGGCGCGTAGTGCTTTGCACCTTCCCTTGTTCGCAGGGGGAGGTGGGGAAGGGGTTGCTCTTGATTCTGTGGGCCGAAGACAGCCCTGCCTTGCGCGGGAACGGGGCGTGGCGAGCAACGTGGAGTTTAGCCCGGCGGTGCGGTCAGCTCCCTGGGGTTGAGGTAGCCATCGCGGTTGCGGTCAAGTTTGTGAAACTGCTGCCGCAGATTGCCCCGGAAGCTGCTCAGCGATACCGCCCGGCCACGACCGCCGGGCAGTTCATCGGGCGTCAGCACGCCGTTTGCGTCCGCGTCTATGCGGCGAAAGCTGCGGCTCATGTAGTCCAGGTATTCCGCCTCGCTGACCCGGCCATCGCCATCGCTGTCGAATTGCTGCAGGTACTCCTGGCGCGAGTCCTGGGCCTGGACGGCCGGCGCCAGCAACATCAGGAGAACCAGCGTAACGGCAGCGGAACGCAAGTTCAGCGGGCGCTGCCGTGGATGCCGATGAACTGCAGAAACTCCGCCCGGGTGCGTGCGTCGTCGCGGAAGCTGCCCAGCATCTGGCTGGTGATCATCGACACGCCGCGCTTGTGCACGCCACGGGTGGTCATGCATTCATGGCTAGCATCGATGACCACCGCCACGCCGGCCGGGTTCAGGGTTTCCTGAATGCAATGGGCAATTTCCGCGGTGAGCTTCTCCTGTACCTGGAAACGTCGTGCAAAGCCGTCCACCACACGGGCCAGCTTGCTGATGCCAACCACCCGGTTAGTCGGCATGTAACCGACGTGGGCGCGGCCGATGATCGGCGCCATGTGATGTTCGCAATGGCTCGAGAACTCGATATCGCGCAGCACCACCATCTCGTCGTAGCCGGCCACTTCCTTGAACGTGCGGCGCAGGTAATCGCCCGGGTCCGAGTCGTAGCCGGAGAACCAGTCGCGATACGCTTTTACCACCCGCTTCGGCGTTTCCAGCAGCCCTTCTCGCGTCGGATCGTCGCCCGCCCAGCGCAGCAGCACGCGCACGGCTTCCTCGGCCTGTTCCTGGCTGACGTCCTTGGGATTGTGCTGGTCGCTCATGCGGATACCTCGGTAGGGGACGGGACAGTTTAGCGTCCGAGGCAAGGTGGGAGCGACATCTGGACGGCTGGCGTCACCGGCAGCATGAGCGACTTCACTCGTGATGCGCTGTCGAGTCCTCTTACAACGACCCCCGACGGGGAACAGACGGCCTCATTCGTCGTCATCGTCGATGTCGGACTCGCTTTCCTCGTTTTCCTGCGTCGGCGCAATCAGATCCAGTGAATCGGAAGTGTCGTTCTCGCTTGTGCTTGCACCAGCCAGTCTTTGGGGCATCGACTTTTTGGGCTTGATGCCAAGGTCGCGTAGATTTTCTGCTTGACGAACCAAGCCACGGCTGGGGTCATTCAGCGCTTTTTCGGCACCTTGTGCCGCCACGGTGGCTTTGGCCAGGCTATCGTTGATGGCCACGATATATTCACCGAACTTCCTTGCGGCGTCGTACATCTGTGTGCCGCGCTTGACGATCTTCGCCATGTTGCGCGTGGTTTTCTCCAATCGCCAGATATATTCAATGGTCCGCAACACCGTAAACAGCGTGTTGGGAGAGACCAGCGCGATATGGCGCTCCAGCGCGTAATGCGCGAGCTCCGGTTCGGCTTCGCTGGCGAGCATAAGGGCGCTCTCGATGGGAACGAACAACAGCGTGAAATCCACGCTCTTGAGATTGTAGAGCTTGGGATAATTCTTTTCCGAAAGATCCCTGATGTGTCGCTTGACGGAGTCGCAATGTTCTTTCAGCGCCTGCGCGCGCGCGACCTCGTCATCTTTAGCCATCCCGTATCGCTCGTAGGCCACCAGTGAAACTTTGGAGTCGATGATGATGGCGCGATCTTGCGGCAAGTCCAGAACGACGTCAGGAACCAATCTTGCGCTGGACCCTTCCTCACGGTGACTAGCTTGCGCACGGAAGTTCACGCCCTCGCGCAGGCCCGCCAGCTCCAAGAGTTTCAGCAGTACCTGTTCGCCCCATATACCGCGAGTCTTACTCTCGCCGCGAAGTGCATCAGTCAGCGATTGCGCCTTGGCGCCGATGTCTTGGTTGAGTTCGGTAAGATGGCGAATTTGGGCGATCAGGCCCTCACGTGCGGTCAGGTCAGCTTCGCGTGATTGCTCTACCTTGGACTTGAAATCCCTCAGTGTTTCGCTGAAGGGGTTAAGTAACGAGCTCAGCGTTTGCTTCTGCTGCTCGCCGAGTTTGGCTCCCTTTTCCTCAAGCAGGGTTCCGGCCAGGAACTTGAACTCCTTGGCCATGGACTCCTTGGTGTCCTCCAGCAGCTTGCTCGTTTCGACCTCCCGTTGTTTGGCTGACTCTATTTGCTGCTCGAGTCGGGCATGATTCTCGGCCAGTTTCGATTTACTGGCGGATAGCTCGTCATGGCGTTGGTTCAGCGAATCGAACCGATCCTGTGTGGCTTGATGCTGCTTGTTGTTTGCCTCGAGCTGACTCGTAAGACTGGCGATTGCCTCGCGTCCGCGGGTGATGTCGTCGCTGGCATCGCGCAATTGCTGTTCCAGCGTTGGGACGCGGCGAGCTTCAACCTCGGTCCTGGCAAGTTGTGCAGACAGCTCATCTTTTTCTTGTCGCAGTGCCTCTTCGGTTCTCGTTGCTTTGGCCTTGAGGATGAGATAGACGATGACAACCGCAAGCAGCACACCGATGATGAAGGCTGCAATGGCAGGCATGAGGGCTACAGGCATGGCACTTTCCGTTGATGCGTGCCCACCAGTTTACGCGCTGGCGTATCAATCGCTGCGACGGGCCGCCGGGTGCAGCCGCCGACGCAGAAAACGCAACGCGCGCTGCTCTAGCTGACGACGATGCGAGATCGCGCTTTCCGGTACGGCCTTGTGCAGGCTGCCGTCCAGCCAGCCAGCGAAAACCTGCGGGTGGATATAGGAGCTGCGGCAGACAGCGGGGGTGTTGCCCAGCACCTCGGCGACTTCCTTCACGCCCTCGGCGATCGCGCTGCGTTGTGCGCGCTCTCCGCCGGATTCGGGGATAGGCGTGCGTGCCATGACGGCGATCGCCTTGATGGTTCCGCCCCACGTACGAAAATCCTTGGCGGTGAATTCACCACCGCTGGCTTCGTGCAGATACGCATTGACCATGCCCGAATCGATCGCTTGGTGCTTGCCTTCCTCGTTGACGTACTGGAACAGCCGCTGCCCCGGCAATTGCTGGATCTGGCCCACGATTCGCGCCAATCTTCTGTCGCCGAGTTCGATGTCGCGTTCCTGCGCACTCTTGCCATGAAAGGTGAAGTGCAGTCGTCCGCGGTAGGCCTTGACGTGACGGGAGCGAAGCGTGGTCAGGCCGTAGCTGTGGTTCTCGCGCGTGTAGGTTTCATTGCCGATGCGGATCAGCGTTTCGTCGAGCAGGCGCACCAGCAGTGCCAGCACTTTTTCCCGCGGCAATCCGGAGCGCGCCAGGTCGCTGCGCACACGGCGACGCAGCCGTGGGAGGGCCACACCGAATGCCAGCAAGCGGCCGAACTTGCCGTGATCGCGCAGCTCGCGCCAGCGCGGATGGTAGCGATACTGTTTGCGACCGCGGGCATCGCGTCCGGTAGCTTGCAGATGACCGAGCGGGTTGGCGCAAATCCAGACGTCGGCGTACGCCGGCGGAATCGCCAGCGCCTGTATCCGCTTGATTTCCCCCTCGCTGGCAAGGCGGCGATTGTCGACGGTGCGATAGCTGAAGCCCTTGCCGTGACGCATGCGCCGGATGCCGGGCGCCGAATCACTGACGTATACCAGCCCGGCCGAGCGCACTTCCTTGCGCAGGTCGATATCGGGGGTAGGCTGTGTGGTCGTCATGCTGCGCAGTGTGCGCAGCGCAGGTCAATTCCGCGTGCAGGTCAGTCGACCCGGCAGTACACCGCTTTCAGGTAGCGTCCTTCCGGCACGTCGGTGCGGAACGGGTGATCGGCACCGGCCCCGCGAACTTCCAGCACCTGGATCTCGCGTCCGGCATTGAGCGCCACCCGGCGCAGCATTTCCAGGAACTCGCTTTCGCCGACCAGGCCGGTACACGAGCAGGTCAGCAGCAGGCCGCCCGGCGGAATGATGTCCATGGCCATGCGGTTCATGGCGAAGTATTTCTTCAGCGCGTCCATGACCTTGCTACGGTCGCGGGTGAGCTTGGACGGATCTAGCACCACCGCGTCGTATTGCTCGCCGCGCGCTACGGCAGCGCGGACCCAGTCGAAGATATCGGACTGCTCGAAGCTGACCTCGACCCCGTTGGCGGCGGCGTTGGCGCGGGCGACTTCGAGCACGCCGACATCCAGATCCACGCCCACCGCTTCGCGAGCACCGGCGGCCATCGCATGTACCGCGAAACCGCCAGCGTTGCAGCACAGGTCGAGCACCCGCCGGCCCTTGGCCAGTTCGGCGAAGCGCTTGCGGTTGTCGCGCTGGTCGGCGAAGAAGCCGGTCTTGTGTCCCGAGCCCGGCGCGGCTTGGAAGCGCAAGCCGTGTTCACGCACTTCGAATGCTCCCGGCACCTCGGGGCTGCGGCAGTCGAACGACTCCTGCTTCTGCACATGGGACTCGGCAAACCAGTACAGCTGTGCGTCGGGAAAGTGGGTGAGCAGCGCGGCGTGGATGGCGTCGCGAAAGCGCCACATGCCGGCGGCGAAATATTCGACCACCAACACGTCGGCGTAGCGGTCGACGATCAGTCCGGACAGGCCGTCGCCTTCGCTGTGCACCACGCGCCACGCATCGCTGACGCTGTCCAGCTGAAGCCATTCGCGGCGCAACTGCACCGCACGGTCGATGCGGGCGGCGATCCATTCCGCGTCGATGGTTTCGGCGGCATCGTGGCTGAGCAGCCTTAGCGCGATGCGGGCGTGGCCGTTCCAGAACGCGTGGCCGACGAAGCGGCTGTTCGCGTCCTGCACTTCGACCAAGGTGCCCGGACGCAGTTTCTGCTCCGGCTTGTAGACCTGCGCCGACCATACCCACGGATGGCCGGGCGGGCGGTCGGACTTCAGGCGGATGACGGGCACGCTGGGTGCCGGAGGCAGCTGATCAGGAGAATTCATCCGCCCATGATAGCTGGTGGGCGGTATGTTGAAGGATCGATTCCCCGCGTCACTCGGCCTGCATCACCGCCAGTTCGTTGCCGTGAGGATCTCGGAACTGGAAGCGCCGCCCGCCTGGAAACGAGAAAATCGGGCGTACGATTTGCGCCCCCGCAGACGTCACCGCGGCCAGCGCGGACTCAAGGTCGTCCACGGCAATCACTGGCAGCGGGGCTTGGGTCGCCTCGGCCAAGTCGCCCTGCAGGCCGATATCGACGTCACCGCTCATGGTGCAGGCATACGTCGGGCCGAACGCGGTGAGGTCCCAGCCGAAGGCGCGGGTGTAGAAGGCTTTCGCTGCAGCCATGTCGCTGGCCGGGAGTTCGATAAAACTGGGACGTGCCATGGCCGGGCCTCGCATGCGTGGAATAAGCAGGGAGTTTAGCGCAGCCGCAGTGCCAGCCAGGACAGCAAGGCCAGCAGGTTGAGGCCCAACCGGGAAACCGACGGGCCGGCCACCGCCAGCACAAAACCGTGGGTCGCCAGATGCCAGTCGAGGCCCAGCCGCGGCGAGGACTGCAGAGTGGCAAATACATTGAGGAAGGCGCCGCTGTGCAGTGCGTAGCTGAACACCGGCGTGGCGACCAACGGCAACTGCAGCAGCTGCGCCCAGCGAGACAGCCGGATACCCCGCTCGCTGCCTTCGAGCAACAGCACACCGGCGACCAAGACAAAACCGAACAGGACCAGCCCGATCACGGCGACCAGGCTGTCGTGGGTCGAGCCAAGCGGCAGCAGCCGTCGCAGCATTGCCGTCACGCCGTAAAGGCCGCCGGCCACTTCGAGGATGCCGATCAGGCGAAAGAGGATGGTGCGCATGTGGAGCTCCGAAAAGTGACGCATTGTAGGTGCATGTGGGAGCGGCTTAGTAGAAGCGCGCTCGCGCGCGATGCTCTTTGGGGCTAAGGCATCAGAGCAAGAGCATCGCGCGCGAGCACGCTCCTGCAATTACGGCACGCCCGACGAGGGTTATTCCAGTTCCTCGGCCAGCTCGTGCAAATCGGCGAGATGCTGCTCCCACCAGCGGGACTCGGCAGCGAACGGAAAGGCCGCGGGAAACGCGGGATCGTGCCAGCGGGCGGCGATCCAACCGGCGTAGTGGAGCTGCCGCATGGCGCGCAATGCGGGAACCAGTGCCAGTTCGGCAGGATCGAAATCGCGAAATTGCTGATAGCCCTCGAGTACCGCTTCCATCGCCCGCTCGTCGTTGGCCAGCATCCAGAGATCCTGCACGGCCGGGCCGGTGCGGGCATCGTCGAAATCGACGAAGTGCGGTCCTGCGTCGGTCCACAGCACATTGCCGGGGTGACAATCGCCGTGCAGTCGCAACTGGCGCACCGGCCCGATCGCCTCCAGTCGCTGGGCGATGGCGGCGTCGAGACGTTCCGCGGCGGCGCGATAATTGGTCTGCATGGCGTGCGGCAGCAGCGACGAGGCAAGCACGGCGTGCATGGGCTGTTGCACCATCGACTCGCGGTCGAGTCGGCCGCGATGCTTAAAGGGTTGGAGCGCGCCGATCAGGTGCATGCGCGCGATCAGCCGGCCCAGCCATTGCAGTTGATCGACAGCTTCCAGCTCCGGCGCCCGGCCGCCTCGCCGTGGCGACAACGCATAGCGGAAGCCATCGTGCAGCCGCAGCGTCTGGCCGTCGAACGCCAGCGGCGCGACCACCGGCAACTCGGCGTCAGCCAGTTCCTGCGCAAACGTGTGTTCTTCCTCGATCGCGGCGTCGCTCCAGCGCCCGGGGCGGTAGAACTTGGCAATCACCGGCTGGCTTTCTTCCAGCCCGACCTGCCACACGCGATTCTCGTAGCTGTTGAGCGCCAGCAGCCGTCCGTCCGGCCACAGCCCGCAGGCGCCGACGGCGTCGAGGACGAGATCGGGGCTGAGGCGAGCGTACGGCTGGGCGTCAGACATCGGCGAGCCCCGGCAGTTTTTTCCCTGCTGGCGTGAGGGACGAGAACCGCTGACGGCCTGCATTCATGCAAACTCGCATCAACGCGGCCCGATCACGCGCGCGGGCACTACCGCCATGGTGATGCGCGAGATGCAGACCAGACTTCCCTCCGCGCTTTCGATGCGGATTTCCCAGATCTGGGTGGTGCGACCGAGGTGCACCATCTTCGCCGTGCCGGTGACTTCGCCGCTGCGCACGCCGCGGACGTGGTTGGCGTTGATGTCCAGGCCGACGGCGAGTTCCTTGTCGGCGTCCAGCGTCAGCATCGCCGCGGTACTGCCCAGGGTTTCGGCCAGCACCACCGACGCGCCGCCGTGCAGAAGGCCGTAGGGCTGGTGCGTGCGGTGATCGACCGGCATCGTGCCCTGCAGCCAGTCATCGCCGATGGCAGTGATGCGGATGCCCAGCGTGTCCATCATCGTGTTGCTGCTCCACGCGTTGATGCGGGCAAGGTCGGTGTCCTGTTTCCAAATACTCATCGTTGATTCCTGTGTGTCGAACCCGCATTGTTGACCGCTGTTCCCGCCGCGACAATCCATCTGTGTTCAATGTCACCCTGAAATCGTCCGGTCGCCAGTTTCTGGTGGCGCCCGGTGAAACCGTGCTGGAAGCTGCTCAACGCGCTGGCGTGGCGCTGCCTTATTCCTGTCGCGCGGGCGTCTGTGGCAGTTGCAAGGCGATTCTGCTGGGTGGACGCTGCGAGTACCCGCGCAATCCGCCGCTGGCATTGAACGCGGGCGAACTGGCACATCACGCCGTGCTGCTGTGTCAGGCCGTGCCGACCAGCGATCTGCTGCTGGAGGCGCGCGAAGTGACCTCGGTCGAGGATATCGCGCGTCGCCAGCTCGCCATGGTGGTGACCGAAAAGTGGCGGCTGGCCGAGGACGTGGTCGGCCTGCGTCTGCTGCCGGCACCGGGCGAACGTCCGCTCAATCGGCTGCCGGGCCAGTACATGGACGTCCTGCTGGAGGACGACAAGCGCCGTCCGTTCTCGATCGCCAACGGTCCACAGGCTGACGGCATGATGGAGTTGCATGTGCGGCACGTTGCCGGCGGTGGTTTCACTACCTGGGTCAGCGACAGTCTGCAGGTCGGCGACCGGTTGCGGATCGAGGGGCCGCTGGGCACGTTCGTGCCACGTGAGGATTCGGAGCGGCCGATGGTGTTCATGGCCGGCGGTACCGGGTTTGCACCGGTCAAGGCGATCGTCGAGCATTTCATCGAACTGGGCACGCGCCGTCCGATGCACGTCTACTGGGGCGCACGCCGCGCCAGTGATCTGTATCTTCGCTCGTTGGCCGAGCACTGGACGCGCGAGTTGCCCAATCTGCAGTTTCACGCCGTGGTTTCCGAACCCGCACTGGCCGATGGCCTGCGCACTGGCCTGGTGCACGAGGCGGTGCTGCAAGACCAGCCTGATCTTTCCGGCCATGACGTTTACATGAGCGGACCCCCGGCCATGATCGACGCCGCACACCCGCTGTTTCTGGCTGCCGGCCTGCCCGAGGACCGGCTGTATTACGACTCGTTCGAGTACGCGCCGGACGTGCTGGCGCAGATCATCTTCGCCCGCGCCGGTATCCACGACCTGCCGTTATTGTAGAAGCGCACCCTGCGCGCGACGCTTTTGGTTGGAGGGTGGGCCGGCGTGCCGTCGCAGGAGCCCACTCGTAGGCGATGCTCTTGATTGAGCCCGACTCTGGCCAGGCCGCAGAGCATCGCGCGCCAGCGCGCTCATAACAGGTCGCCTATTTGTTGCCCTTGGCCAACGGCAATTGCGCGGCATGCCAGCCTTGCACACCGCCATCAAGAATGAAGGTCTTCTCAAATCCGGCCTTGACCAGCCGTTGCGCCGCCTTCACCGAGTTGCCGCGGCCATCCTTGTCCATCACCACCACCGGCATTTCCCTGGCCTTGGCCAGGTCCTTCTTTTCCGGGTCGAACTGGCTCATCGCCACGTGCTTTGCGCCGGGGATGTGCATCTTCTCGAAGTCGGCAATGGCAGACAGGTCGATCAGCAGCGGGCTATCGCGATTGATCAGGTGAGTCAGCCCGGCGGGGCTGAGGGTCTTGGTCTTGCTGAAGATCGTGCTGATCTGCATCACGATCAGGGCGACCAGAATGATCACGAACAGCGCCGACAAGGCCACGTGATGGCCGATAAATTCGGGCAGTTTGTGCAGAAGATCGTTCATCGTCAGTCCACGGGCGCGCAAACCGCACCGATTTGGGTAAACGGACGATTATACGGGTATGCAGCCGCCGACTGCGGGTGCGCTTTTTTAATCGCGCGTGATGTCTGGCAGGCCGCTGGTAAGCCACCAGCGCTTGGCCGCCTCATCGTAGTGCCAGGTCTGGTGGTCGATGACGGTTCGCTCGCCTTGGGTGTGGATGTTGACCACGTTGATCTCTGCTGTCTGCTGGACCTCAAAGTCACCGGTCGGAACCGGTCCCGCGCCGTTGTCGTACTCGGTAACGCGCACCTGTTTGTACCGCGCCAGGTCCAGCTGGCTCACCGGATGTTTGGCGCGAATGGCCGGGTCGATGAACTGCACCGCGCTCTGAAAGTCGCCCCAGCGCAGCGTGCTGCCGTACGCGGTGATCGTGCTGGTCAGTGAATCGCTGCGCTGCTGGGTGGCGCAGCCGACCAGCAGCATGGATAGCATGGCAATGATGCTCAGGACACGGCGCATGGATGACTCCTCCCCGATGAAGATCCGCCCATTCTGCCCGATCTGCGCGGGCTTTTCAGTCGCGCCGCTTCATGGGCGAAGCTTGGCCACATAGCGTGCGCTGAGTGTGCATGCCGGCTTGCCGTTTTCACCGGGGACCACGCAGTCGACGCTGATGCGTGCCCTTCCGCGGGTATCCAGGGTGGTAAAGAAGGTATCCCAGCCGCTATCGCCAGACAGTTGCGCGTCACTGCGGAAGCCCTCCCACAGAGGCGCGAGATAGCGCACCGTTGACTCGGCGACGAAGACGTCGCAGTCGCTGCCGCGCCGACGCAGCGCCAGTTCTACCAGCGCCCAGCCGCTCAACGTCATCAGGCTGACCAGGCTGCCGCCGAAGGCGCAGCCCTTGTCGTTGACATTGGGTGGCAAGGGAGCGATCAGGCTGAGGCTGTCGTCGCCATAGTCGGCCAGCTGCAGGTCCATCGCATGGGCCAGGGGAATATTGTCGCGGAGAAACTGGATCAGTTCCGGCGCGCTTGCGGTCTTGGTCGAGGTCACGTGAGTCGGGGATTCCTGGGGAGGGAAGCCCCCCAGTGTAAAGCGACCGCTACACTGGGGCCATGACAGTGACCGCAGACGGTGCGCGGATGCCGAAACAGACGCGACCGGTTCATCAGGATCTGCAGGGGCGGACGATCGTGATCACGCGGCCGTCCGGCACCGCTGCTGCGTTGGTACGGCGAGTACGTGCGCTCGGTGGTGTGCCACTCCTGCTGCCGGGGCTGGCCCTGCGCGTGGTCGGTGATGAACACGCTGCACGCGAGGCCTTGCTGGCAGCGCTTGGCGACGAGGTGGTCATCTTCACCAGCCCCGCGGCGGTACGTCATGCCGCCGCGCTGGCACCGCTTCGGACCCTCGCGACGGTGCTGGCTGTGGGGCAGGGCACGATGCGAGCCTTGCGGCGGCACGGTATTCGTTCGGTGCAGGCGCCAGCGCGGCAGGATAGCGAAGGGCTGCTGCAGCAACCCGAACTGCAGGATCTGCGCCATCGCGCCGTTGCCCTGATCGGCGCCCCCGGCGGTCGCGGCCTGCTGCAGCAACAGCTGGCCGCGCGGGGAGCCCGTCTGCGCGAGGTGCATGTGTATCGGCGGGTCGCGCCACGTCTGGATCGTCGTCATCTTGATTGGCTGCAGTCGCTGCCGACATCGGCGCTGGTCTTGTTGTCCAGCGTCGAGGCGCTGGACTTTCTGCGCCAATGGGCACCGCCAACGGCGTGGGCGCGGATGGCGTCGGCGACCGCCATCGTCAGCAGCGAGCGACTGGCCGTGGCGGCTCGCGGAGCCGGTTTTCGGCGCATCGTCAAAGCCGCCTCGGCATTGCCCGCTGACCTGCTGCAGACGGCGCTGGATGCGGACTGAAATCTTCACGCTGTCGTGCTACGAACGCGGGCTTACGGCCTGCTAGCATGCGTATATGAGCAACCCAGACCAGCCGAACGAGCCTGCCGCGCCCGAGGGCGCCCGTCCCGACCACGCACCAATTGATCCGGTGCGGGTCGATCCCGTGCGGGTCGATCCATTGCCGCCGCGCCCGGCGAAGCCGGCAGCCAAGCATCCCGAACCCCGCTCGCGTGGCGGTGGCAGCATCGCGTTGGCGGTCTTGCTGTCGCTGATCGCGCTGGGCGTTGCCGGCTACGTCGGCTGGCAACAGTGGCAACAAACGCGGAACACCGCGGCCGACAGTCAGAATGTGGCCAGTCTGCAACAGCGTATCGGCACGCTGGAAAGTACACTGTCCGGGATCAGCGGCGAACGCAGCAGCCTTGATCAGCGGCTCACTGACGCGGCGGCGGTGAACCGTTCATTGCGCGAAGAACTGCTGGGGCAGTCCCAGCGCACACGCAATCTCGAAGACGCCGTGGCCCAGCTGGCTGACAAGAGCTTGTCCGGCCATGACGCTATGCTGCTCGATGAAACCGAATCGCTGCTGCGCATGGGCGCTGAGCGCTACCGGCTGTTCCATGATGCGCAGGGCGCCGCCGCCGCTTACACGCTGGCCGATCAGACCTTGGTCGCCGTCAACGACGGCAGCTTCAGCGGACTGCGCCAGAGCATCGACGCCGAGCGCGAGGCCCTGGCCAAAAGCCAGCCGGGCAGCCAGGCCAGCGCCTTGCAGCAGCTGGTCGATTTGCGTGGAAGCCTGGCCTCATTACCGCTCAAGCCACTAGACAACGCGAGCGCCACGACCGCGCCAGATGCGTGGTCTCGCATGGGTCACGCACTGGCCACTGTGGTCACCGTACAGCGTGACAACGGCGCACCGCTGGCGGTTGCCGATGCGCGTTTCGCCCGCGAACTGGCACAGCTCGATCTGGCGCAGGCACAGGCCGCGCTGCTGGCCTATGACCGCACGGATTACAACGCTGCGCTGAAACGCGCGGACGCCAGCCTGTCGACTCAGTTCGACAGCGTGGCACCGGCCGTACAGCAAGCGCGCATCCAGATCAGCGCGCTTTCCCGACAGCTGCCGACGATGGCGCCGGTGCAGCTGGGTGCCGCGCTGAAAGAGTTGCGCAATCTGCGTTCGGTCCATGCAGTCAACCCATCGCCGGACCATGCCGCGCCGGCTCCCGCTGCCGCGCCGGCTCCCGCGGGCAGTGCGGCAGCTGCCGGCGAGGCGCAGCCATGAGGCTTTGGCGCTGGCTTTTGTTGCTGGTAGTGATTGCTGCATTGGCGGCCTTCGGCTGGCACTGGGTCGCCGAGGATCCGGGTTACGTTCTGCTGCGTTTGCGCGGCTGGCGGGTGGAGACCACGGTAGTTGCCGCGGTGGTGATCCTGTTGCTCACTTGGGCGGTGCTGACCGGCTTGTGGCGCCTGCTGCGCTGGCCGTTCGGCGCGTTTTCCAGGCGTCATCGGCGGGTCAGCCAGCAGCGCATGAGCGAAGGTCTGATCGCCTTGATCGAGGGGCGCCACGGCGATGCCGAGCGCGACCTCAATCGCGCCTCGCAGTTGCAGAGTTTGCGCGGTCCGGCCTTGCTGGCGTCCGCCGAAGCGGCTTCGCGTCGCGGCGAGCATGGTCGTGCACTGGAGGCGCTGAACGAGGCCTCGCAGTCGGCACCTCAGGCAGCTCGCGTCATGCGCGCCCGCGTGCTGCGCCGCGAAGGCAAACCGGTCGAAGCGCTGGCATTATTGATTCCCGAATCGGAAAAAGACGCGCTCACACCGGGCGGCTGGCGCGAACTGATCCTGGCCGCGCTCGCCAATGGCGATATCAAGCGCGCCCGCGATGCGCTCGCGCCCCTGCAAAAAAGCGGCGCGCTGGGCAATCGCGCCTATGCCACGCTGGAAGCGGAAGTACTGACCGCCGCCATCAACGCCAGCGTCGACGGTGCCGCCCTCAATACACTCTGGTCGCAATTGCCCAAGGCGCAGCGTCGCATTCCGGCGGTCGTCGATGCCTACGCGCGTCGCGCCTCCGCGTTCGGCCTCACCCTGCCGGCCATGGACGAAGTGGAATCCGCGCTGCGCCGCGAATGGTCACCGTTGCTGATCGAAACTTACGGCACTCTGAGCGGCGACGATGTCGAGGCACGACTGCGTCGCGCCGAAAGCTGGCTCGACGCCCATCCCAACGATGCCAACCTGCTGCTCACCCTTGGCCGCATGTGCAATCGACTGCAACTATGGGGCAAGGCCAGGCAGTACGCCGCCCGCTCACTCGAGCTGGCGCCCGGCGCGGCCGCGTGGGAAGCCCTCGGCGACACCTTTGCCGGTCAAGGTGACGCGTCGCAAGCGCAACTCTGTTATCGCAATGCGTTGGCCTTCGGTCGCGGCGACGTCGTCACACCGCTGGCGCAAGACAAGCGCTCCGGCCACCCGGACACGCATCCTATTGCGGTCGAAGAGCGCGATGCGCACGGGGTGCCGCGGCTGCGGGATTAAGGGCCCAAAGCCACGATGTGGCTGTTTAGACCCAAGGTGGATGGTCGCTAAAAAGATAGGACTCCGCGCGGCGCTATTGAGACAGAGCTAACCGCGATCCCCGGTCCTTGTAGGAGCGCACCCTGTGCGCGATGCTCTCGCTCGATCGCCTCGATCGCCTCGATCGCCTCGATCGCCTCGATCGCCTCGATCGCC
>JBDTXA010000022.1:0-29219 GCA_040006415.1 Rhodanobacter sp.
TGTGACCTTTGCTGATTAAGCTGACCCGAGTGGCACTTGCTCAGGTTAGTCATCCTCGCGAAAGCGAAGATCGAGTGCCGGAACGAACCTGCCGAGTGTCACGGGCCACACGCCCGGGTAACCGATGTGCTCACGAGTCTGCTGATTGCCGTTGGTCGCGATGTTGAAATTTCGCTGACGTCAGCTGACAGACCATCATTTAAGCGAAGTCATGCTGTCGTACAAAATCTCCTTACCGGTGACGCCTACGGTTGGACGAAGTGACGGACATCATCCATTCCTGACAATGGGACTCATCGTGTTGGCCTTCGCTACCCGCCCAGAACCGGCCCCTGCTGCCCGTGAGCATTGCTTTGCGCTACCTGCGCCTGAATCTGGCTCATCATCTGCGTCTGTTGCTGGTCGTAGAGCTGTATGTGCTGAATCGATTGCGCCGCCTGCGGTGGTGCTTCCTTTATATCCACACTGGTGACGGCAGGCCGCAACCCTGCGGAAGTGAAGCCAACGAGGCCAGCTTGTTCGTTGAGAAAAACGTGATCGAGATTCTGATCGTTGATCCTGCTGGCATGGCACGCGGCAGTGAACTGTACGACGCGGCTTTCGCTGGCCTCCGGGATACGCTCTTTCAAGGCGTTGTAGAGCGCATGGTCTGGATTGCCCGGATGCCGAGGGTCGCCAGGCGAGGGGCCCTGGGATCTGGAGTGCGGTGGTGCAGACGGCACGTGCTCGGAGGCGGGCACCGCATCGTGGTGAGCTGACGGCCCCGACGGGGCAAGTGCGTCGTAAGTGTCCCTCACACTCTGCGTGACGTTCTCCACACCCCGGGAAACGGACTGGCTTACCGAGTCAAAGGTATGCTCCAGCGTTTTCTCGACCCGCTGATGAATGGTATGCATACCGTGCTCGACCTGGGTCGCTTGGTCCACGATGGCGTCATGGATCTGCGTGCTGTTCAAAGGCTGGGTTGCGGTGTGGATCGACTGGCTGGCGTCATGGGCTCCCGCCGATACCGCATCGAGCGCAGATTGTGTGCGGTCCCCTGCTGCATGAATTTGCTGTGCCGCTTCCTCCGCAGTGGCATAGGCCCACTGGCCGGCCAGATGAGAGACTCGGGCAGCCCCTTCAGCTTGCGCGTGCAATACGTAACCCGCGCCCATGGCGCCCAGCGATACGCCGGCGGCCAACCATGGATCGGGGAGCCCCGTCGCTTCGCGCGACACCGCATTCGCTGCATGCTGCAGGATCTGCCCGCGCGCGTGGGCATCCTGCGAATACTCTGCCGCGCCAGACTGGATCACCTGACCAGCGACCTGCGTGCCCAAGGCTACGACTTCCGTGGCGGCGTGAATCGTCTGGCCGCTGGCGCGCGTCGATTGACTGGCAGCATCCAGCTCCCGTTCCAATGGCTCGGTCGTCACCCGCTCAGCGGCGCCCACCGCCAGGCGGTAGCGTGCGATATCCAGTGCATCGTCGACCTGCGCCTCCAGACGCGCGGCGTGGGCCGGATCGCGGCTGTGGTTGAGTACGTCGTGCAGGTCGATGCGCGAGGTCATCACGTCGCTGCGGTAGTGGTCGATGGCGGCCTTGTTGTCCTGATAGAGCTTCTCGCCCTGTGGGGAGATGATTGATTCACCCTCGATACCGTTGAACTGCGTGAAGTTGTCCATCCTGTGGGCGGCAATGCTGGCGGTTATCAATGGGTTGGCCCGATGTGCGGGATCAGGTGTATCTAGGTAACGGCCATCCCTGAGTGCGATGATGTCCTGAGGGGAGGCATAGACATGCTGCTCGCCAAAATGTGGACTGGCCGAGCTAACCAGATCGGTGGCGCGCACATGACCGATAACCAGATGACCGCCTTCGGCGACTATATGATCGCGGCCATCAACGCCGCGATAATGCAGGCCCGCTGCGCCGTAGGAGTTGTAAGTCTCGCCGCGCAAGCCGAATTCGTCCGCTTCCATTTCCGACAGTGTGCCGCCAAGGGAATGGCCGGTGGTGGTGATACTGGAGAGATGGAACGTTTTGCCGTTGTGCTCGGCAATACGCTTCGCCTGCTCTATAACTCGTTGCGTAAATTCTTGCGCATCGGGGTACTGTTTGTTCACATTATCCCGGATCATGCCGCCATCCGCTTTAACACCGTCGCGAAGGGGCTCCCTGCCAAATTCGGTTCCGCGGTTGGCAATGGTTATTTTGCCGTTGTCAATGCGCTGATAGGCTACTGCCTGATAGCCCGATGGACGGTTCATGCTATCAAGTGTTCTGTATCTTACTCCGTCGATGACAACCGGCTGGCCCATTTCTATAATTCTTTGGTGATAATATGAGTCGTCAGCTAATAACGTGTGTTCTCTTGTGTTGTTAGTCATGGAGCCACCTTTTTAGCTGAAATTTTAATAGAAAAGAAATCTTTCGGTCGCTCCTTTACGATATTCAAGTCGTTAGTCGGGACCCCGGTATCTATGCCGTAACGTTGATGCTTATCTAAATAGGACGATTTAGAAAAATAATCCGCTATTACAGACAGCGAGACAATTTCATCCTTAAACATGCCGGAGGAAAATTCTACACCGTGCTTTTTAGGCAATATTGCAATGCTTGTCATTATCCATTGACAAGTTCCAAGTCCGTAATAATTATCGTCTTCCAGTAGATCAAGGTGCACTATGCCGTTATATTCAGTATCGCCTGTATGAGTTAATATAATGGGTATACTTTTACCGGGACCGTTACGCGTACCACTAATTGGATCCTTCGGGACACATTCTTTATTGGCAATTTCGTATCCCATAAAGCCAGTAACTGAATCAAACGATCCCGGCGCGCCGACTATGTTTATAGTGATTTCGTAAGCTTGCTTGGGGTGCAGATTAAGTGTCGGATGTTTTGGATCGCTCATGGGATGGCATCCTGTTGCGATAATGGCCAAGGGAATAAATACGGCAGGCAGGAATTTCATGGGTCAATCATCCTTCGTATTTTATGGACAAATGTCCACTATTTCGCTGAAACAATGTCTTTGGGTGAGACGTCGATGGTGGTGCCTGTGGCGTCGGGGGTGTAGTTCACTTTCGACCAATATTCCTTGCCACAGGCATCGACGCGCCAGCGTTCTCTCCAGGGACTGCCATGCGCGGGGCGGCTGCCAAACAATTGCGTCTCCAGTACGTCGATGTGGCAGTTTTCGGGAAGCTTCCCTGCGATTATCAACGCCTGGACTACGTAAAGTGGGGTGTCCCGCTGAAGGATCGGATTGAATTCGGATGTACCGGGAAAGTGGCAGGATAGATGAGTGACCGTCGCGAAATATAATCATTGCGCTGTATGGACGATGCTGGCCGCAGGCTTCGCCGGTGACTGTTTCCACCCAGATGCCTCTCTGGATATGGTTCTGGGCGTCACTTGTGGGTTGTAAAGCCACATGGGCCCTGGCGCCGTTCCAGTTCAATTTAACGCCAGTGCAGTGCGTGCGTAGCGTGGATTCATATTGCCGAGCGACGGACTGCACGGCGTCGCGATAGGCCGGGTTCTGGCGAACAAGCTCAACGGCGGCTGGATGCTGTTCGGCATGTACGGATACCACCATGATGGTAGCGAAAAGCATCAGAGTCAGTTTTCGGCCTCGATTTGCCTGCATAACGCGCGCTCTCTGACGTTGGATAGAAGGAAAAACATGGAAACCTTGGCTCTCTTCGCCCAGGAGCCACCCCGGCGGATTCATGTCTCTAAGGCATCCTGAGAAAAAGAGGGCAGCCGTGAGCGTATTTTTCCCGGTGCGGCAACGAGGCTTTGCTTTAAGGGGTGAGTAGCACTTGGTCATAGGCGCATGGATTAGGGAACAGGTTGTTGTGTCAACCGTTTCCTCGCCTGTTCGCTCTGTGCCTGGATGACTTGTCTGGTCTCGGTGGCGCGCCTCGTTTCATAGGCCTGCGCTGCGGTCTTGATGATTGCCGGCGCCACGCTGGCCCGCTGCGTGAATAGCCGATCCTTGAAGTACCAGTTTTTCCTCGCCCTGATCGGCTTGCAACCTTCGTAGAAGATCAGCTCATCGTCGGCGGGCAGTTCCTTGATCTCTTGCGGCAGGAGCAGCGCGCGCTTTTCTTCGGTGAAGTTGGTCGAAACTTGGTTGGTGCCGCGACCACGACTAATGCTGCGGTGTTCCTTGCGGATGGTTTTGTAGCCAAGCATCTCGCTGTATTCGTTGGCGTCGCTCTGTTCGCGTGGGGCGAAGGCGATCTGTGCACCGTGGTTGGTGATGAAGTTCTGCGCGTCGTTGTCGCCGTAGGTGCCGCGAAGTTGCGCGCGGCTTTGAATGATGCACAGATCGCGTACGCCGTAGCTGGCGGAGATGGAGATGCGTTTGGCCCACACGTCCACACGGCCCATGGCAGTGAACTCGTCCATCATCAGCAGCATCTGGTACTTCAGATCAGGCTCCTCACCCAATTGCTTGCCGAGGTTGTTGCCGATCAGGCTGCTGAAAAAGATGTTGAGCAGCTTGCTGCTCTCATCCAGCTTGTTGGTGGGAATTACGACGTAGAGCGTAGTTGGCTGCTTGCGCAGACTGAGTATGTCGATGTCGGTGGCATTGGTGGACGCGGCCAGCACCGGGCTCAGGAATTGCTGCAGCGGGGATTGCATGGTGGCGATGACACTAGAGAAGGTTTGTTCGGCCAAGCCCGCAAGGTTGCCGAACACCGTGCGGGTCTGCGGACTGATGAAATCGTACTCGGGTTCCTTGAGGATGGCCTGCAACAATTCTTTGGTGCTTTTTCCGTTTTCGCCGCTGGAGAGACGCAAAATGCGTTCAAGGCTCGGAAAGGCCACTGAACTGTTCACTTGCGGCAGGATCTCGCGAGGTGCCCGCGCGTCGCTGAGCTGATCAATGTCGTGGTCCCACGCTTCAAACATGTACGAGGCGAACGCGGTGAACGCGGTGCGACTCTGACTGGTCCAGAATGGGTCCTTGCTCTGCTCGTCTGGATACAGGATCGCGGCAATGGTCTGGATGTCGCCCAGACGCTTGCCCGCATCCATGTCAGCCAATAGAGTCATCGGGTTGAAGCGGTGGGTATTTCCCGCTTCGTCGTAGGGCGCCCACACCCGAATGGTTTGCCCCTGCGCCTGGCGCCAGCCGCTGGTGGCTTTGTACAGCTCGCCTTTCAGATCAAGCACCACCACCGATTGCAGGTAAGACAGCAACACGGGAATGGCCACGCTGGTGGTTTTACCGGAACGCGTCGGGCTGATCGTAATCACGTGCTGAGCACCGCCCAGCCACAGGTAACGGCCCTTGTACTTGCCGATGAGAATGCTTTGCGGCGTCTGCTTGAGCAGCCCGGCTTTGCGCAGGTCGCCCATCTCGGCAAAGCTGGCGTCGCCATGCAGCGACTCGCGCCTGTGTTTGAACAGCGGAATGAGTGCGATCAGCCACAGCAGCAGTGGGACGCCGAAGCCGATACCGCCAGCGAGCGTGATCTTGCCAGCAAAAGGTGCGAACTGGGGCAGATCCCTGACTTGGAAGTACCGCCACCAAGTGTTCCATGCCAGCGGCGCGTCCTTGATCCCGAGTATCCACAGCACCAGCCAGTCCGCGAAATAAAGGCCGCCTACCAGCGCAAATATCAGCAGCACCACGACTAAAATCAACTTCCCCAGACTCATTCCCTGTCCCCCACGCTTAGAGCTTGATGCTGCAAGTGAGCAGACATACTGTCAAGCGGTCCGCATTTGCCAGCAGAACGGTGGGGCTCGCCTTGATTGTCGCTTCCAACACCTGTCGTCAGTGAGGCCCTACGCCAGGGAGTTGAGGGCTTACTGCACAAAAATGCGGTCAACCGTTCACCTTAGACGTGCGGTCGGAACGCTTTTCAGCTCGTTCGTGCAGCTACGGTTGAGCTTGTGAATCGTTGATAGCCGGGTATCTGGGTATTTGCACTGGCGTCGTGCTGCCCGCGCCAACGAATACCATTTGCTTGTTACGGCGGGAAACGAAGGTCTGTGTGTCGTTCTTGGCGTACGCCGGCTTCAGCTGCGAGCAGATCCGCACGTGACCCAAACGCAAACGCGCTACTTCGCGTCACATGGAAAAAGCGGTTTCAAGGTCCACGCGCAACACGATCAGTAAATCGTCCCGGTGCTCGCTTCGGCGAGCCATAAGTTATCGTTGTAGACCTCCAATGGTGCGAAACGAGTGGCGTTTTCGCGGCCACGTGTCGAGGCTCAGCGCGATCTGGTTGAGCTCGGCTTGACTGTAACGGACAGGCCGGTGCCCTTTGGTAGGTGCTTGCTGAGTAGTCCGTTGGTGTTCCCGTCGCTACCGCGCTGCCATCGGCCGAGTGGGTCGGCGAATTCACCTGCACGCCGGTGCGCAGGGTCGGTGCGGTGCGGTAACTCATCATCTTTGCCTTGGTCGTACGCGAGCGTTTGCGCAGGGCGTCGCGTATGCCCTTCAAAGCCTTGCCGAACCTCTCCAATGCATCGGCGGCGTCGGCGCTGCTCATCTTGGCCAGCACGATAAATCCGCTGGTGCGTTCAACCAGCGTGCCCACCGAGGAACGATTGCCCGCGCCCTTGGTGAGGTCGCCTTCCCGATGTACGGGGATCAGCCGCTCCTCGATCTGCGGTGGTCGCACATGGATGCTTTGCGTGTCCGGGATCTGGCGGCGTCGGTTCATCCTGCGCGTGCGCGGCTTGCGCGTGCTCCGAGCATGGCAAAGGCAACGACAGCCCGCTGCTCGTTGGGGCTTGTACACGGAGTTGGGCATAGAGTGGTTTAGCTCAGTGAGTTCTGTGAGCGAGCTGGCCGCCTTCGCCGCCGCTGGCGAAAGGGTCGCGTTCTGCGCAGATCTCTTCCGTTAAGAAGATCGAGCCAGTCACAATCAACGTAGGCACTGTCAAACCACACGGGACAAGCATGTCGAACACGAGACAGATCGTTGGCTTGATCGGCTGGTTGCTGCTGTGCTTCGCTGCTGCCGCGATCGGCGCCGTCGCCTCGGTACAGGCCGCTTCGTTCTATCAGCAGCTCGTCCAGCCAACCTGGGCACCACCTTCGTCGGTGTTCGGCCCGGTGTGGTCGGTGTTGTACGCGCTGATGGGTATTGCCGCGTGGCTGGTCTGGCGCGAAGGCGGCTGGCGACGGCAGCGTGGCGTGCTTGGTTTATTCGTGGTCCAACTGGCGGCGAATGCGCTGTGGAGCTGGCTGTTCTTCGGCTGGCACCGCGGCGCGCTGGCGTTTGCCGACATCGTGGTTCTGTGGTTGCTGATCGGGGCCACGCTGGTCGGCTTCTGGCGGGTGAGGCCGCTGGCCGGTGTGCTGCTGCTGCCATATCTGTGCTGGGTGAGTTTTGCTTCGGCGCTGAACTTCGCCGTGTCGCATTTGAACCCTCATATTCTGGGCTGATCGTTGGCCTCAGCCCTTCACTTTGTAGGCATCAAGCGCCGCCTGGCGCGATGCCGCCAGGTCAACCATCGGTGCCGGATAGCCGCTGCGCTTGAGTAGCGCCGGGTCATTCCACGGCTCATGTAGAAGTTTCAAGGGTGCATCGGCTAGTTCGGGCAGCCAGCGACGAAGGTAGATGCCTTCCGGGTCGAATTTTTTCGACTGGGTCACGGGGTTGAACACGCGGAAGTAGGGCGCGGCATCGGCACCACAGCCGGCAACCCATTGCCAGCCCAGAGTGTTGTTGGCCAGGTCGGCGTCCACCAGCGTGTCCCAGAACCATTCCGCGCCGTGGCGCCAGTGCTGGCGCAGGTTCTTGGTCAGGAAGCTGGCGACGATCATGCGCACCCGGTTATGCATCCAGCCGGTGTGCCACAGCTGGCGCATGCCGGCGTCGACCAGCGGGATGCCGGTACGGCCGCGTTGCCAGCGAACGAGTTGGGCTTCGTCGGTAGGGGCCCAGGGAAAGTTGGCAAAGCGCGGATTGAAGTTTTCGGTAGGTGTCTTGGGGAAATGGAACAACAGGTGATACGCAAATTCGCGCCAACCCAGCTCGCGCAGATACGGCTCGATGTCGGGCCGATGCCTCGCGTCCGTCCTGTCCGCCAGCGTTTCGAGCTGTGCGCGGATCTGCCGCGGTGATATCTCTCCAAAATGCAGATGCGGTGAAAGTTGCGAGGTCCCATGTTGCGCAGGCAGGTCGCGCGACTGCTGGTAATGGTTGATGGCGTCGTCGCCGAAAATTTCCAGCAGCTCCGCCGCGCCGTGTTCGCCGGGTTGCCAGCTGTCGGCCAGGCCGCGGGTCCAGTTGATTCGCGGCAGTAGCGCCAACGCGGACAACGGCAAGCCGCCCGGCAACGCGCGCCATCCCGGCAGCGCCGGCTCGGACAATGGCTCGGTCATCGGCAAATGGGATCGCAGATTGCGCCAGTAGGGCGTAAACACCTTGTAGGGATCGCCTTGCTGAGTCGCGATCTGCCACGGCTCGCACCACAGCGCGGCGTTGTGACTGTGCACATCGAGACCTTGTTCGCGCAACGCACTTTTGATACGGGTGTCGCGGGCAATGGCGTCCGGTTCGTAAAGGCGGTTCCAGTAAACCGCACTGGCGCCGCTGTCCTGAATCAGCTTGCGCAGCACCGTCAGTGGCTCGCCCTCGCGCAGGTGCAGTTCGGCATGGTGGACGCGCAGCCGACGGCTCAGTGCTGCAAGTGAGTGGTGCAGCCACCAGCGGCTGGCGGCGCCATCGGTCCACTCGCCGGTCTCGCCGGGGGAATGAATGTAGACCGGCAGAACATGCGCATGAGCCGCGCAGGCGGCGCTCAAGGCCGGATTGTCCGCCAGCCGCAGGTCGCGTCGGAACAGGAACAGCGCGGTGCTCATCGGTGAATCAGACCGACGTCCGATTTACCTGACCATCTCCCTTGAGCGAGACCTTGAACGAACCCGCGTCGGAAGATGCCCCAATGGCACCCTTGGCGACCACCGCACCGGTGGGCTGACCGGTCGGCGAACCACCGATCGGTTCGACCGAAACGGCAAGCAGGGCGGTCGGTCCGAGCTGGGCGACCAGGCCTGCATCAAGCGCGATGGTGGTGGGTTTGTCGTGAGCGATCATGCCGACCGGAATCGGCTTGCCACCGGCAGGGATCAGCCACAATTCCGGCGCACGTCCGGCCGCGAAGGCTACCGGCGTGGCAGGCACCACGACCATGCGGCCGCGCTGCGGATCCATGGTGGCGGTCCAGCCAGTGCTTCCGTTGTCCTGCTGAATGGTCGCCGCCATGTAACTGGCGCTGACCGCCGCCGGTGTCGGTATCGTACGTGGCAGGGAGACGACGACCAGCAGTGCCACGGCGACGGCACTGGCACCAAGGCCAAGCCAATGCCACAACGGCAGGTTGTTCCACAAGCCGCTGGATTTTGGCTGAGTCCGGGTAGGGGTATCAAGCCCGAGGGCGTGGTGAATACGCGCCCATACATACGGCGCCGGCGCGACATTCGCAATGGTGTCGGTCAACGGCATCAGTCGGCGCTGCCACAAGGCTACGGCCGTCGCGGCTTCGCCCGACGTTTCCACCTCGCGTGCGACTTCGGCACGCATATCTGCGTCCAGCACGCCAAGAACGTACTCCGCATATCGCAGGTGATTGTTGTTCCCATCGTCCATTGCTGTATTCATAGATCGAGGCACGTCCGAAGTTGTAAAAGGCTGCGGCGGATCCAACTTTTCATGGTTCCGAGCGGCACCTGGCAGCGCGTCGCTAATTCGTTATACGTCGCTCCCGTGAAAAAGGCTTCACGCACGGAACTCTGCTGCTGCGGTTCCAGTTCATCGAGACAACCCTGCAATCGCTGATTTTCCTGGCTGGTTTCCGCGTCGTCGATCGGCGTAGGCCGCTCGTCCGCGGTCTCGTCCATTCTCGCCGGATCATCCAGCAGCTCTTCGCGGTGCTGGCGCAAGCGATCGATCGCCTTGTTGCGTGACAGTGTGACCAGCCACGTGATTGCACTGGCCTTTGTCGCATCGAAGCTGGATGCCCGACGCCACACCGTGGTGTAGGTTTCCTGCAGCACTTCCTCCGCTTCGCTGCGATCGCGCAGCATGCGCAGACAGACGCCGAAAAGTTTCGACGAGGTGCGCCGGTAGAGTTCGGCAAAGGCTTTCTGGTCGTTTGCACCGGTTTGCTGCAACAGCTTGTTCAGCTCGTCACGTTCGGCGGGGGTGGTGACACTCATCAGTAAACCATCCTGTAATCGTGATGACTCTGCCGCAGCAACCTGTTTCTACCCGGGTCAGGTAAGAACAGGGCCGGCGGATGCTTTTCATAGCATGAACGGCTCCACTGCCGCTGGCAAGCGAGGCCAAGGTGAGCGTTGCGGCGGGTCGTTTCATGTTTCATTTTCGATCCGATGGCCCGTTCCCGGCGAGCAGCACGTTGATGTGATTCAGCGCTTCGGGCGTATCCACATCAATCGCGGTATCGGTCGGACAGCGTTCCACCCGATGCGATTCGCGCTGCAACAGCGCGCGGGCGCCATCTTCACCCGACCACTGCGTCAGCTCGGCAATGCAGTCACGTGGAAACACGATCGGCGGACCGAATGCTTCCTGGTACTCCGACGCCAGAATTTTCTGCGGCACTTGCTGATGTCGCTGGAGCAGCAGGGTGAGCATCGCTGTGTCGACCAGCGGTTGATCGGCCAGGCAGAGCATCAAGCCTGAGGTCTGCAAAAAACGTTGCTGCACGGCGCGGGCACCTGCCGCCAGCGAATTACCCATGCCTCCAGACCAGTCCTCACAGAGAACAATTTGTATGGGCAATCCTTTCAGTGACCCCACCACCAAGTCTGCCTGCGAGCCGACGACCACGATGACGGGAACGCCTGCGCCCAGTGCGATGCGTGCGACCCGCCTCACCATTGGCTCACCATGGACCAGGACCAGTTGCTTGGGCGCGCCGTAGCGCCGGCTTGCGCCCGCGGCGAGCAAAACGATGATCGGAGCGTCCAGCGGGCCTGGGTGGTCGAGTGGGCCGGATGACGAAGGCATCAATGGATGGCGCCGTCGTTGTCGCGCAGCGAGCCGCCGGTGCGTCCGTTGATGACCGCCATGATTTCTGCGGCCACGGCCAGGGCGATTTCCTGCGGTGTTTCCGAGCCGATATCCAGGCCTGCTGGTGCATGCAGATGCAGGCCGGCCAGTTGGGTGTCCTCGCGCATCCGTCCCACGCGTTCGCGTGAGCCAAGTGTGCCGAGGTAGGCAAGGGGCGCCTCGCGCATGGCGGCGAGCCAGGCAATGTCCTGTTCGAGATTGTGGGTTACCACGATCGCCGAGGTATGGACGTCCGGATGCAGCGCGTCCGTCAGGGCTTTCGGTGTCGCACAAAGCGTGCGCAGCCCTTGCGGCAGTCCGCTGACCTGAAGGCGCGCAGGCTCGCTGTCGACCCAGGTGGTGATCCACCCTAGCGCGAGTGACAACGGCAGCAGTGCGCGTGCGGCCGCGCTGTTGCCAATGACGATCAGGGCGTGTGGCGGCTGAATGGGCTCGAGCAGCACGTCGCAAGAGCCCGACCTGAAGGGCAGGCGCACGGTGCTGGCCTTGCGTGAGGCCGAAAGTTGCGCCAATGCGTGCATCACCACTTGTTCCAGCGCCGGATCGTCGAATCGGTTGTGGCCGACGGCGTGCTCGTTCCACAGCAGCCGTCGCGGCATGACCACAGCCTCGTCGATGGCAAACACGGTGGCCAACCGAGCCACATGGCGCTGCTCCAGGCATTCGGTCAGCGCAGCGGCGAACCGCATGGCTTCGGAAGGTTGCAACGGTTCGAGCAACACCTCGAGTTCGCCGCCACAACCCATTTCCATCAGCACGTCCAGCCCGGAGTCGGCGTTGTAATTCACCAGCCGCGGCAGGCCGCTGGCGATGACGTGCTGCGCCCGCGTCACGATATCGCGTTGTGGGCAGCCGCCGGAGAGCTCGCACACGACGCTGCCGTCGGCATGCACCAGCATCCGCGTTCCGGGGCGGCGGAACGTGGAGCCGTGGGTGCGAGTGAGCGTCGCCATCGCCGCTGCAGGTCTGCTGCTAGTGCCCAGCGACTGCAGTGCTGCGGTGAGCATCAGCAGCTCCTGCGCCGAATTCATCGACACCCCGCGAGCTGGGTCGTCACGAAGATAAGTTCACTCACGCGACCCTGGAGGTCAGCAGGTCCTCGATTTTCACCGGCAGATCGCGGACTCGTACGCCAGTGGCGTGATGAACGGCTGACGTGATCGCCGCCGCGATGCCGGCAAGTCCGATCTCGCCGATGCCACGCGCGCCCATGGCGTTGAGGTGCAGGTCGGGATAGTCCAGAAACACCACCTCGAGTTGCGGCGAATCGGCATGCGTGGCCATCACGTAATCGGCCAGGTTGCTGTTCAACGCCTTGCCGTTGCGATGGTCGTAGCTGGTTTCCTCGAACAGCGCCATGCCGACGCCCATCACCACCGCGCCCTCGATCTGGTTGCGGCCGGTCAGCGGGTTGATGATGCGTCCGGCATCGATCACCGTAATCACGCGATTGACGCGCAGACGGGCGATCTCGGGCTGCCAGGTGACTTCGACGAAATGGGCACCGAACGAATGGGAGGAAAACTTCTTGTTCTTATCGCCGTACGTGGCCTCGGACTTGCCCTTGCCTTCGACGTGATTGACCCGGGCTGACGTCAGCACATCCGCGAAGCCCTTGCCATCGCCGGAAGTCGCACCCTTGCGATGCACGCGGCCGCCGCTGTATTCAAGGTCGTCCACGCTGGTGCCGGCGAAGTCACTGTCTTCGGCGCTTGCCGTTTTCAGCAAATGCTTGATCGCTTCCTGCGCCGCCTCGGACAACGCGGGGACGATGGAGCCGGTGGCCATCGAGCCGCCCGACCAGGGGCCGGGCGGCAGCGAGCTGTCACCAATCACCACATTCACTTTCGAGATATCGACGCCGGTGAGTTCGGCCGCCATTTGCGCGATCACGGTATAGGTGCCGGTGCCGATGTCCTGGGTACCGCTGCTGACGCGGACGTTTCCGTCGGCCTGGAGCAATACTCCAAACTCCGCAGCCGTGCGCTCGGCAATCCAGGTGCAGCCGGCCATGCCCCAACCGAGGATCTTGCCATCCTTGCGCATGGAGCCGATCGCCGGGTTGCGCTTGTTCCAGCCGAACTCATCGGCGCCGCGGGTCAGACATTCCTTGAAGTGGCGAGAGGAGAACGGGATGTTGGCCATCTCGTCGATCTCCGGTTCGTTGCGCAGCCGCAATTGGACCGGATCCATTTTCAGCGCCAAGGCCAGTTCGTCCATCGCCGACTCGACCGCGAACAGGCCTGGCACGGCGCCCGGCCCGCGCATGGCCGTGGGGACGCCGATGTCGCGTCGGGCGAAGCCTGCGGTGACGCGGAGATTGTCGGTGCTGTAGAGAAAGCCGGTGGCTTCACCGCAGTCTTCCTTGTAGTCACCCTGCCGCGCGCGGCTGTGGACGAAATCCTGTTGCAGCGACACCAGCTTGCCGTCATTCGCTGCACCCAGGCGCATGCGTTGCTGCGTATGCGGACGATGGCCGACATCGTGAAACATCATCTCGCGGGTCACCACGAGCTTGATCGGCTTCTGCAGGTCGCGCGCCGCCATCGCCGCCAGCAGGGCGTGCGACCACGGCCACAGCTTGCCACCAAAACCGGAGCCCAGAAATTCGGTGATCACCCGCACGTGATCGACGGGAACGCCAAGCATCTGCGCCATCACCGTGCGGTAATTCATGATCGCCTGGGTGGTTTCGTACAGCGTGAAATGGCTGCCGTCCCATTGCGCCACGCTGGCGTGCAGCTCGATCGGATTGTGCGTCTCCACCGGCGTGCTGTAGGTCTGATCCAGCTTGACCGCGGCGGAAGCGAAAGCCTTGTCGGGGTCGCCTCGCTCGGTGTCCACCGACGGCTTTTCGTCGGCGGTCAGCGACATGCTGACGTTGGGCTTGCCTGCGTCAGCGTAGGTGACCTTGAGGCTGTCGGCGGCCGCGGTGGCATGTTCGAAGGTGTCGGCAACTACCAGTGCCACGTACTGGCCGTAGTAGCGCACGGTAGTGTCATCCAGCGGCGGGCGGCGCTCGTCGATAATCCCTTGGCTCGATTTCGGCAGCGGGTACAGCTTGCCCACATTCGCGTGGGTGTAGATCTTGCGTACGCCTGGCATCTTATCGGCGGCCGATGTGTCGATGGCGGCGACCTTGCCGGTAGCCACCGTCGCCCCGACCGGCACGGCGTACAGCATGCCGGGGAAGTGCAAGTCGGAGCTGTATCGTGCCGTGCCGCTCACCTTCAGCGGCCCGTCGACACGCGACATGGGTTTGCCGACCGACGTGAGCGGCATTACTTTTGCACCCTTCACAGTGGAGTCCTGGGACATGTTGGTTTCCTCGCTTGGCGGTGCGTTCAGACGGCGGCGGCTGTGCTCAGGGCGCTGGCAACGCAGCGTCTGGCGAGTTCGATCTTGAAGCCATTCTCACTTTGCGGCTGCGCGTCGCGCAGCGCGGCGACGGCGGCGGTGGCAAAGGTCGATGCATTCGCCGGCTTGCCGATCAGCGCCTGTTCCGCCGCGGGCGAACGCCAGGGTTTGGTGCCCACGCCGCCCATCGCGACGCGGGCATGCGCGATGGTGCCGCTATCGACGCGCAGCACGATGGCCGCCGAGGCCAGCGCGAATTCGTACGAGGCGCGGTCGCGCAGCTTGAGGTAATGCGAATGTGCCCCGGCGTGTGGCGGCGGCACGATGACATGGGTAATCAGGTCACCCGGCTGCAACACGGTCTCGATTTGCGGCGTGTCACCGGGCAGCAGAAAAAACTCCCCTATCGGCACCGTGCGCTCCCCGTTCACGCCGCGAATCACCACCCCGGCCTCCAGCGCAGTCAGCGCTACGTTCATGTCCGAGGGATTGCTGGCAATGCATTGCTTGCTCGTGCCCAGCACTGCCAGATTGCGGTTGAAGCCGTCGATGGCCGAGCAGCCGCTGCCCGGTTCGCGTTTGTTGCACGGCATGTGGGTATCGCGGAAATACACGCAGCGCGTGCGCTGCAAAAGGTTGCCACCGGTAGTCGCCATGTTGCGCAGCTGGGCGGAGGCGCCGGCCAAGAGAGCCTCTGACAGCACGGCATAGTCGCGTTTAACGTCTGGATGATTGGCGAGGTCCGAATTGCGCACCAGTGCTCCAACCCGAAGCCCGCCGTCGGGCAGCTTTTCGACCTCCGCCAGCGGAAGGTGGTTGATGTCCACGACATGCTGCGGGCGTTCCACGTTGAGCTTCATAAGATCGAGCAGGGTGGTGCCGCCGGCGACAAAGCGCACCTCGGCACCCTGCTGAGCGGTGGTGGCGCGGGCGCCCTCACCGATGGCCTGCTTGGCGTCGCGGGCACGTGCGAAGACAAACGGTTGCATCATGCACCTCCCTGTTCTTTGCGAACCTGCTGGATGGCCGCCAGAATGTTGGTGTAAGCGCCGCAGCGGCAGATGTTGCCGCTCATCGCTTCCTTGACGTCGTTGTCGGCCGCGCCGATCGGCTCTTTCAGCAAGGCGGTGGCGGACATGATCTGGCCTGAGGTGCAGTAGCCGCACTGGTAGCCATCGTGATCGACAAAGGCCTGCTGCATCGGACTGAGGTCGCCCGGTTTGCCCAGCCCTTCGAGGGTGGTGATTTCGTCACCTTCGTGCATGGCGACAAAGCTGAGGCAGGAGTTCACCCGGCGGCCGTTGACGTGCACGGTACAGGCACCGCATTGCCCGTGGTCACAGCCTTTCTTGGTGCCAGTCAGTTGCAGGTGATCGCGCAGGCCATCGAGCAAGGTGGTGCGCGGATCGACCTGGAGCGAATGCGAGGTGCCATTCACCTTCATGTGGACGGTCACTCCGCCGTCAGATGTCGCGGCACCCTGCGCGATCGCGGAGGCTGCCGCAGCATGACCTGCCAGCGGTAACCCCAATCCCGATACCGCGCCGGTGATACCCACCATCTGAAGAAAATTTCGTCGACTGAGCGAGGCGTCCCTCACGTTGGGTAAAACATGGGACGGAATATCTCCAGGCTTTTTTTCTGACATGAGGAAAGCTCCGCGAGCGACGTGCCGTGAGGAAGTCCAGCGGGATCATGATCATGATCATTCGTTGGTCATACAGGTGGATGGCCACACCTTACGCCGGGAATCGTAAAGAGGGGGTCGAGAGAGCCGGGCAGACAGGGATGCGTCCGTTCCCGGCGCTGGCGCGTATAGCAGGGGGCAGGTGTCTGCCTGCATTTTCAAGGCGACACGATGAAATCCATTGCGAGACCTTTGCTGCTCCTTGCGCTAGCCGTCGCCAGCGGAGTGAGTTCGGCTCACTCCGTGCCGCATCACCACGTCGGAAAGGTCATGGCCGGCAACGATGATTACACGCTTTACACGTATGACCCGGACGGCACGTCCTCGACAAGCCACTGCGTCGACACGTGTGCCGCGATATGGCCCCCTTACCTCGCCGACGCCGACGCGAAGGCGGCCGGTGACTTCACCTTGGCTACGCGGGGAGACGGCACGCGCCAATGGGTTTACAAGCGTCAACCGCTGTATCTGTTTGCGGGGGATGCCAAGCCTGGGGATAGAGACGGTGACGGGGTCAACGGCAGCTGGCACGTGATTCCTTAGAGGTCAAGGAAGTTTTTTTTGCATCCATTTTGTGGACTACGCCGTATGTCCATTTGCATGCGCACCTCGCGCTGTTTTAAAGGGGTTTCATGATTACGTATCGAAAAAACCAGACCTCCTGGTTGATTGGCTTGGCCATTAGTTGTTGCCTGGTGACATCTGTGGCTGCCGCAACCGGAACCAGCAAGGGTCCGACCACGAGCAACAAGTTGTTGCTGACCGGCGGCGTGTCGCAGGTCGAGGGTTCTGCTGGTGGCGGTCTCACGCCGTGGGCGGTAATTGGTGGCTATGGCACCAACGACGAGATCGGCGGCAATGCGTTCGTCACCCATATCAGTTTGCCCGACTACCAGTTGAATGAAGTCGGCGCGATGGTCGGCCTGTACAACCGGGTCGAGGTATCGTTCTCCCAGCAGCGCTTCGATACCCAGCAGGTCGGGGCCGCACTGGGTTTGGGCGAGGGTTTCACGTTCCAGCAAAACATCATTGGCGTGAAGGTTCGCCTGTTCGGCGATGTGGTGCTCGACCAGGACAGCTGGTTGCCGCAGGTCTCGGTCGGCGCACAGCACAAGAAGAACAACCAGGCCGCCGTGTTGCAGTTTATCGGCGCAAAATCCGACCAAGGCACCGATTACTACATCAACGCGACCAAGCTGTTTCTCAGTCAAAGTCTGCTGGTCAATGCCACGCTGCGCATGACCAAGGCCAACCAGATCGGCATCCTCGGCTTCGGTGGCGATCGAAACAACTCCTACAAGCCCGAGTTCGAGGGGTCAGTGGCTTATCTGCTCAGCCGCAACTGGGCGATTGGTGCGGAATACCGCCAGAAACCGAACAATCTCGGTATCGCAAAGGAAGACGACTGGTACGACGCGTTCGTTGCCTGGGCACCGAACAAGCACGTCTCGTTGACGCTGGCCTATGCCGATCTGGGCAACATCGTCATCAAGGATCGACAACGCGGCCTATACGCCTCGGTACAGGTCGGCTTCTGAGCCGACTGACAGACCCTTTCCGATCGTCACCACCCCCAACGGGAGCAGATCCATGTTCAAGTATTCCATTCACGCCGCTGTTGTCACCACCGCCATGCTGTTGTCCCAGGCTGCGCTGGCGCAGCATCCGGCGCCGATGCCGACGCAGTCGGCGGCGATGGCCGCCAGTGCGCCTCGCGACCCGGCCCTCAAACCCGTCTTCGAGCAGTTCGGCGGCAAGCCTGGACTGGTCAGGCTGATGAACGACTTCATGGATAACATGATGGCTGATTCACGCACCCAGCCTTATTTCGTCGATACCGATCGCCAGCACATCAAGGCCGAGCTGGTGGATCAGTTCTGCGTGATCCTCGATGGCCCGTGTACCTACACCGGCAAGGATATGGAGAAGGTGCATCGCAATCTCGGCATCAACCGCGCCGCGTTCAATGCGCTGGTGGAAGACCTGCAGACCGCGATGAACAAGAACAACATCCCGTTCCGCGCGCAGAACAAGCTGCTGGCAAAGCTTGCCCCGATGCATTCGGCCGTGATCACCAAGTAACTCGCAAGCGTGACGGACCGAAGAAGAACAGGTCCGTCACTCACGTACAGAAGTGCGTTTTTGCATTTCGCCCAAGGACCTCAGGGGGTCTCATGTCCATCTATCGCATCTGCCTGATCGGCGCGTTGAGTTTGCTCGCCGGTTGCAGCACGCCACCTGCAAAGGTGTACTCACCATCACCGCTGCCGAGGTCGGTCGTACCCGAGCCGGCACCCGCTCCGGTTTCCGTGGCGCCAATCACCCCGGCGACACCCACTGCCGCGGTGCCGGTGGCTGAGCCCGCTGCCGTATCGATGCCCGCAGCGCCAGCACCGACGCCTGCGTCAGTAGCAAGGATGGCGATACAGACGCCGAAGCCTGCGCCTGCTGCAAAGCCTTTACCAGCAGCAAAGTCGGCCGTGGCCACGGCCGCGGTGGTCGAGGCCGCCGCTGCTGCGACGGTGTCGCGCTCCACGATCAGTGGCCAGGTCAGCCTCAGTGGTTCGCGCGGGCAACAGGTCGCTGCCGGCGAGCTGGCCGACACGCTGGTCTATTTCGTTCTGTCCAAGGGAGGCGCTCGTGTCAAGCCGGGCCATTTCACCGTCTACACGCACAACCGCGACTTCAGTCCCGAAGCGATGGCCATACCGACGGGAAGCACGGTGACCTTCGTCAATCTGGATGATGTGCGGCACAACGTCTTCTCGGTGACGCCGGGATCCAGCTTCAACCTGGGTTACCAGGGCTCCGGCGAAAAGGCCTCGCATGCATTCGGTCATGCCGGTGTGGTGCTGATCAGCTGCAACGTGCACCGCTCGATGGAGCTGGACATGCTGGTAGTGCCGACGCCGTACAGCACCAAGGTTGCCGCTGACGGCAGCTTCAGCCTGCAAGGCCTTCCGGCCGGCAGCGGCAAATTGTATTTCTGGAATCCGCGAGCACAACCCGTCAGCCAGCAGGTGGTGTTGCCGATGAGCGGTGCCGTCAGCCAGAAGCTGCTCGCCATCAAGCCGCGCATGAAGACCCAGCTCAATGCGGGTGGCTCTCCATGAAACCCGCAACGCGATTCCTTCTTGCAGGCGTCGTGGCAGTCCTGACGCTGACAGTCGCTGCGGGCTTCGTTACTTTGAGACAAGCCGATCAGCGCGCGCAGAACAGGTCGCTCAGCCAGTTGAAAGTGGCGGCGACGGTGGAGCGCGAGCTGGAGGCCAGTCATCTGCTCGATCTGCAATTGCGCGCTGCGGCGCTGGCGCAGGATTCCGCCTTCATCGACTATGTGGCGCAGTCCCTGATACCCAATCCGCAGTTGGGCGGCGGGGTCGACAGTGCATCGATCAGCGATCTGCTGCGCGAGCGACGCAAGGGCTATGACATTGCCATGGTGCTGGATTTTCGCGGCACGCCGGTGGCAAGCTCCGGCATTCTTCTGAAAGATCACTCCAGCATCCGCCAGGATCCGCTGGTGAGCGACGCAATCAGCCAGCTCAAACCCCAGCAAGGTGTGTGGGTGGATCACGGCCAGATGCTGTGGGTCGCCGTCAGTCCGCTGTTGCGCGGCGGAGCGTTGCAAGGTGTATTACTGACCGCCACGCACGTGGACACTGCGTTCGCGAAGGTGGTCGGCCGCATCGCGCACACCGAGCTGGCGCTGGTGACGCAGCCTTCACCGGGATCGGAGCCGGCGCCATCCACCGGTCTGGACGGCTGGACCGAGCAGGCGCTCGCAACGCAGTTGCCGCAACTGCTTGGTGTTACCGACAAGAACGGCAGCGCCATGCGTTTGTCCGATGGACAGCACAGCGCGATGACTTGGGTGACGCCGCTGAGCACCTCCGGCGGGCAGGCCGCACTGGTCGCCTTCGGTCCGGACGAGAGTCAAGGCCTTATCAAAGCGGGAGCGTTGCCGCTGCTGCTGGGGATTGCCGGCTTCAGTGCCTGCGCGTTGTTGCTGGTGTTGCTGCACTGGTGGCGTACCTGGTTGCCGTTGCAGCGCATGCTCGATGTGATCGAGAACGCGGTCGACGGCGACCGTCACCTGACGATCCGTGTCGATGGCAGCGCGATGGTGCAGCGTCTGCGTGACAGCATCAACCGACTGCTCCATTCGATCGGGTGATGCTGAAGCCTTGCGACGTCAGCGGGTTGCCGGCTTCAACATCAGTGTATGGGTCGCCTTGCCCGGCAGCAGCGGGGTGGGCCGGCCCTTGACCCAATCCTCCTGTCCGGCACCGAAGTAGGGCGACAGCGGGTTGTCACTCTGCCCGCCGGGCATTTCCAGGATGCCCTGATCCTCGTGCCCGGGCGACACGTCAAAACGTTCTGAAGCGCCGAAGCTGGGGCCGGCGACCCGTGGCATGTTGTTGTCACCCGCCTGCGGCACGCTGGGCATGTCGATGAAGCGGGCCAGCCACTCGGGCAGGGCCGGCGACAGCGGATGGTTGATCCGGCTGCGATTGTGTTCACCCCAGCGTTGAGCCGCCAGGCCCCTGGGCTGCTCGCCGAGTTCGCTGGCGACCTGGCCGGCGGCGTCGACCAGCAAGGCGTGCCAGTCGGCATAATTCGGATCCAGCAAGTGCGGTGGTTGTCGACGAATCATTGTCCATACCGCCGCTTCGGCGCTGCTTTCGCCTGGCCAGCTGAAATCTCCGAACTGATTTTTCACGCGGGCGGCGAAGGGTGCCAGTGCGGCTTCGCTGACCTGGGTGCGGAACGCGCGTACCAAGCGATAGTCGACACTTTCCAGCGATGCGCGACCGCGCCATGCGCCGGTGAGCTGTCGCAATGATTTCAGAGCAGGGTCGGTGGTGTTTTTCAGCGTGTCCTGCAGCAGCTTCTGCCATCGCGACAACAGCAGCGCGCGATCGTCGAGCTGGATATCGAGCAGGTTGCCGGGGGTGAAGCTGGCGCGGGCGCGCAGGTCGTCGCGAATCTGCTGGGCACGGGCGCCAAGGTCATGGCCACCATTGCCCAACAATTTCAGTCCGGCGCCATCGACGGTCCGGTTGTTGGCCGTCCACAGTCGGCCGCCGACGGGATTCTCGATGCGGGGATACCGCGAAGGCGTTGCCCAGCCCTGCCAGTCCGTGTTTGGCTTGCTGCCATCGCGGGGCAGCAAGGGGTCGACACCTGAGCGAACGGGAATGCTGTTGCCGGCAATCGTCCAGCCGATGTGGCCCGCGTGGTCGGCCACCAGCAGATTCTGCGGCGGCATGCCCAGCTGCGGGGCCAGATCCAGTGCGCTGCCGACATCCGGCATCTGTTCCAGCCGCATCAGCTCCAGATTGTAGGCGCGGGGAAGATCGGCGATCCACTGCAACGCCAGCGGCGTGCCATCGGTGTCCTTGCCCATGATCGGCCCCCAGCGGGTGTCTTCGACCTTGAGTACCGTATCGGGCTGTCCCTTGACCTGGATGTGTTCGTCATGGGCGTCGAAATCGGCCCAGCCGTCGGGCACCTTGTAGCGTTCCGGATGGGCGGGATCGCGCTGCACGCGCACCCAGTCGGCCAAGTCGGCGTAGCTGTTGGTGAAGCCCCAGGCGATCTGCCCGTTTGAGCCCACCACCACGGCCGGTGTCCCTGGCAGGCTGACGCCGTTGACGTCGCGCTGGCCTTTCGGTGCGGCCGGATCGGGATATCGCAGGCGCGTGCGGAACCAGATGTTCGGCACTCGCAGTCCCAGGTGCATGTCGTTGGCCAGCATGCCCGCTCCGGTGCCCGTCAGCACGCCTGATACAGCAAAATTGTTGCTGCCGGGCCGCGGCGCGTCGAGCGCCGGTGCCAGCGCATATGCCAGCGCGACCGGGGCCTTTTCGGGCGCGAGCTGGTGCAAGTCGAACACCCTGGCGGGAGGAATGATGGGTGAGCGGGACAGACGGCCGCTCAGCGGAGCTTCCCAGTCAGGGTCGGGTGACAACAGAAAATCCACCAGCGAGCCGGGCAGAACCGCGCGCATTTGCGCCATACGCAGTTCGCGTTCGTTGCGGCCATCCTTGGTCAAGTCCAGATACATCGCGGCGATCACCAGCACGCTGTCTTCCGATCGCCACGGCTGCGGCTTGCTGCGAAGCAGCAAATATTCCCACGGGCGTACTCGCAGATCGGCGAGTCCGGCGTTGACGCCATCCCGATACTGATCCAGTGCGCGCTTTTCTTTTTCTGGCATGCGCTTGTACGCGGCTTCGGCCACGTCGCGAAAGCGGTGGCGGCGATGGTTCAGATCGACCTTCAATGCGGCCGGCCCCACCAGTGCAGACAGCTCGCCTGCGGGCATGCGGCGCATCAAGTCCATCTCGAAGAAACGCTCCTGGGCGTGGACGTAGCCCAACGCGTAGCTGATGTCGCCACGGTTGCTGCCGTCGATGGTCACGGTCCCGTTGGCGTCGCGGCTGATGCTGACAGCGTCGGTGAGGCCAGGCAGCTGACGCTCGCCATCCATTTGCGCGAGGCTGCCGGCCAGCAGCCACCAGGCCGAAGCCATTGCCAACAGCAGCAGGGTCAGCAAGACAAGCAGCAAGCCGCGAAGGATTCGTGCCCCGCGCTTTGTCATGGCTTGTCGAATACGGTGAAGATCGCTGCGTAAGGTTTGACCAGAAATGCCGGAGCACCTGCATAGCCCTGGCCGTCGATGTAAATCTGCGAAATGCTGCCGTCCAGATAGAGCGCATTGCGGCAGCCGATCTCGTCGCGAAACAGACGTCCGAACGTGTGGAAATTCACCGGTGCCTCGCTGACCGCGAAGACCACTTCAGTCGGCGTTTTCGCACACACGCCGCTGCGCCATTTAAGGCTGGAAGAATCGTTGATGAATTGCTCGTTGAGCTTGCCGTCGATCAGCAGCATCGGGCCGGACTGAGTGGCCCACTGTGCGGACCTGCCGGCGGCCTTGAACGCCTCACTGGTGCTCACTGCGGCGTGCCCATCCGGATACAACGCTAACACGCCATTGGGCAGCAGCGAGAAATTGCCCGAGGCAGGGTTGCCGTGGGCGAGATTCAGCGGCACGACGGTCTTGCCGTTTTCGACGTAGAGGCCCAGTGGTGCGAATTTCCGATCGTAAATGCCGGCGTTGGTAGCAAACAACAATCGCTTACCGTGCGACTCACCCCACTGCCGCAGGGCATCGATGCTGCCGAAGGGCTGATGGCTGTTCGGCTCACGCCAGTGCAGGGTCAGCTTCTGGCGCTTCAGATCGAGGTGAACCACGCGATAGTTCTGTCCCTCGAACGCCAACACACGAGTGTCCAGCGCCCTGGCTTGCGGCGCGCAGCTGGAGGTGCTGACAAGCAATGCCAGCGGCAATAACAGGTGTCGCATTCGTCTGGCTGAGAAGAGGCGGGAACGGCATAGGGCAGATAAGGGCATCCGTCGATGGTCGCCGGCCCGGCGCGCGCGTGCAAGTCCGGCAGGATGAATTCGGTCCGGTAGCGGCGACATTGGGCAGCTGACGTTAAACTTGGGCTTTTCGGTACACCCGTCATGCCTTATACGCCCATCGTGGCCACCCTCGGTTACGTACTCTCGCCTGATCGCAGCGAGGTCCTGATGATCCATCGAAATGCGCGTGCGGACGATCAGCATCTGGGCAAGTACAACGGTCTGGGCGGCAAGATGGAAACCGGCGAAGACATCGCCACCTGCATGCAGCGCGAGATCCTCGAGGAGGCCGGCATCACCTGCGAATCGATGCAGCTGCGTGGCACCCTCAACTGGCCCGGTTTTGGCAAGCAGGGCGAGGACTGGCTTGGCTTCATCTTCCTGATCGACCGCTATGTCGGCACGCCATTCGACGCCAACCCGGAGGGCACGCTGGAGTGGGTGCCGCTGGATCGGCTGATGACGCTGCCGATGTGGGAAGGCGATCGTCATTTCTTGCCGCTGGTATTCGATGCCGATCCTCGCCCGTTCCACGGTGTGATGCCGTACAAGGAAGGTCGCATGCAGTCGTGGTCATGCACGCGGCTGTAGCGAACGACGTGTAGGAGTCCGCTCGCGGGCGATGCTCTTTGCGCTGAATGCCACCACAAAAGCATCGCGCGCAAGCGCGCTCCTACCAGGCGTTCCTGATGAGCTTTTACAGGTCAGGCTCAGGGAACGTCAGCCAGCCACGCATCACTGGAGAACTTGCCTGCGGCCAGTTCGGTGGCTCGAGCCAGTTCATCGGCCAGCAGTTCGCTCCCTGTCAGCCCGTTTAGCCGGCGAAAGGTGGCGATCATGCTGTCAATCACGGTTTCTCGCGAGAGACCGGTCTGGCTGCGCAGCGGGTCGACCCGCTTGGCGGCGCTGACGGTGCCTTTGTCCGAGAGTTTCTCGCGCCCGATGCGCAACACCTCGAGCATCCTGGCCGCGTCGATGTCGTAAGCCATGGTGACGTGATGCAGCACGGCGCCGCCGCGGTGAACCTGGGCGGCGCCGGCGATCTTGCCGCCGGCGGAAGTGATGTCGTTCAGTGGCTGGTACCAGGCCTTGATGCCGAGTTCGTCCAGCGCCTCCAGCACCCACGCATCGAGATGGGCGTATGCCTCCTGGAAGGACAGTCCCTTGATCATCGACAGCGGCGCGTAGATCGAATAAGTGATGGTGTTGCCGGGCTCGATGAACATGGCGCCACCGCCGCTGATCCGACGCACCACCTCGATGCCGAGGCGCCTGGCGGCCGTCATGTCGACTTCGTTGCGCAACGACTGAAAGCGGCCGATCACCACGGCAGGGGCAGCCCATTCCCAGATGCGCAGCGTCGGCTGGCGGTGGCCGGCGCCGACCTCGTGCGTGAGCACATCGTCCAGCGCCATGTGCAGTGACGGGGACTGCGGGCGGTCATGGATCAGTTGCCAGTCGTGATCCCGCCATGCGCTCCGCGTCATGCTTCGGGTTTCCCGTTCAATGCGCGGCGCACGGTCACCGCGACCGCCTCGATCGAGATGCCATACATCATTACCTCGCCCGTGAGCACCTCGCGCAAGGCGGTGGCGAGTTCGGCTTCATCGGCATGCTCGGACTGGCCCTCCAGTGTGCTATTGATCGCGTGCAGCGCGCTGTCCGGCTCGAGGAAAAAGTCGCCGCTCAGCTGCACCTTCGCCAGGCGACCGTCTCGCACATCGAGGTCGACCACGACCAGTTTTCCACCGGGCATCTTGTATTCGCCGTGCATCGACTGGCTCATTGCCCACCTGTCCTTGCAGCTCGTCGTTCGCGCCGTTTACGGGCGAACATGTTGAGTCCCTCGACCACGGCCGAGAATGCCATCGCTGCGTAGATATAGCCCTTGGGCACGTGGTTGCCCAAGCCTTCGGCTACCAGGGTCATGCCGATCATGATGAGGAAGGCCAGCGCCAGCATCACGATCGAGGGGTTGTCGTTGATGAAATTGGCCAGCGGCCGTGCTGCGAACATCATCGCCATCACCGCGACGATCACGGCCACGAACATGATCTGGATATGTTCGGTCATACCCACGGCGGTGATGATGCTGTCGATCGAGAACACCAGGTCCAGCACCACGATCTGACCGATCGCGGAGGCGAAACCGGTGATCGCCGAGGGCTTGCCGTCTTCGGCATGTTCCGAGCCATCGTGGGAGACGTTGTGATGGATCTCGCGAGTGGCCTTCCAGACCAGGAATGCGCCGCCGGCGATCAGGATCAGGTCGCGCCAGGAAATTCCATGGTCGAGCACGATGAACAGCGGCGTGGTGAGCCTGACGATGGTCGAGACGGCAGCCAGCAACAGCAAACGCATGACCAGCGCCAGACCGATGCCGAGGCGTCGTGCTTTCTCGCGCATCGCTGCGGGGAGCTTGTTGGTCAGGATCGAAATGAAGATGAGGTTGTCGATGCCGAGCACCACCTCCATCGCGATCAGCGTGACGAGGGCAAGCCATGCGGCCGGGCTCTGCAGGAGCAGCAGGGTCGACTCCATCGTTATGGTTTCTCAAGAGGGTAGCGGTCAATGGCAGGAAACTAGCACGCCTCGCCGTGGTGCCATCGACGTCGCGGCTTGTCAGTGGTCGTGGAAACGCCCGGTGGTACCGCCGACTGAAATGCTGATGCCGCCGGCCGGCTCGTCGCAGCTGCCGAAGCGCTTGCTCAGATTGGCTTCGCCGTCCTGATAGTTGCCGCCGAAGTGATTTCCGGCAACCACGCCCATGCCGACGCTGCCGTGGACCTGGGCCTTGTTGTAGGTGGAGTCGTCGCAGGCACGGCCTTCATCGGCGCGGCTTCCGGCATAGGTCCGTCCACTGGTATCGCCGTAATAGACGCCCGGAGCATCCCCGCCGGGCACGCTGCTGGCCGGCTTCGATGTTGCCGCTGGCGCCACGGTGGCGCTGGCCGCCGGCAGCTCGCTGGGTGGCAGCTTCAGATTCAGCGGCTTGCCAGCGTTTTGCGCCCAGACAGGTGCGACCAGCGCGATGGCGAGCAGGGCGGGTAGAAACCGTTGCATGTTCATGCGCACTCCGGGGTTGTCACCTGTTCAACGCGAAACGTAGCGTCAACGTGTACATCCCTGTTGGAAAGGCGGGATGCCGACAAGTTCCTGCCCAGGCCACAAGCCCTCCGGGCGACCGATTTTTGTAGCAGCGCACCCTGTGCGCGATGCCTCTCGATGTGGTGACGAAGAGCCTCGCGCACAGGGTGCGCTCCTACAGGTGGTTTATCGGCACCGCTCACGCGCTGGTTTCGATCCGTTCGACCCGGCGCAGGCCGCGGGGCAGCAGGCCGCCGCGGCTGGCGCGATTGCCGCCGTATTCCACCAGGTCCGACCATTTCAGGGTCAGCTTGCGCTGGCCGGCATACAAGGTCACTTCACCCTTGCCTTCACTGACCACGGCCACGCCGGCTACGCGCTCGTCGCCCGATACCAGCCGTGCCTTGGGGATCTCGATCAGCTTGTTGCCCTTGCCCTTGTCCAGCTCAGGCAGCTCAGCGACTGAAAACATCAGCAGGTGACCTTCGGTGGTGACCACGACAATACGGTCGCGCGCCGGATCGGCGGTGATCTGCGGCGCCAGCACTTTCGCCTTGACCGACAGGCTGATGATCTGCTTGCCGGCTTTCTGGCGGCCGGTGAGCGCCTCGAAACGGGTGACGAAGCCGTAGCCGAAATCGCTGGCGAGGATCAGCCGGGTATCGTTGTCGCCGGCGATCACCGCGTCGAAGCTGGCCCCGGAAGCGGGGCTGAAGCGTCCGGTCATCGGTTCGCCGTTGCCGCGTGCCGAAGGCAAGGTGTGCGCTGGGGTGGAATAGCTGCGGCCGGTGGAATCGATAAAGGCGACCTGTTGCGTGGTACGCGCCTTCACCGCTGCAAGCAGGCTGTCGCCCTCGCGATAGTTGAGCCCATCGGCGTCGACGTCGTGACCCTTGGCCGCACGCGCCCAGCCCTTCTGGCTGAGCACTACGGTAACGGGCTCACTGGCCACCAGTGCGCTCTCGTCCAGCGCCTGGGCCACATCGCGTTGGACCAGCGGCGAACGGCGATCGTCGCCGAATTTTGCAGCGTCGGCGCGCAACTCCTCCTTGATCAGGCTCTTCAGCTTGGCGGGCGATTTCAGCAAGACATTGATGCGTGCGCGCTCCTCTTCGAGCTGATCGGCCTCGGCACCGATCTTCATCTCTTCCAGCCGCGCCAACTGGCGCAGGCGCGTTTCCAGGATGTAATCAGCCTGTTCCTCGCTGAGCTTGAAGCGCGCGATCAGCACCGCTTTGGGCTCCTCCTCCGAGCGCACGATGCGGATCACCTCGTCGAGGTTGAGGTAGGCGATGCGCAAGGCTTCGAGCAGGTGCAGGCGGCGCTCGACCTTGGCCAGTCGATGTTCCAGCCGCCGGGTGATGGTGCTGGTGCGGAAAGTCAGCCATTCGCCAAGGATGCGCTTCAGGTTCTTCACCTGCGGGCGACCATCCAGGCCGATCATGTTGAGATTGACGCGGAAGCTCTTTTCCAGATCGGTGGTGGCAAACAGGTGCTGCATCATCTCGTCGCCATCGACGCGGCTGGAACGCGGCACGATCACCAGGCGGGTCGGGTTCTCGTGATCGGACTCGTCGCGCAGGTCTTCGATCATCGGCAGCTTCTTCGCGCGCATTTGGGCGGCGATCTGCTCGAGGATTTTCGACGGGCTCACCTGGTGCGGCAGCGCGGTGATGACGATGTTGTTCTCTTCGCTGCCGTAGACCGCACGGGCGCGCACCGAACCGCCGCCGCTCTGATACATCGCCAGCAGGTCGGCGCGCGGGGTGATGATTTCCGCCTCGGTCGGGTAGTCCGGTCCGCGCACGTGTTCGCACAGGTCGGCGACGGTGGCGTCCGGATCATCCAGCAGGCGGATGCAGGCGCTGATCAATTCGCGCAGGTTGTGCGGCGGGATATCGGTCGCCATGCCGACGGCGATGCCCATCGAGCCATTCAGCAGCACGTGCGGGATCCGCGCCGGCATCCAGCTGGGCTCGTCCATGGTGCCGTCAAAGTTCGGTACCCAGTCGACCGTGCCGTGACCCAATTCGCCCAGCAGCGCCTCGGCGATCGGGCTGAGCTTGCTCTCGGTGTATCGCATTGCGGCGAAGCTTTTGGGGTCGTCTGGCGAGCCGAAGTTGCCCTGGCCGTCGACTAGCGGGTAGCGATACGAGAACGGCTGTGCCATCAGCACCATCGCTTCGTAGCAGGAGCTGTCGCCGTGCGGATGGAACTTGCCGATCACATCACCGATGGTGCGCGCGGATTTCTTCGGTTTCGCCGTGGCGGCCAGGCCCAACTCGCTCATTGCGTAGATGATCCGTCGCTGTACCGGCTTCAGGCCGTCGCCGACGAAGGGCAGGGCGCGGTCCAGTACCACGTACATCGAGTAATCGAGATAGGCCCGCTCGGCGTATTCCTTCAACGGGATCTGTTCGTAATTGGCTTGCAGGTTCATTCGGGCACATCAATTCATTGGCGCGCAGGCTGCGCGGCTAGCCGGACGATGGTGCCAGAAAGCGGTGCCATCTTGTAGGCGCGGTCATTCGCTCCCACGCCAACGTCAGTGGCGCCGGGCCTCGACGCCCAGTTTCCGCAGCTGCGCCTGC
>JBDTXA010000023.1:0-28641 GCA_040006415.1 Rhodanobacter sp.
TGAGCATGACTGATCCCATCGCCGATCTGTTTACGCGCGTCCGCAATGCCCAGGCAATGGGCAAGCCGGCCGTTCGTATGCCATCGTCGAAACTGAAGTTGGCGATCGCCAATCTTCTGAAAAGCGAGGGTTATATCCTCGACGCCAGCACCGCTACGGAAGAAGGCAAGCCGGTTCTTGAGTTGAAGCTCAAGTATTTCGAGGGCCTTCCCGCCATCGAGACCATTGGTCGTGTCAGCCGTTCCGGCCTGCGTGTCTATCGCGGCAAGGATGAGCTTCCGAAGGTCCTTGGTGGCCTGGGTATCTCGATCATCTCGACTTCCGCTGGTCTGTTGACCGATGCGCAGGCCCGTGCCAAGGGTCTGGGCGGCGAAGTCATCGGCCAAGTGGCATAAGGAGTCTTTCGATGTCACGTGTAGCCAAACAACCCATTACCTTGCCCAAGGGCGTCGAGTTGACAGTCGGCAACGACAGCGTCTCGGTAAAAGGCCCCAAGGGTACGTTGAGCGTTCATCATCTGCCGGGCGTCACTGTGACGGTCGACAATGGTGTTGCTAACATCCATCTCGCTGACGACGCAGACGACAAGTTCGGAGGCACGGCTCGTGCCTTGCTTTCCAATATGGTTACGGGCGTTTCCACAGGCTACGAGCGAAAGCTGGAGCTGGTCGGCGTCGGTTACCGTGCTGCCATGCAGGGCAAGTCGCTGAACCTGAGTCTGGGCTTTTCGCACCCGGTGGTTTTCGATGCGCCGGAAGGCATCAGCATCGAAACCCCGACTCAAACCGAGGTCCTGATCAAGGGTGCTGACAAGCAGGCCGTCGGTCAGGTTGCAGCCAAGATTCGTGCGTTTCGTCCACCGGAGCCCTACAAGGGCAAGGGTGTGCGTTATGCCGGCGAGAAGATCACGATGAAGGAAGCCAAGAAGGCATAAGTAAGTAGTCCGGCAAGCGAGGCAAACATTCGTCTCCTGCACCTGACACGCCGAAAAAGCCCATCCGCTTTCTGGAGATATCACGATGAACAAGAACGAAAATCGCCTGCGTCGCGCCAAGTCTACCCGCTGCCATATTCGCAAGTTGGCAGTCGCGCGTTTGTCGGTGCATCGCACGGGCCAGCATCTTTATGCACAGGTGTTTGATGCCTCTGGCTTGAATGTAGTGGCTGCAGCTTCGACGTTGCAGAAGTCGGTTTCCGACGGCCTCAAGGGCACCAAGAATCTGGCTGCCGCGGCAGCGGTCGGCAAGGCTGTCGCCGAGCGCGCGAAAGCCGCGGGTATCGAGTCGGTGGCATTTGATCGCTCCGGCTTTCGCTATCACGGTCGCATCCAGGCGCTCGCCGATGCGGCGCGCGAAGCGGGTCTGAAGTTTTAAGAAGTACCTGGTTTCCGGGCGATCTTGTGGTCGTCCTGATTTCCACTGAGTCACCTACAACTCCAAGCGGCTCAGCCGCAAGCAAAGTCCCGGTTCGCTGGGCACATGGAAAAAATCATGTCTTCTAATGATCGCGAAAATTCGGACGGCTTGCTCGAAAAATTGATAGCCGTCAACCGCGTGGCCAAGACCGTAAAGGGTGGCCGCCAGATGAGTTTCACCGCGCTTACCGTCGTCGGTGACGGCGAGGGCAAAGTCGGCTTCGGCTATGGCAAGGCGCGTGAAGTGCCAACCGCCATCTCCAAGGCGATGGAGCGTGCGCGCCGCCAGATGGTGAGTATTGAGCTCAACAACGGCACGCTTTGGTATGCCATCAAGGCCAACCATGGTGCGGCTCGTGTTTACATGCAGCCCGCTTCGGAAGGTACTGGTGTGATTGCTGGTGGTGCCATGCGCGCCGTGCTGGAAGTGGTTGGCGTCAAGAACGTGCTGGCCAAGGCGGTTGGCTCGCGTAATCCGATCAACCTGGTGCGTGCAACCATCAAGGGTCTGCAGGCGGTTGCTTCGCCCAAGAAGATTGCTGCCAAGCGTGGCAAGACGCTGGAAGAGGTGCTTGGCAATGACTAAGTCTCAGCAAACCGCCGACAAGACCGTGCGCGTGCGCCTGGTCAAGGGCCTGCGTGGCGTGCAGGGCCGTCATCGCCTGAGCGTCAAGGCGCTCGGTTTAGGCAAGATCAACGATGTCCGTGAATTGAAGGACAGCCCGCAGGTTCGTGGCCTGATCGCCACAGTCTATTACCTTGTTCGGGTCGAGGAGTAAGCATCATGCGCTTGAATGACATGCAGCCAAACGCCGGTTCGCACAAGCCGCGCATGCGCGTCGGTCGCGGTATCGGTTCGGGCAAGGGCAAGACGGCCGGTCGTGGACACAAGGGCCAGCACGCGCGTGCCGGTGGTACGCACAAGTTTGGTTTTGAAGGCGGTCAGATGCCTTTGAACCGCCGGATGCCGAAAGTGGGCTTCCGTTCGAAGAAGAAGGTCGAGAGCCAGGAAGTTTTCCTGTATCAGCTGGCGAACCTCAAGGGTGACGTGATCGACGTCGTAGCGCTGCATCAGGCTGGCCTGATCAACAGCCGCGCGAAGCGAGTGAAGGTCGTTCTCAAGGGTGAAATCGGTCGCGCGGTGAAGTTGTCCGGTCTGCTGGCTACTGCCGGCGCCAAGGCAGCCATCGAGGCGGCCGGCGGCAGCGTGGAGTAATTGACGGTGGCAGAAGCCAAGGGCAATGCACTGGGCAAGCTCGGCAAACTGACGGAGCTTCGTCAGCGTATCTTCTTCGTGATCGGTGCGTTGATGGTATTCCGGCTGGGTTCGTTTATCCCGGTCCCCGGGGTCAATCCCGAGGCGATGACCAGTCTGGTCAACGGCAACGGTTTGATGGACATGTTCAACATGTTCTCTGGCGGTGCACTGGCGAGATTTTCGGTGTTCGCGCTTGGCGTGATCCCGTACATCTCTGCGTCGATCGTGTTCCAGATGATGGGCTCGGTCATTCCAAGCTTGCAGGCATTGCGAAAGGAAGGCGAAGCCGGCAAGCGCAAGATGACGATGTATACGCGTTATGCCACGGTAGGATTGGCGGCATTCCAGTCGTTCGGCATTGCGATGGCGTTGCAGGGTCAGGTTGCGGCGGGTGGCGCGCCAGTTGTTTACACGCCTGGTGTAGGTTTCATTCTGTCTTCGGTGGTTGGACTTACCGCAGGCACGATGTTCCTGATGTGGCTTGGTGAGCAGATGACTGAGCGTGGTGTCGGTAATGGCATTTCGTTGCTGATCTTTGCTGGCATCGTTGCGGGGCTGCCTGGTGCGGTGGTTCATACGCTGGGAATGGCAAGCAACGGTGAGCTGTCGCTGATCAAGCTGTTGATGGTGTTCGGTCTGGCGCTTTCGGTTACGGCATTCGTGGTGTTCATGGAGCGCGCTCAGCGGCGCATCACCGTCAACTATGCACGTAAGTCCGGCGGACAAAAGGCCTATCAGAACCAGAGTTCGAACTTGCCGCTGAAGATCAATATGGCGGGCGTTATCCCTCCGATCTTCGCGTCCAGTCTGCTGATGTTCCCGGCGACGGCAGTCAGCTGGTTCAGTACCGGTCATCAGACGCGCTGGGTGCAGGATCTGACTCAGGCGCTAAGCCCCGGCAACCCGCTGTATGAAATTGTTTTTTCAGTGTTGGTGATCGGTTTTGCGTTCTTCTATACGGCGATCGTCTTCAATGCCGACGAGACCGCAGACAACCTCAAGCGCTCGGGTGCGCTGATTCCGGGGATTCGTCCGGGTCGTGCCACCTCGAACTACATCGATGCGGTGATGACTCGTCTGACCGGCGTCGGTGCGTTGTATCTGGTGCTGGTGTGTCTGGTGCCGTCGTTCATGCAGAATGCCTGGCATGTTCCGTTCTATTTCGGTGGTACGTCACTGCTGATTGTTGTTGTGGTGGTGATGGATTTCACGGCTCAGATCCAGGCGCATCTGGTCAGTCATCAGTACGAAAGTCTGCTCAAGAAGGCCAATCTCCGCCGCAGCTGATGCTGGGAACGAGTGGTCAAGGTCGGAGGGTCGCGACACCGTGGTGTCGCAGGGCTTTCCAGTTAGGGTAATTCAGGTTAGAATTGCGCGTTTACCGCGCACGAAACGCATCGGAGAAGTACATCATGGCGCGCATCGCGGGTGTCAATTTGCCGGTCCAGAAACATGTCTGGGTTGGTCTGCAAAGCATTTACGGCATCGGTCGCAGCCGAGCCAGGAAGGTCTGCTTGGATTCTGGTGTGGTTCCCACCACCCAGATCAAGTCCCTCAGTGAAGGCGAGGTCGAGAAGATCCGCCACGAGATCGGCAAGTACATCGTCGAAGGCGATTTGCGCCGTGAGGTGGGTATGGCCATCAAGCGACTGATGGACTTGGGTTGCTACCGTGGCCTGCGCCATCGTCGTGGCCTGCCGGTGCGCGGCCAGCGCACGCGTACCAACGCACGTACCCGCAAGGGTCCCCGTCGCGCGATCAAGAAGTAACGGATTCTAGAATATGGCTAAGCCGGTCAAAACAAAGAAGAAGATCAAGCGTGTTGTCACGGATGCCGTGGCTCACGTGCAGGCTTCCTTCAACAACACCATTGTCACCATCACCGATCGTCAGGGTAATGCCTTGTCGTGGGCTACTGCCGGCGGCGCCGGTTTTCGTGGCTCGCGCAAGTCGACCCCGTTCGCAGCGCAGGTTGCCGCCGAGAAGGCTGGCCGTGCTGCAGGCGAGTACGGCGTGAAGACGGTGGAAGTTCGCATCAAGGGCCCCGGCCCGGGCCGTGAGTCCGCGGTGCGTTCGCTTAACGCGTTGGGCTACAAAGTGCTCAACATCATTGATGTCACGCCGATTCCGCATAACGGCTGCCGTCCCCCCAAGAAGCGTCGAGTCTAAGGAGCATACCCATGGCCCGTTATCGTGGAGCTACCTGCAAACTCGCCCGTCGTGAGGGTGCAGATCTCAGCCTGAAGAGTCCGGCGCGCGCGCTGGATTCCAAGTGCAAGCTGGAAAACAAACCCGGTCAGCATGGCGCCAACAAGCGCATGCGCATGTCCGATTACGCGGTGCAGTTGCGTGAGAAGCAGAAGGTCAAGCGCATCTACGGTGTGCTCGAGCGTCAGTTCAGCAACTACTACACCAAGGCGACAACGCTCAAGGGCAACACGGGTGAAAACTTGTTGCGCCTGCTCGAGAGCCGTCTGGATAACGTTGTCTACCGGATGGGTTTCGCGGTAACGCGTGCCCAGGCTCGTCAGCTGGTTGCCCACAAGGCAGTGTTGGTGAATGGCAAGAAGGTCAACATTCCTTCTTATCAAGTCCGTGCCGGCGACGCGATTGCGCTGACGGAAAAAGCCCGCGCCCAGTTGCGCGTGCAGGAAGCGGCGACCATTTTCGACACCATGGATCTGCGTCCGATCTGGGTCGAAGTCGACGCCAAGAAATTTGAAGGTACGTTCAAGTCGGTGCCGGATCGCGGTGATCTGCCGTCCGACATCAATGAAGCATTGATTATCGAGCTTTACTCGAAGTAATTACCGGAGCTCTGCATGGCAGTTTCGTCAACTAGTGTGCTGCGGCCTCGGGGCCTCAGCGTCGAACAGCTCGGAGCCAACCGCGCCAAGGTGGTGGTCGAGCCGCTCGAGCGTGGCTTCGGTCACACTCTGGGCAACGCGCTGCGTCGCGTTCTGCTCTCCTCGATCCCCGGCAGCGCCATCGTCGAGGTCGAGATCGATGGTGTGTTGCATGAATACACCACGCTCGAAGGTCTGCAGGAGGACGTCATTGAAGTCCTCCTCAATCTGAAGGACGTGGCAATTCGTCAGCATACCGGCGATGAAGTCACCTTGACCTTGTCCAAGAAGGGCAAGGGCGTGGTCACGGCTGGCGACATCGTCGTCGATCACTCGGTGGAAATCATCAACCCCGAGCACGTTCTTTGTCATCTGACCAAGGATATCGCGCTCAACATGCGTCTGAAGGTGCGTCGCGGCGTGGGCTATCAGCCCGCCAGCACGCGCGTTCATCCGGATGATGAAGCGCGTCCGATCGGTCGGTTGCAGCTGGACGCGTCGTTTGCGCCCGTGCTTCGCGTGGCTTACGAAGTGGACGCGGCTCGTGTCGAGCAGCGAACCAACCTCGACAAGCTGGTGCTGGACATCGAGACCAACGGCACGATCGGCGCCGAGGACGCGGTGCGCAAGGCAGCGGAGATCATCAACGACCAGCTTTCGGTGTTCGGTGATTTCTCTCGTCGTGAAAGCGCCACCGACACGGCCGAGAAGAGCGGTTTTGATCCGTTGTTGCTCCGTCCGATCGACGATCTGGAGCTTACCGTGCGTTCCGCGAACTGCCTGAAGGCCGAGAGCATCTACTACATCGGTGATCTGGTTCAGAAGACCGAAGTCGAGTTGCTCAAGACGCCGAATCTTGGCAAAAAGTCGTTGACCGAGATCAAGGACGTACTCGGCGGCCGCGGTCTGGCCTTAGGCATGAAGCTTGAGAACTGGCCACCGCCGGGTCTCTCGCACGGTATGCAGTTGGGTTGATTTTGTGCGATCGAGCTTGATCGCCGTTCAGCAAAACCTTGGCCAGGACGTGTATCACGCCCTGGCTTAGCGTCTCAGGTGGCCATTCAGGGCCGCACTCTAAAGAAAGCCCCGTCTCACTGGGCTTCAATAGCGGGTAACCGCGGGAAGCCGGGCATAAGCACCGGCTTTTCATAACAACAGACATAGAGATTCTCGCCATGCGCCACCAAAAATCCGGACGCAAGTTCAATCGCACCAGCAGTCATCGTGAAGCCATGTTTCGCAACATGGCATCCTCGCTGATGAAGCACGAGCTGATCCGCACGACCCTGCCCAAGGCGAAAGAACTTCGTCGTGTGGCCGAGCCACTGATCACGCTGGCCAAGATCGACAGCGTGGCAAATCGTCGACTCGCCTTCGCTCGTACGCGAGACAAGGAAGCTGTAGGCAAGTTGTTCGTCGAGCTGGGCCCGCGTTACCTCGAGCGTGCCGGTGGCTATCTTCGTATCCTCAAGTGCGGGTTCCGCCCTGGTGACAATGCGCCGATGGCGTACGTCGAGCTGGTCGGTCGTCCGCAGGTCGAAGCAGTCGACGCAGAGTAAAAAGCTTGGCCCTAAGGGCTGGCTCGAACTGCGTAATCCATTAGGCATCCAGACGTCTATAACCAGAAACCTGGCCGGGTAACCTGCCGGGTTTTTGCGTTTAGAGGTGTTCAGAAATGCAATATTTCCGTACACGGGATGTGACCATGCTGACAGCGGCGCATGGAAGCGGTAATGTCATTGTCCCGCAACGCAACAATTTCCGATGAAACCATTTCACCCATCGTTCCGCCTGTGTTTTTTCATCGGTTTCCTGATTTGCGCCGGGCTGCTGGGCTTTGCGCTATTTGCCGAGAGCCGCTGGAACCTGATCCCTTGCCCGCTGTGCATTTTTCAGCGTGTGGCATTTATCGTCATGGGGCTGTTTTTTTTGCTTGGTGCTTTGCATGCGCCGCACGGCGTCGGGCGCTGGTGGTATGCCGGGGGTGCACTGCTTGGTGCGACAATCGGCACTGCCGTTGCCGGCAGGCATCTCTGGATACAGTCATTGCCCGCCGACCAGGTGCCCTCGTGTGGGCCGCCACTGGATTACATGTTCAGCGCCTTCCCTTTTGCCAAGGTACTGAAGCTGGTGTTCACTGGCTCCGGGGAATGCGCAAAGGTCGAGTCGATCCTGGGTTTGCCGATGCCGGCCTGGGCTTTGTTCTGGTTTCTTGCGCTGGCAATGCTGGCGATCATGGCGACGCGCCAAAGAGTGAATTGATATGCATGCTCCCCTTGCTACCCGTCCCGTACCGATGAAATCCGGTGACATCAATGCCGGTTCGGCCACTCAGTGGTCACCCGATTCCTGGCAACACCGGGAGGCGTTGCAGCAGCCGCGATACGAGGATGGTGCTGAGCTTGCCGCTGCGACGGCTCATTTGGCCCAGTTGCCGCCGCTGGTGACTTCTTGGGAGGTTCTGGCACTGAAGCAGTCCATCGGCGAAGCTCAGGACGGCGAGCACTTTCTGTTGCAGGGCGGCGATTGCGCGGAAAGTTTCGCCGATTGCACCAGCCCGATCATCTCCAACCGCCTGAAGGTGCTGCTGCAGATGAGTCTGGTGCTGGTGCACGGGCTCAAGAAACCCGTGCTGCGCGTAGGGCGCTTTGCCGGTCAGTACGCCAAGCCACGATCGACCGACTCCGAGACCCGGGACGGTGTGAGCCTGCCCAGTTTCCGTGGCGACGTGGTGAACAGCCCCGATTTCTCGCCGCAGGCGCGGCGGCCCGATCCGCAGCGGCTGATTCAGGCACATTCGCATTCCGCGCTGACAATGAACTTTGTCAGGGCGCTTATCGACGGTGGCTTCGCGGATCTGCATCATCCCGAATACTGGGATCTTGCCTGGGTTGAACACTCGCCATTGGCCGCTGAATATCGTCAGATGGTCGCCGCAATCGGTAACTCGCTCAAGTTCATGGAGACTCTGGCGGGAAGGCCGATAGCCGGTTTCTCGAGGGTCGATTTCTTCACTTCGCATGAAGCTCTGTTGCTGCATTACGAGCAGGCGTTGACGCGGCAAGTACCGAGGCATGCCGGCTGGTTCAACCTCTCCACTCATTTCCCATGGATCGGGATGCGCACGGCGGCCCTCGATGGGGCCCACGTAGAGTATTTCCGCGGCATTCGTAATCCGATCGCTGTGAAGGTAGGGCCCAGTGTCACTCCTGAGCAGTTGCTGCCGTTGATCGATGTCTTGAACCCGGACGATGAGCCCGGTCGCTTGACCCTGATTCATCGCATGGGCAATGCGGGCATCGCCAAGGCGCTGCCACCTCTGCTGGAGGCGGTAAAACGGGATGGTCGTCGCGTGCTGTGGGTGGCTGACCCGATGCATGGCAATACAGAAAGCACCTCGAACGGCTACAAGACCCGCCGCTTTGACAATATTCGCGGCGAGCTCGATCAAGCGTTCGACATTCACGCCGCCGCCGGAACCCGCCTTGGCGGCGCGCATCTGGAGCTCACGGGCGAGGATGTCACGGAGTGCATGGGTGGCGCGCGGGATCTGTCGGAGACCGATCTCCAACGCGCCTACAAATCGATGGTCGACCCACGTTTGAACTACGAGCAATCGCTTGAAATTGCCATGCTGATCGTTCGGAAGTCTGTAGGCGGATCCCGCTGATTTCTCGCACTATTCATGCAATTTGAGGTGAGTCGTGCACCAATTGCCGGAGCCATGAAAGTGTCCTATTTTTGGGGCGGGAAATATCCTGGAGACGTCGGAGATATTGCCCGCACATCCATCATTTTTATCTAGGGAAGGATTATTTATGGGCATCAAATCGCTTGTTCTCGTGTCATCTCTGGTTCTGTGTGCAAGCTACCCGTCAGTGGGCCGGTGTGCTCCGCCTGGCAAGGGGCACAGCGCTGAGGCGGCGACCGCAGCTGCAGCGAACGGTAAATTTTCAAAGGTCAGGGTTGGGATGTATTCGAAGGAGGTCATCGATCTCATTGGGGGCCCGAATGATCAGAAGACCTACCAGACAGGCAAGGCGTGGATTCCGTTCCATTTCGGTGGTGACAACTACCGCACGGAATACCACTACAAGGGCGAAGGCACGCTGACCTTTTCAGGCGGTGGCATGGGCCATGTGGGCTCGTTGAAGCTGATCAAAATCACTTCCAACGCCGACGAATCCGGCTACATCCAATGAATATCGATGCTGCCGCTGCCTGTCGTGATGTGCTTTGGCAGCGGCATCGTACGGCCTTCATTCCTCGGACATGAGGCCATCTGCTCTGGGGTACTCAAGACTTCGAAGCGCACGCAAGCCAGCACGTTCAGGGACGGCGCCGCATTCGCCATTTCCCATGACAGCCGTCATGTGCCATCCACGCACTCTGCACTGGAGTGAACTGACCTGATGCGTAATCATGGCCCCATCCTGATAAAGGTAACCGGGCGATGAGCAAACGCAGTTCTGGGGCGCCAGGGGTCGATTTTTGGACACTGGTCGGGTTGTCGCTGCTTCTGTTGCCATTGTTGACGATGGCGCATGAGCTGCTCGGGCATGCGTTTACCTGCGTCATCAGTGGCCACCGGCCCAGTGAACTTGGCGCGTACTATGTCGAGTGCCCGGATACGGGCGCATGGAGTCGTCGCATCGTTGCCATGGCTGGTACCGGTGTTGATTTGCTGCTCGCCCTGGTGGCGTATATCGCCTGGAAGAGGGTCAAGCGACCTTTGCCGCGATTGGTGTGGTGGATCGTGTTTACCGTGAAAGGCATGGTTGCGGCGGGATACTGGATGTTTTCCGGCGTGACCAACCTGGGCGATTGGGGTCCGGATGTGGGTGGCGGCATTGGTCCGCTGGCATGGCCATGGTTGTGGCGCACGGTGTTGTTCGCCGTCGGACTTTACATCTACATTGCGGTCGTTGGTCGTGCCATTCGCATGCTGACAGCGATGCTTGGCGGCGGTGAGCAGGCACGCGCGACCAAGCGCACGATCGCGATGACGATCTACCTGGTCGGTGGCGTATCCGCTGTTCTGGTCAGTCTTTTCAATCCGCTGGGCATCGTGGTCACCCTGATGTCGGCGGTTGCTTCGTCGTTCGGTGGCACGGCGGGATTGTTCAACGTCGCCTATTCTCGCCCTCCAGATGAACCGCCGCGCGATTTCACCATCGCGCGGAACTACGCCATCGTCGTTGCAGGCGTGCTGATGACGGTGGGGTTCGCGGCGGTGCTGGGGCCGACGTTGTATCTGCGATAACGGTGCGTCATTGCTGCCGCGAGGCTTCCATCGATCTACCGCCGACCGTGTCGAGAAAATGCGGTGGCTGCCATGCGCCGGCGTGCTGCTCGAACCCGTAAGCGATTGCGATCAATGACGGCTCGCTCCATTTGGCGCCGAACAACACGATGCCGACCGGCAAGCCGTGTGCAATGCCCGCCGGTACCGTGATCGACGGATAACCAGCTACCGCTGCCGGCTGTGAGGCGCCGCCCACCGTCGGATCGCCGCTGACGATATGGTCACCGAGCACCGGGTCGGTCATGAAGGCCGGTCCCCAGGACGGCGACAGCAGGGCATCCAGGTGCTCTGACTTCAGGGCGGCATCAATGCCTTGCTCGCCGGAAAGGCGTTTCGCCCGGATCAGCGCATCTTTGTACGCCTTGTCCGATAGCGGTCCCTTCTTTTCTGCCTGCTCAAACAGCTCCTGCCCGAACCAGGGCATTTCCTCGGCGGCATGCGCCTTGTTGAACGCAATCAGGTCCGCCAGCGTTTTCACCTTCAGACCGGTGCGGCTGGCGAGATACGCGTTGACGTCGTGCTTGAAGTCGTAGAGCAGCACCGTGATTTCCGGAGCGCCGAGATCGGCCAGATGCGGCACTTTGACCGGATCGACGATCACCGCACCCTGTGCCTTCATGACGGCGATCGCCTGATCGAGCACACGGTCGGCATTCGGTTCGGCGCCTGCCAGTTGGCGCACGACACCAATGCGCTTGCCTTTGAGACCATTCGGGTCAAGAAAGCGGGTGTAGTCCGTGGCGTGCCGATCGGCATCAAGGGTGGCCGGGTCCCCTGGATCGCTGCCGGCGATGACTGACAGCAGGGCGGCGGCATCGGAGACATTGCGTGCCATCGGGCCGGCCGTGTCCTGGTTGTGGCTGATCGGCACGATGCCTCGGCGGCTTACCAGCCCCAGGGTCGGCTTGATGCCAACGATGCCGTTCATCGCCGCAGGGCAGATGATCGAGCCATCGGTTTCGGTGCCGATTGCCAGTGGTACCAGGCCCGCGGCGACCGCGGCGGCCGAGCCGGCGCTTGAGCCACAGGGATTGCGGTCGAGCGCGTAGGGATTGCGAGTCTGGCCACCGCGTGCGCTCCAGCCGCTGCTGGCATGGTTGGAGCGGAAGTTGGCCCACTCGCTGAGGTTGGCCTTGCCCAGCACCAGCACGCCGGCATGGCGCAGCCGTTCAACCAGGGCCGCGTCATGCGGCGCTGGCGCGCCGGCAAGGGCCAGTGAGCCAGCGGTCGTCAGCATCTCATCACCGGTGTCGATGTTGTCCTTGAGCAGGATTGGCAGGCCATAGAGCGGCCCCTGCGCCTTGCCACCGCGATCGCGGTCGAGCTTGCCGGCCAGCGCCATGGCATCAGGATTGGTCTCGAGGACCGCCTTTAGCATCGGTCCCGACTGATCGATGCGCCTGATCCGCGCCAGCGACTCCTGCGCCAGCGTACGGCTGGTCAGCGTGCCCGCCGCCATGCGTCGTTGCAACTGGGCCGCAGTAACGTAGGCGTCGCCTGACGCAGGTGTGTCTGTTGCCATGACAGGTGAGGCGGCGAGCAGTGCCGTAATGGCGGTCAGGACAGCAAAGTGCATGGCGGAACGGCGCATGGTGACTTCCCCCGGAAGGTGAACGCGATCGGATGCCGCGATATCCCGAGCTTAACCGCTTGCATGACGGTGTTGGCAGGCATCACAGCGTGCAGTGGTCGGCATCGGTCCAATCACGTCGAACCAGCGAGGCGAGCTCCCGCCAAGGCCTCAGATCCCAGTGCCCGCGCGCCTGTCCCGACGGTGACGGAAGCACAAACAGCTGTGTCCTGCCGATGCGTTCGTGCTGCAAACCGTAATTGACCCCACGCCCGAGAGCGGCGTGCGCCGCATTCTTGCTGGTAAAGGCGAGCAGGCGCGGTTGATAAAGCTCGATCTTCCGGCGCAGCGAGGCTGCGTCGAACGCGCCCGGCGGCAACTGGTTGTCATTCCCGAAGTGGTGCTTCCCAAGATCGGTAAGGCCGATGCTGAGTTCGGTGAGTTGCGGATATTCTGCCGGAGCCATGCGACGCGGCGTCAGGCCGGCTTCGAACAGCGCCCGCCAGAACAGATTGCCAGGATGAGCGTAATAGGCCCTCTCGGCGGCTGAACGCCGTCCTGCGGCCGTGCCGCAAAATACCAGCGTCAAGTCATGCTGCAGCACGTCGGGCAAAATGTGCGTTTCGTTCATGGTGCGGCGTGTGATCTGACAGGACATCGTGATTGGGCATGGCGCGACCTTCGCCGCTTCCATTCAGGCGCACAAGATAGCGCGGTAGCGAGCTTTGTTCGACTTGGCATGCTGCGTCAGTCAAATGCTGGACGCGGGGCGTCGCTAGAAGGTCATCCCGCGATATGGTCCATCGACAGGTTTAGCCTGCAACCGCTATAAAGATAGTTAAATCCGGGAGTAGGCAGTGAGCGAAGAAATCCTGATCAACGTGACCCCGCGAGAGACGAGGGTCGGCGTGGTCGAGAACGGCATGCTGCAGGAAGTGCACGTGGAACGGGCTTCAAAAAGAGGCTATGTGGGCAACATCTACAAGGGTAGGGTGCAGCGGGTCATGCCAGGCATGCAGGCCGTGTTCGTCGATATCGGGCTGGAGCGCGCGGCATTCCTGCATGCATCGGACATTGTTCGCCCCACGCCATCGCCGTCGGCGGACGAGATGGAACCTAACGGGCACGGCCATGGCAATGGCAATGGCAATGGCCACATGCCATCGATCAGCGAACTGGTTCACGAGGGCCAGGAGATCGTGGTGCAGGTGGTGAAGGACCCGATCAGTACCAAGGGCGCACGATTGTCGGCCCATTTGTCGATCCCGTCGCGTTACCTGGTGCTGCTGCCCTATGCGCGCACGCTGGGCATTTCCGCCCGCATCGAGGACGAAGAAGAGCGTCAGCGGCTGAAGGACGTGCTCAATCCGCTGATCGGAGAGAGCCCTTTGGGCTACATCGTGCGAACCAACGCCGAAGGTCAAAGTGCCGACTCGCTGGCGTTCGACGTGACCTATCTGGGCAAGGTATGGCGTGTGGTGCAGGAAAACATCGCCAAGGCGAAGATGGGCGAGCGCGTTTATGAGGAGTTGTCGCTGCCGCTGCGCAGCCTGCGCGACATGCTCAACGACGACATCGAGAAGGTCAGGATCGATTCCCGCGTCACCTTCGACAAAGTGGTCAAGTTCGTGCACAAGTTCATGCCGAGTCTGGACGACCGCATCGAACACTATGACGGTGAGCGGCCGATTTTCGATCTGTACGGCGTCGAGGACGAGATCCAGCGCGCGCTGAAAAAGGAGGTACCGCTGAAATCCGGTGGCTACCTCATCGTCGATCAGACCGAGGCGATGACCACCATCGACGTCAATACCGGCGCCTATCTGGGTACACGCAACCTGGAGGAGACGGTCTACCGGACCAACCTGGAGGCCGCCCAGGCGGCGTCGCGCCAACTTCGCCTGCGCAATCTCGGCGGGATCATCATCATAGATTTCATCGACATGAACGATGAGGAACACAAGCGCCAGGTGCTGCGCATGCTGAACAAGGGGCTGGCGCGTGATCATGCAAAGACCACCGTCTATCCGCTGTCGGCACTCGGGCTGGTGGAAATGACGCGCAAGCGCACGACCGAAAGCCTTGCTCGTCAGTTGTGCGAACCGTGCGCTGTCTGCAACGGTCGCGGTGCCTTGAAAACGGCTGAGACGGTCACTTACGAAATCTTTCGCGAGATCACCCGCGCGGTGCGGCAGTTCAACGCCGAGCAATTGCTGGTCATGGCCAACCCCTCGGTCGTCAATCGCATTCTCGAGGAAGAGTCCAGCGCGGTGGCCGAACTGGAAGAGTTCATCTCCAAAAGCATACGCTTTCAGGCCGAAGAGCATTATTCGCAGGAACAGTTCGATGTTGTCTTGTTGTAAATCGGTCGCGGACCGCCGCGCGTGACCAAGTTGCGGCGCGGACTACTGCACCGTTGTGCACGCGCATCGGGGTGGATCGCCGGCGTGACGGTGATCGTGCTCGCCGTACTGGTGGCGTTGACGCAACTGCTGCTGCCCCTGCTCGCGCGACATCCGGCATGGGTGGCCGCCCAGCTCAGCCAGCGATGGCAACGGCCGGTCAGCTTTGACTCGATGGATGGTCGCTGGACGGCGAGCGGCCCCGAATTCGTGATGCGCGGAGTGACGGTCGGCGCGGCAGCAGGCCAGCGCGGCGATGCGCTGGCCATCCCGGAGGCCGAACTGAATCTTGATGTTGGCGGCTTGCTGCTGCCATCCCGCCACCTGCTCAATCTGCACCTGCACGGCCTGCAGCTGGATCTGTTGCACGATATGGACGGCTGGCACGTCAACGGTATCAGTGTGGCGGGCCGCCAAGACCGCCAGCCGCTGTCACTTGGTCCGGCGTCACTGGATCTGTGGCTGGAGGATCTGCGGGTGGTGGTGACCGACGCGACCCTGGGGAAACACTACACATGGTTGGCGAAGCAGTTGCGGCTCAGCCATCAAGGCAGCGAGATCCGTTTTGGTGGCACGTTGCGACGCGAAGGCGTCAGTGCCGCGGTGCGCACTGTGGGCCGATTCCGCGAGGACGGCGATGCCGGTCGAATCTGGGCCAGTGTCGAAAGCCCGGAGTTGCAGCCGCTACTGGAGGGTATCGATCTGGACGGCTATACGGCTGATCATGGCAAGGGCCGTTTGACGGCTTGGCTCGACTGGCGCAAAGGCCAGCTCAGCCACAGCCTGATTCGTTTCGACCTGGACAGCTTGTCGGTCAGTGCGCCTGAGGGCGCAGCCACCGCAAGCGTGGCGGCCCTTCACGGGTTGGCTGGCATTCGCCGAATCGACAATGGCTACGATGTGCGCTGGTCAGGCGATGATGGCAGTGCGCTGGCACTGCGTCTGCATCAGCCCGGGACGGTGCAGTTGAGCGTCGGCGTCGCGGCCCGAGAGCTGCAACTGGCGCCGCTGTTGCCATGGTTGGCACTCAAGCCCAGGCTCGCCCCGGCACTGGCGCACTGGATCGGAGAAGGGCATCCGCGTGGCGATCTGAGCCGGGTCGCATTGCAATGGAATCGCGCCAGCGGCTTGAACAGCCTTGCGTTGGCGTTCAAGGACATCGGTATCGACCCGGTGGGCAAGTTGCCAGGTGTCAGCGGCCTTCGGGGTGAGCTGCGGGGTGACGCCGAAGCGCTCTCGCTGGAGTTGCCGGCACAGTCCACGACGCTGCAGTTTCCGCAGCAGTTTCGTCAACCGTTCGCACTCTCCAGGCTTGAGGGCACGCTGGCCTTCTGGCAGCAGGGCGACGACTGGCACCTCGGTGCCGACACGCTTCAATTCGATGGTGAGGGGTTCTCCGGGCAGGCCCGTGGCGAGATGGTGCTGCCGGCGACAGGCGGCGCGCCATTCATCGACTTGTATGCCTCGCTGAATCCATCCAGCATCACTTCGGCCAAGTTGTTCTGGCCGACGGAGTCAATGTCAGCCGGGACGATCGAGTGGCTGGATCGCGCGCTGGTGTCCGGTCAGCTCGATAAGGCACAGGTGGTGATTCGCGGCAATCTCGCCGATTGGCCGTTCCGGCACAACGAAGGCCGCTTCGAGGGCCGTGCGGCGCTGAGTGATCTGGACCTCGACTACGGAACCCATTGGCCGCACGGCCAGGGCATCAACGCGGTAGCCAGCTTCGTCAACAACAGCATGCTGGTGGAAGTCGCCAAAGGCCACTCGCTTAGCGTGAAGGTCGATCACGCGGTGGCGCTGATTCCGGATTTTCATGACGGCCTGCTCGACCTCAACGTGCAGGGCAATGGCAGCGGCGCCAGCCTGTTGGACTTCGTCAGCAAGAGTCCGATCGGCAACCACCAGGCCGACACGCTGGCCAAGCTGCAACTGGGAGGCACCGGCTCGTTCGATCTGCACCTGACGCTGCCGCTGAAAAAGGTCGAAGACCTGCGACTGGAAGGTACTGCCCAGTTGCGGGACGCCGACCTCTCGGCGCCGGACTGGAACCTCAAGCTGGACAAGCTCAATGGCCCATTGCATTTCGACGCGCACGGCATGGTTGCCGGTCCATTGGATGCCGGTTTTCGCGGTCAGCCGGGCACGCTTCAGCTGGCGCTGGCGGGCGCCAACAGCGATCCGGCCACGATTCTTTCAGCACGGCTGCAGGGTCGCTACACGATGCAGGAAATGGTGCAGGACTATCCGTCGCTTGATTGGCTGGGTCAGCTGTCCGAGGGGCGCAGCACTTTCGATGTCGGCTTTACGATCGCGCATGTTTCTGGCAGCGACGCGCTTGCCCAGACGCTCAGTGTCGACTCGCCGCTGGATGGGATCACCCTGAAATTGCCGGCGCCGCTGGACAAGCCGCTGGCATCCACGCTGCCCCTGCATGTGAGCATGAGCCTGCCGGTGGCTGGCAGCGATCTGCAACTTGGTCTGGGCGACGTGGTACGTGGTCGCTTGCGGCTCTCCGACGGTGCGGAAAAGCCGTTGGCCGGCACCTTCATGTTCGGCAACGTGATGCCACAGGCGCTTCCCTTGAAGGGTTTGCGCATCCGCGGCAGCACACCCACGCTGGATGTGACCGGCTGGGTTCAGCGTGTCGCGGCGGGAGGCACGGGTGATGGTCCCGGCCTCGAGAGTATCGATGTGAGTACCGATCGGGCGAACTGGTTCGGAGGTCAGCTGGGCAAGCTCGAGCTCCGCGCCGTGCCCAAGCCGGATTTGCTGAGCGTGGATGTGGACGGTCCGGCGATGACCGGCAACTTCGCCGTGCCGACCAGCGAGTTGAACAAACGCGGCGTGACAGCCCGGCTGAAGCGTTTGTATTGGCCGAAGGGTCCGGCTAACCCGGATGGCGCAGCAAAGTCCGCTGCAGCCGGCAACCCCGAAGCGGGCATCGTTCCAGCCAGGGGCGAGAAGAACCCTGCGGTCCCTGACCCGGCCAACACCGGCATCAATCCGGGCGCGTTACCACCGTTTCACTTGTGGATTGGCGATTTGCGGCTAGGCGACGCGAAGCTGGGCGAGGCCAGGCTCGAGACCTGGCCCACAGCGAAGGGCATGCATATTGAACAGTTGCGCGCGTTGTCTTCGCGGGTCCAGATCAATGCCAGTGGCGACTGGAACGGATCTGCCGGCAGCAGTGAAACGCACATGCGTATCAATTTCGCCGCCGAGGATCTGGGCGCCATGCTCGGCGCATTCGGATTCGACGGCCTGGTCAATGGCGGCAAGACCATCGACCTGCTCGATGCCCGATGGCCCGGGGCGCCCAGCGGGATCTCGCTGGCGACCATGAATGGCACGCTGAGCATCGACGTCAAGGACGGCCGTATTCCCGAAGCAGGATCGCCCGGTGTGGGGCGGCTGCTCGGCCTGGTGTCGCTGGCCGAACTGCCGCGCCGTCTGACCCTGGATTTTGGTGACGTTTTCGGCAAGGGGCTGGCCTTCGACTCGATCGAGGGTGACTTTCACCTCGCCGACGGCAATGCCACCACCGACAACCTCGTTATCGCGGGGTCGTCGGCCAACATCAGCGTAACCGGCCGCACGGGACTCAAGGCGAAGGACTACGACCAGGAGATGCGGGTGGTGCCGCATGTCGGTAACAGCTTGCCGTTGGTCGGCGCCGTGGTCGGCGGCCCGATTGGCGCCGCGGCCGGTTTTGCGGTGCAGGGACTGCTGGGCAAGGGGCTGAACAAGGCGGCCAGTGCGCGCTACCGGATCACCGGCAGTTGGGGCAAACCGGTGATGACTCTGCTGGAGAAGCATGGTCCCAAATCTCCGCCAGCGTCGCCACCACTGGACATCGGCAGGGCGCTTCCGGCACCTGTCGGCAGCGTGCAGGGACCGCCTGCTGCCAGTTCGGTGCAGCCGCATTGATCCGTCATGGGCGGCACCGGCTGGCCTGACTTTGCCACTAGGGCAACGTCTGCCGGCCAACGCGCCTGCGACGCTCGGTAAAGCTGTGACTTTGTAGCAGCCAGTTCGTCGCAGTCGGTCAGCCCGCATAGCCTTGAAGCTTTAAAGCAGCAGCCCCGGGCCCCATATGGGATAGTTCCTGATTGACTGCAGACGACCGACACTCCATGGATTCACTGATCGCGCTAGCCGAAAGCAAATTGCTCTCACCCGGCGGCATTGCCACCGGCGACCTCGACCGGGTATTCAGCCAGTTGATGGGGCCGTCGATCGACGCTGCCGATCTCTACTTTCAGCATTCGCGCAGCGAGTCGTGGGTGCTGGAAGAGGGCATCGTCAAGGATGGCAGTCATTCGATCGAGCAAGGCGTGGGCGTGCGCGCCATCTCGGGTGAGAAGACCGGCTTCGCCTACTCCGACGAAATCGTGCTGCCGCAGTTGCTGGAAGCCTCGAAAGCCGCCCGCGCCATTGCGCACGACGGCAACGGCGCCGGCAAGCCGCTGGCACTGAACGGTGCGCGTCAGCTTTACCCGGCGATTGATCCCGTCGAAAGTCTGCCCAACCCCGACAAGATCGCGCTGCTGCGCGAAGTCGACGCGTATGCGCGTTCGCGCGACCCACGGGTCAAGCAGGTCATCGTCAGCATCGCCGCCACCATCGACACGGTTCTGATTGCCGCTTCCGACGGTACCCTCGCTGCCGACGTGCGCCCGCTGGTGCGTCTCAATGTGCAGGTCATCGCCGAGCAGAATGGGCGTCGCGAGCAGGGTCATTCCGGCGGCGGTGGCCGTTACGGCTATCGCGAACTGATCGAGAACGGTCGCGCGCTCCGCTTTGCCGACGAAGCCGTTCGTCAGGCGCTGGTCAACCTCGACTCCGTCGACGCCCCCGCCGGCCAGATGACGGTGGTGCTCGGCCCGGGCTGGCCCGGCGTGCTGCTGCACGAAGCCATTGGCCATGGTCTGGAAGGCGACTTCAACCGCAAGGGCAGCTCGGCGTTCTCCGGCCGTATCGGCCAGCGCGTTGCCGCCCAGGGCGTCACCATCGTCGACGACGGCACCCTTGAAGGTCGTCGCGGCTCGCTGAGCATTGACGACGAAGGCACCCCGACTGAGTGCACCACCCTGATCGAGGACGGCATTCTCAAGGGCTACATGCAGGACAAGCTCAACGCTCGTCTGATGGGCATGGCGCCCACCGGCAACGGCCGCCGCGAGTCGTTTACCACACTACCGATGCCACGCATGACCAACACTTACATGCTGGCCGGGCAGTGCGATCCGGCCGACATCATCCGCTCGGTGAAGAAGGGTCTGTACGCGCCGAACTTCGGCGGCGGCCAGGTAGACATCACCAACGGCAAGTTCACCTTCTCCGCCTCCGAGGCCTACCTGATCGAGGACGGAAAAATCACCCGTCCGGTGAAGGGGGCGACGCTCATCGGTTCTGGTCCCGAGGTGCTGAATCGCGTCTCGATGATCGGCAACGATCTGGCGCTGGACGAGGGTGTGGGTGTTTGCGGCAAGGACGGCCAAAGCGTGCCTGTGGGCGTTGGTCAGCCGACGTTGAAGATTGACTCGATGACGGTGGGCGGTACCGCTTCGTAATCATCGCAGTACAAAAATTGCGCGCCCTTGTAGGAGCGACTTCAGTCGCGATGCTCCTGCTCGTTTCCGTCTGCAGGACGAAAAGGCTTGGAGCCCACTTCTTTCACCCTCTTGCCGAGCGCGACGCACTCCTTTTAACGAGGTGGACCCGTTGTTGAACGGCGTTGAGGGATGACGTATATCGATCTTCGTTGATGACCGATTCCCTGCCAGTTGCGGTCGCGATCGGTGACCGCAGTCATCCCGTCTTGTGCCGCAACCGGATGATAAGCCTCCATAGTCCGGCGGTCGCCAGCACGACCACGGCTGCACCGCCTAGCACGCACGGAACGCATAAAGGCGGGCGCGCTTTCATGCGATGGTGAAGCCTGGCGAAGTGGCGAAGGCGTTTGCCAAAATGATGTTGGCGCGCTGTTTAGCTGACTTTCGCATAGCGATTGTGGTGCGCTGGCCTGCGGCGTAAAACCACCAGAGGTAGAGGACGTTGTACATCCACGCGCCTTCATAACCCCAGCTCGAATCGGCGCCGTCACCACCACCGCCATAAACGGAATTGGGCGGGAATTGAGCATCGTGCGGCTTGCCGCCGACGTGGCGGGCTTCGTGGACAAGCGTGCCGGCGCGCGCTACCACATCGGCATTGCCGCTCCCATCGAGCGGGTAGAAGAACCACAGGGTCAGCGTCACATTCTCGCCGCCGCCGACGGTTCCATACCAGATTGCGCAGCCGGCCGTGGTTACCCAGCCATACGCGGTGCAGACCCACTTCTTCACTTCAGCCCACAGAAAGCATAGCCACGATATCCATGACGACCAGTCCCGGCAGTCCTGCTTGGTTTCCTCGTACCCCTTAACGCAGCGCCATTCGTCCCATTGCCGCGACTGCTGGCAACCGGTCGTCACCGCTGTTGCCGTGCCGTCCCCGCATTGCGCGCGCAAATCGTCGTACTGCTTGAACTGTTCACGAACATAGCGGCCGCCCCATTGAAGGGCATTGCCGTCCCACGGCTCGCTGCTGGGGTCGGGCATTGAATAGTTCAGCAGCCAGATGGCGTTGAGGCATCGCGCCAGCGGTTTCCGGATGTTGCAGACATCATCGAAGCCCCAGCCGCCTTGCCAATAGGTGCCGTTGAAGCCATGGACACTCCATGCCCAGTCGATGAAAGGCTGGTCACAGATGCGCCCGCCGTAAAGGCGGTCGCCGCTAGTATCGAGGTCGGGGACGCTATAGGTGCAATCGGCCATGTCTTAACTCCTGCCTGCGCGGGGCGCACCGGGGACCCGCGTACGCCGGAGGCCGCTGTCATCATCGAGTCCCGGCGCACGCGTCGTCGCGGTGCCCGACCCGAGCAAGGTCGTACGCGGGTCGCGGATCTGGGGCACCTCTGCCACGCTCTTGCGGGAAAGATGGGCGAGGTGGCCAAGGTCGTCGGGCAGGCTTGCAGCCGCTCTGTCGCGGTGCTCGCGCCACTCCGACCGCGCGCCCAGTGCTGTCAGCGCCGCGGCGCGCACCGCGTTCGATGACGCCCCCGAAGCCTTGACCAGTGCATCGAGCGCATCGACATGGCCCTCGGCGGCGAGTGATTCGATGCCATCGACGGCGTCGAGCGCCACAATCGTCGCCTGCACCACAGTTTCGCTGTTGAGCCGATGCTCGGGGTGGGACTCAAACAGCCCACTCGACAGCGGCTCCTCGACCGGCGGTAACGGCTGCGGGTTGAGCGCGACTTCGGAAAGCAGGTCAAGCGCGCCGGGGTCGCGCAGCGCGGCCACGGCCAGCACAACGGAATGGCGCAGCGAGAAATTGTCGGTCGCGTGGCCCGAAGTAGCACTCAGCAATCGCCTCGCTTCGGCGACGACTTCCGAGCTGCGCCCGCGGAGCTGTTCGAGCTCGGAGACATAGCGTGGGTCGTCCTCGCTTTCAACGGTATTCAAAAGTGTTACCAAATGCCGAAGATCATCGGACATCGCCACGTCCGGGATATCAACTTCGGCAACACTGTGCGGTCGAGCGCTGCGTAGTTTTCGACTAGCAACAACGGCGACCAAAGCGAGGCCAGCGGCAACAATCAACAGGCTGACGAGGCCATTATTTGCCTTTCGGTTCACAGCGAGTCTCCTCAATTCAGAGTCAAAACACTCGCGGGCTGCTGACATACTGGACGTTCCAGAACGAACATCTAACGCGACGGGAAGACTTTCGTTCGAACTTTTCGCATCATGGAAGTGCGCGGGCGTCGATTTCGGATTTAGCCGATTTGATCTGTGGTTGTCAAGTCTTTTTTCCGGACAGTTCGACAGGACTTTTAGTTACTGATTGATGCTCGAAAGCCCTGGGTTAACAAGCCGCCGAGTGTTGAATGCAGGCGTACGGCGTTGAGCGGCAAGACTATCTCCTCGTGGCGAGGTTTATGTGTTCAAGCCTCCCGGCCACAAGCAATACTTCTTCTACGATCAGCTACGGCTATTGATAGAAGACGGGACTGGCCATCCGACCTAACCGAGCTTCCGAACCAAGCGCCAAAATCGGGACGCCGTTCTGCCGCGGCAAGCTTTAGTGAGCTGCCATTACATCTGCTGACTGCATTTGCGCTGGATATTCGCCCACCCGAAAGCGGACTTTCGCCACGGCAGCAATCGAGATCAGGCTGTGTCAAAACGCAAAGGTCGCTTTTTCGCTGGGCAAAAGCTGAGCAATTCGCGTTGCGAGCGTTTGACTTTGGGCACTCGGATCCGACGAATCACCGAAAATTTGCGTACGCGGCCTCTATGCCAACTTGGCTGTGAGTTTTCAAACAGCTGGGTCGGAAGCGCACATTCCGGGTCATAGGACGTTCGAAGCTATAACTGGCCTTGCCGAACAGGGGGAGTTCCGTCAGTTAGAGCTCCGGCTGTAAATTGCCTCGGCTCTTCTAAAAAGTGCGGGCGCGGATCGCGCTGCTTTAGCGGGCCCGGTGCGGCGGTGAGGCGGGGACGACAGGCCGCAAGGGGATCGACAGGAACGTCGATTCCTTTCGCCTGCCCTCCGCTCTTCGGGCCAGCTTCGCTGTCCGCGCACGCTCCTGCGTGCACGTGGACAAGCCAAAGAGACGCGTATCGCGCTCCGAAGGAGGGTGAATCTCTTGGCCTTACTGCTCTGGGTGCAGGGCATGTGAAGTTGGTTGTCGCCTCAGTCATTCGGCCAGGGGCTGTCTATCTGCTGCTTCGTGCGCGGCAACAGCCGGCGTGGCGATGACGGCGGCGGCGAACGTCCTGCCGGAGCGGCGTGCCACAACGACCTGAATCCTTTCTGCGACTGGGCCAACGGCGAATACCGCCAGTGCAAAGTGTGCCATGCGTCGCTGATTCGCCCGGAGCAAAGCGCGCCGTGGGTCAACCCGTGACCAGTTTCACAGTTCCTCACAGACCCCAAAGTATACGGTGCCTTCACGGTTCCAAGGGGTGGATCCGGCGCTATCGCCGTTCCAACACGCCGAAGCAATTCGAACGACGTCAATCATCCTTTACGCAGCACGAAGGAGCGGCGTCCATGCAACCGGGCTTCACATCGGATGATGTTTTCCCGGTCATTCACTCGATGCGAGACAGAGAAATCATCATGAGTAACGATCGTCAATCACGACCGTCAGGTCGGAGAGACCGCCTTTTTCAAACTGTGCGAAAGCTCATGGGTGCAGGTGCAGGCTGCGTGCTGCTGCTGGGTGCAGGGCATGCACACGCCGCAGCGGCGGTGACGGACAATGTCGTCAGTCAGTCCGCGCAAACGCAAAACAACGTACCGGTGACCTTCGGGCAGGTCTTCAAGGACGGAGACGTGCCTCGAAATGCGACGGTGACCGCCTCCCTCGATGGTGAGCCCATACCCCTGCAGGTGGATGCGAAGGCGTTCAATCCGGACGGCAGCCTGCGCCATGCGGTATTGACGATGATCGTCCCCTCTTTAGGCGGTAAAACACGGCTGCCAGTGAAGCTGACGGCAGAGCCGGCGCTTCCTGCAGGAGACAGGCCCATCACGACGTCGCAGCTACTGACGACGTCTTACGATGCTTGGGTCTCACTCAAAATCGGCGGCAAGACCTATACGGCGAATGCGCGTGCGCTATTGCAGGCGGCCGACAGAGACAATGCGTGTGCGCCATGGGCCTTGCAGTGCAACTTGTGGCTCTCGGGCCCGCTGGCCAGCGAGTGGGTTGTCAATGGCCCCGTGACCGCAGCGGACGGCACCACCGACCCGAACCTGAGGGTGTCTTTTGCGGTACGTGCCTATGCAGGCGCCACACCCGGCGCAGTGGGCCATGTGCGAACCGATATCATCGTGGAAAACACCTCGGCCTTCACGCCGCAGGCGCAACCGAGATACACGGCGGCACTGATTTCCGGTACCGCCACGTACACCAGCCCTGCACTCACGCAGTACGCGTATACGCGTTGGCACAAGGCGTTGTGGTGGAACAATGCCCAGCCGCAGGTGTATCTGCAGCAAGACACGCAATACATTCAGGCGAGCAAGGCAATATCGCGCTACATGCCGTTGCAGCCTGATGAATCCTTCCTCGCTGGTTTGCGTCAGTCTTGTGCGCCCTTGGATCAATGTGATCAGACAAAGAAGATGGGAAACACGGGCGCGCAGGCAGCCATCGGCCCCCTTCCTCGCTGGACCAGCGTTTACATCGTCGATCCCGATGTTCGCGCTTACAACTGGATGCTCGCCAATACCGACGCGCTCGGCGCGTACAGCACCCATTACCGCGACCAGCAAACCGGATGGCCAGTCAGCATCCAGAAGCACCCCTACGCAACCATCATCGACTGGGCTTGGGCGAATCGGGTGTCGGCCCAAAGCAGCGTCAAGGGAGCGTCATACAGGGCCGACCTGTTGCCAAATTGCTTTAATAATTCCGTGGTCAGATCGTGCACACCAGGTTCGTATGGCACAGGAAATCCCAATGCGTGGGATAACGCACATCAACCGTCAGGGGCGTTTGTACCCTACATGGTGACAGGCGATTACTACTACATGTCGGAACTCGCGTTCGACGCGTCATACAACGAAATTTGGTCAAATGAAGCTTATCGCGGGTTTTCCAAAGGCTTGATCGAGGACGCGCATACTCAAGTGCGTGGCAAGGCGTGGGTGCTGCGCGAGATGGCCGACGCGGCATGGTTGCTTCCCAACGTCCATCCGTTGAAGGGGGAGTTCACCGCGGATGTCCAGAACTCACTCGCCGACTGGAATGCAAAATACACACACAATTTGAAGGCCAATCCACTGGGACTGATGATCAGTGGCGCCAGTTACGACGTGAACGGCGGGCATTACAACGGCATGGCACCGTGGATGCACAACTTCTTCACCTGGTCTACGAACCATGCCGCCGAGCTTGGCTTCGCTGGTGCGGAAGAATTCCGCAACTGGCTGGCAAAGTTTGAAATCGGCCTGATGACGGACTGGCAGAGCAGCTCCGGCCGAGGCTATTGCTGGCTGCAGGCATCGGCGTATAGCGTCCAGGTCAAGGATTCCTCCGGCAACTGGTTGCCGTCCTACGCGGATGTCTACGGCGATACTTTTCCAACGCTGAGCGGCCTCGAGTGCAACTCGCCCGCCATGCTGGCGGAACTTGGACGGCTGACAAAGCACCGCGTGCAGGCGGGCGAAATGCAAGGCTATCCATCCTCCGCCACAGGATTCCCGGCTAATTTCCAGATCGGCGTGGCGGCCGCGGCCAACAGTGGTCTACCAAACGCACAGGCTGCCTGGGACCTGTTTGATTCCCGCAGCGTGAAACCCAGCGGCACCCACGCCTATAACAATTACCCCAACTTCGCGGTCGTTCCGCGCTCTGCGGCACAGCCGCCTGACACGCCGCCTACACCGGTGAACCCGCCACCGGTGAAACCAGCGCAGGTTTGGCAGACCCTCGGTACTGACCAGAAGGTAGTCACAGTAGGAGATACCTTCACCGTCTCCGGTACGCTCCACTACGCAAGCGGCATGACCAAGCCGGTCACTGCATATCGCTTGCATGGATTCGACAAAAAGATCCTGAGTTCCCCCCACGGCTGGACCCCCAGGTTTGTCGCCGCCATGGTAGGGACCACGCAAATCAAAAACGACAATTCAGGGGTTACTGGGGTTTTGACTATCACGGTTGTTCCCGTTGGAAAGCAGCCACCGGTCAAACCTACCCTGGTTGGACAAACGTTTACTGCCAGCAAAAAAGTGGTCGATGTGGGAGAAACCTTCACCGTTTCGGGGACGCTCAATTACAGTGATGGCACTTCAAAACCGGTCACTGCATATCGTTTGTATGGATTCAACAAAAAAATCCTGAGCAGCCCACACGGGTGGACCCCCCAGTTTGTCGCTACGAGGGCAGGGACCACGCAGATCAAAAACGACAACTCAGGAGTCACTGGACGCTTGAATATGACTGTGCTCGAGCCCCATTGACCGAAGTCGATTGGCGTTAGCTCTTTAATCGGTGAAAACGACGGGTTCGGGAATGCCCGAGCCTGGGGAGAGCGGGCGTAGTCATCACTGGTTCTGACGGGTCGCAGCACAGGGCTGATGGGGAAGTCGGACTGCCCGTCTGGGAGCCGGCGCCCCGCGGCGATGCGGGCCGTTCCCCGCGACGAAAGCCGGTGGTACACGTCCTGATGGAGGACAGGCAAGATACAAGTGCCTGGTCCTCCAAGCGCGCACAAAAGCTTTTTCTCTTGCGCAAACGCCGCTAAAAAGTCAGCAGGTGAAGAGCGTCGCGACTGAAGTCGCTCCTACAAGTTCTAGCCGTCCTGTGATGGATGGAGTCCTGTGGCGGCGAACCTTCGACCGAGCCATCGGCGTGCGCCAGATCCTTCAGGATCCGGAAAATTTCCCGATACGCCTTCGGCGGCTTGTTGGGGATGTGCTTCTGAAAGCGCGCTTGGCGAATCAGCGAGCGCAGGTGCTGGCGGTCGAGGTGATGGCCCGTCTCACCTACCTGCAAGTAAGCCCTGCCGCTTTGCCTGGAGCGCTTGCGGCGGCTGGTGACTTCGCCTCAATATCTTACGCATGCGGATTTGATCGAGATCAATATGGCTTGCGGTGACCAGCGCGATGCTGCGGGCAACAAATGCCGCTAGCTCTGCGGCAGACAAGGGGCAGCCATCATGAATCAGAAACCTCGCTCGGACTGGGCCCATTCCTCGGTCATTCGCCTGCTGTTCTTGCTATCGCTGCTAAGCGCATCTGGCGCCGTGATGGCAATTCCCTCCTATGCACGCCAGACCCAGTTGCCTTGCACGTCTTGTCATGTCGGTGGCTTCGGTCCCGAGCTGACCGCATTCGGGCGGCAGTTCAAGCTGATGGGTTACACCATGAAGACCGGTGACGGCGCCGACGTGCCGCTGTCGGCCATGCTGGTCGAGTCCTTCACGCACACGCAGAAGGCGCAGACCGAAGCGCCCGCGAAGGGCTTCGGCAACAACAACAATGTGGAACTGCAGCAGGCTTCGGTATTCCTGGCCGGGCGCTTGAGTGAACACATGGGTGTGTTTGCGCAGGCGACCTATTCGGAGAACGGCGGCCTGCTCGGCTGGGACAACGCCGACGTGCGCTACGCGCGCATGTTCACCCATGGCAATCACTCCGGTATCTGGGGTATTTCGGTCAACAACAACCCTACCGTCAGCGATATCTTCAATTCCGCGCCGGCCTGGCAGTATCCCTACATGGCGCCCGATCTTGCGCCGGGTGCGCCGGCCGCACCGATGCTGTTCGGCGGAATCGGCGGTCAGTCGGTCGGTGCCACCGCCTACGCGCAGCTGGACGGCAAGTGGTATGCGGAAGTGGGCGGCTATCGCTCGCTGTCTGCGGCTTTTCTTCGTCACGTCAACGCAGGCTACGACGGTCGTCTTTCAGGCATAGCCCCCTATGCCCGCGTGAGCTACACGTGGAATCTGCCCACTGGCGGCATCTCTCTCGGCGGCTTCCTGCTCGACATCAAGCGTGGGCTGGTTGGATCGGATTTTGCGGGCAACGCGATTCCGCTGGCAGGCCCCACAGATCATTTCCGCGATCTTGGCCTGTCGTCGACCTGGCAGCTCTTCAAAGGGGATCACACGGTGACGGTGGAGGGCTTGTACGTTGATGAGAAACAGACGCTCAATGCGACCTTCCCGGACGGTGGTTCGTCGAACCTGCACGACGGCCTGCAGTCGCTCAACCTCAAGGGCAGCTACTGGTTCCGCAATACCTACGGCGTGACCGTGGCCCAGTTCGTCAACAACGG
>JBDTXA010000024.1:0-28390 GCA_040006415.1 Rhodanobacter sp.
GCCTGATCAGTGCATGGGCCTTTTCTTCGGCTTGTTCGCCCTGCACGTAACCAAATCGCAGGCTGATTTCGTGCAGGCCGGGTACTCGAAGAATCAGGACGGCAAAGCGGGCATCGGTATTTGCGCAGGCGGCAATGCTTTGTTCGATGGCAGCAAAAATGCTTTCCCGGTTCAGCATGATGTCGTCGATTCTCGGTCATGGGGAACGACGCGGGGAACGCCGATCCGTGCATTTTGCATCATTGCAGGAAAAGTTCCGCAGTATCGATGTTGTAATCGCCTGCGGCGAGGCTGCGCAAAATGTCGACAGCATCCTTGTCGCCAAGCTTCATCAGGTCGACGGTGCGGAAGTCGCTTAGCGGCTGCTTGTTCGGCGTAGTGAGAATGGCCACACGAGGGCGCAGCCGCCGCACATGATTTTGTGCCATGACAATGGCAACCTCGCCAGTACTTAACTCCACCAGCGAGCCGGTGGGGAAAACCCCGAGGCAGACCTGGAACTGTTCGACCATTTCGGTCTGGAACAGGCTGTCGCGCGCGGCGTAGATCTGACGCAGCGACTGATGACGTGAGATGGCGGCGCGATAGGGCCGGGTGCTGGCCATCGCATCATAGGCATCGATGATCCCCAGCATGCGCCCGGTGATCGGGATGACATTACCTGCGAGTCCTTCCGGATAACCGCTGCCGTCGTAACGTTCGTGATGTGTGCGGACAATATCCAGCACATCCTGGTTGGTGATGTCGGAGTCGGCGATGATGTCCAGCCCGTGGCGCACATGCGAGCGAATGATGTCCACGTCGTCCGGTGCCAGCGAACCTTGATAGTTCAGCAACGATTCGGGCAAACGGGTCTTTCCGACATCCATCAGCAAACCGCCCGCGGCCAGGCTGAAAATGGTATCCGGGTCAAAACCCATGTGTCGGCCGAAAGCCGCGCCCAAGGCACTGCAACTGATCGCATGGCTGTAAGAGTAGCTGTCGTGTCGGCGCAATCCCTCGACCAGAAAGAACGCATCGGCGCTACGAAGCACGCTGGCGACCAAGGGACGCACAGCCTCTTCCACGTGTTCCACCGCCAGCTCCTTTCCGCTAGCGATGTCCTCGAAGATCTTGTCGACCATGAGCGACGCGCCGTCCAGTGCGGCACGGGCTCGGGGCGCCTCCTCCTCGACCCCTGCGATATCCTGATAGCGTGTGGCGTTTTCGAAACGGGTTTGTGAGAGGTTGGTGCGCAGCAGTGACCGAGGTTGGCCGTGTGCGACCTGACGGCGAGCGTCGATATAGACCACATGGCACAGCTGGCGCAGGGTCGCGATATCTTCTTCGCGAACCAGTTCGACACCCTGCAGCGGGAAGGGAGTGTCCTCCCATGGTCGATCCAGACGGCACACGAACATCCCGATCTGCAAATCGGCGACGTCGATGCGACGTTCTTCAATCTCGAGGGCCACGCGTTTCCTTTTTGTTACCTTGGTCGCCACGTTTTGACCGTGACAGCTTGTCGAGAAGGATCGCGAACCATGGGTCTGATGCGATTACAACTCGACGGTCAGACTATCAGCAGGAGTGCGCGACGCCAATGCCGAAGCGCAGCCGTTGGCGGCTACCGATAGCCCGGTTAAAGTGCTGCAACTTTCATTGCGTGCTATCCACCATGTCGCTCAGCCACCGCTTCCTCAAGACCGCGCGAACCATCCATCTTTATCTGGGTGTGTTTACTGCGCCGATGCTGTTGTTTTTTGCCGTGACCGGTGGCCTGCAGACTTTCGGCCTGCACGAGAGCGGTCGCGGCAGCAATTACAAGCCCCCAGCATGGCTGGCGACGATGGCGCAATTGCACAAGAAGCAGACCATTGTGGTGCCGGCCCGGCGCCTGCGTCTGGCGTCGGCAAGTGGCGCGCCTGCCTCAACCGGCCAGAAGCGCTCGCCAGAGTTGGCACAACCATCCGCATCCTCGGCGCCGGCACCCTCTCATCACGATGAAACGAACGGGCCGGCGAAGAACCTGTGGCCAATGAAGATCTTCTTTGCGGTGGTGGCACTTGGGCTGCTGGTCTCCGTGCTGAGTGGGCTCTACATGGCGTGGCGTTACAGCCGCAGGCCTCGGCTGTTCGGCACCATCCTCGGTGCAGGTGTCATCGTTCCGTTGCTGCTACTGATCTGAGCGAAAAATATTCAAAACACTTGGCGTGAGTTAAGCCATAAGCTTGTTAATCCGTTTGTTCATGTCCTACCTCTCTGCGCGAAAGATCCAGGCAGTGGTCAGCCTCTCGACGTTGTGGGGTACGTCAGAGTGGGGACATGCGGTGTGCGCCTTGTGCGCCACCGCCCTGGCATGCGACATGCCGGGGATCAAAAAACAGCAGTACCACCTTCACGCCTCAGCCAAGCCGGAATCTGCCGGTGACCTCCGTATCGGCCGATCGCCGGACTTCCGCTGAACGGCGACAAATTTCATCGAAGACCTCGCTTCGCCTGACGTCGACCTTTCGTTGGGTAAGTTGGCGTCCTCACAGCTACTTTGAGTCACCATGCAACCGGTTCGGGAACACTTCGACATGTCCGCCGTTACACAACGATTGGCGGATGAGGCCTATCGTCTGCTGGCAGCGCTGCCCTTGCTGCTGCTGGCCTTGGTCATCGTCTGGATCGCATGGCTGCTTGGCAGCTGGCTTTCGCGGCGCTCGTTGCTGAACCGGGTAGCACGGCGCAATCCGTTCCTGACCGACCTGGCCCGCACCACCGTACGCTGGCTGGTCGTCATGGTGGGTATCCTGATTGCGCTGGAGATCCTCAATGCCACCTCGCTGGTCGGAGCTGTACTGGGTACGGCGGGAGTCCTTGGTGTGGCGCTGGGCTTCGCTTTCAAGGACATCCTGGAGAACTATCTCGCTGGCATCCTGATGAGCCTGCGCCAGCCTTTTGCACCGCGCGATCACGTGGTGATTGCCGGAAACGAGGGCACCATAGTGTCGCTGACCTCGCGCGCCACCATCCTGATGACACCCGATGGCAATCACCTTCGGCTGCCCAATGCGCTGGTATTCAGCAGCGTCACGCTCAACTACACCCGCAACCCCACACGTCGTTTCCAGTTTGAGGTGGGCATCGGTGTCAGCGAGAATCTGGTGCGCGCGCAGCGCATCGGTGTGGCCGAACTGTCGCAGCTGGATGGCGTCATCGCTGTGCCGCCCCCTCGAGCCTTTATCAACGAACTGGGCGACTCCAATGTGCAAATGCGTTTCCAAGGATGGGTCGATCAGCGAAGCCACGATTTTTTGCAGGTACGCAGCGAGGCGATCCGCAACGTCAAGCTGGCACTGGAGGCCGCCGGCATGGACATGCCGGAGCCGATCTATCGGGTGCAGCTGACCGGGCCGCTCAAGGCGCAATCTGCGCCGATGCCGCAGCGTGACGCGGTGGTGCAGGCCGATGCGGAGACAGGCCCGGTGGACACCTTGGCGCACAGCGACGTGTTGAGGCAGGTCGAGCAGGATCGTCAGACGCGTGATTCGACCGATCTGCTCGATCCCGCCGCGCCCAGAGAATAGAGCAGCCAAAAGGTCAGCCGGGTGACACTGGTTGTTTCACCGATGGCTCACCTTTCTACTCGTAGCTTCTCCCGGGTTGCTGTTTGATCAATCTCGGGAGACTGTTGCCATGGCTCGTCCCATCTGGACCGGAACCCTGTCCTTCGGGCTGCTCAATGTTCCCGTATCGCTGATGTCCGGCGAGCGCAAGACCGATCTGCATTTTCGAATGCTCGATTCGCGCGACAAGAAACCCGTGCGCTATGAACGGGTCAACGCCGACACCGGTGATGAAGTGCCTTGGAAGGACATCGTCAAGGCGTTCGAATACGACAAAGGCAGCTATGTCGTGCTCGAGGAAGAAGACATGAAGGCAGCGGCGCCGGAAAGCCATGAAACGGTGGAAGTGGAGGCGTTCGTGGATGCCGGCAGCATTGCACCGCAGTTCTACGACAAGCCGTATGTGCTGGTCCCGGCCAGGAAGGCCGAGAAGGGTTACGTTTTGCTGCGTGAAACCCTGAAATCGACCAAGCAGATTGGCATAGCGCGGGTGGTAATCCGGACACGCGAATATCTTGCCGCGGTGATTCCGCAGGACGACGCACTGATCCTGCAGCTGTTGCGCTATGCGCAGGAGGTCATTGATCCGGCTGACTACAAGCTGCCCGCCGGAACCATCTCGTCCTACCGGATCACCTCGAAGGAAATGGACATGGCTAAACAACTGGTCAGCTCCATGTCCGGCCAGTGGAAACCCGATGAATATCACGACGAGTTCCGGGCCCGGCTCGAGGCGGTGATCCAGAAAAAGATGAAGGCAAGTGGGGCAGCAGCCAGAGCGGATGACGACGTCCAGCCGGAGATCGCCGGAGACGCCACAACCAATGTGGTCGATTTCATGTCCCTGCTGAAAAAAAGCATTGCGGGCAACAAACGCACGCCGGCACAGAAGACGGCGGCGAAAAAGACAGCCACCAAAAAGAGCGCAAAAAAGCCCGCCAGCAGCAAGGCGACAACGAAAAGCACTCGCAAGGCTCCCAGAAAGACCAGCGGAAAGACGTCCGGACGCAAGGCAGGCTGAGCGATGAGCCTGCGCGACTACGCGAGCAAGCGGCGGTTCCATGAAACGCCCGAGCCTGCCGGCGGCGAAGAGCCAAAACCCGCCCATCGCCCGATCTTCGTCGTGCAACTGCACCACGCCAGCAGCCGGCACTACGATTTCCGTCTGGAAATGGATGGGGTTCTGAAGAGCTGGGCAGTGCCGAAAGGTCCTTCGCTGCGCAAGGGCGAAAAGCGGCTGGCGGTTGAGGTCGAGGACCACCCGCTTGACTACGCGGGCTTCGAGGGCGATATCCCCAAGGGAAATTACGGTGCCGGCCACGTGGACATTTTCGACCATGGCCACTGGGCATGCGACGGCGACCCACTGACCAGCCTGGCGGCCGGCAAGATCGATTTTACGTTGACCGGCGAAAAGCTTCGTGGCGGCTGGAAGCTGGTGCGTACCGCGATGCGCGCAAAGCAGCGACAGTGGTTGCTGATCAAGCGCGATGATGCTGAGACGGCTGATCTCGAGGCCGATGATCTGGTTGCTGCCGCCACGAAGCCGCCACGCAAGAAGAAGCCGGCCAAGGCTACTTACCGGGTAACGGAGGCGCGCTGGAAGAAAACAGCTGAAGCGTTCGATGGCGCCACCGCCGGCATGCCGGTCGGCCTCAAGCCGCAACTGGCCACGCTGCGTTCCGCGCCTCCTTCCGGTGAGCAGTGGTTGCACGAGATCAAGTGGGACGGTTATCGCCTGATGGTCGACCTGGTGGACGGCAGCGCATCGCTTCGTTCGCGCGGAGGACTGGACTGGAACAAGACATTTCCGGAGGTGGCCGCGGCCGTGGAGTCTCTTGCTGTGCGAAATGCGAGCCTCGATGGTGAGCTGGTGGTGCTTGATGGCAACAGTCGCAGCGATTTTTCAGAACTCCAGCGCGTGATCGATGGCAGCTCCAAGGCAAGCCTGCGCTATCTGGTTTTCGATTTGCCGAGTTTGGCAGGCGTGGACCTTCGCGCCGCGCCGCTGGATCGGCGCAAGCAGCTTCTGAAAGACCTGCTCGCCAGTCACGAAGGCCTGCTTGCCTTCAGCGATCATATCGAAGGCCATGGCAGCGAGTTTTTTGCGGAAACCGGCCGGCAGGGCATTGAAGGAGTGGTCAGCAAACGTTCGGACAGCAAGTATCGTGCGGGTCGATCTGCCGACTGGATCAAGGTCAAGCACGAGCAGGCGGACGACTTTGTCGTGGTAGGTTTTACTGCCCCCAAGGGAGCGCGCACCGGCTTCGGATCATTGCTGCTGGCCGCTCGCGAAAGCGGTGCACTGCGCTATGTGGGTCGTGTGGGCACCGGTTTCGACGACAAGCTGCTGAACACGCTTCATCAGCGATTGCGCAAGCTCGAGTGCAAGCAAGGCAGCGTCGCGCTGCCCGAACACGTGCCTTTTTCGGCGCGAAGCGTGCATTGGGTCACGCCGCGGGTGATGGTGGAAGTGGCCTTTCGGGGCTGGGCCAAGGAGGGACTGCTGCGCCAGGCGAGCTTCAAGCGGTTGCGTGAGGACAAGTCGCTGAAGGACATGGGTGCACCGGAAACCGCGGAGAAGAGCATGCAGATCAGTCATCCCGATCGGCGCGTATTCGCCGCTTGCGATTACACCAAGGGCGATGTAGCCGACTACTACCGGAAGGTGGCGAAGTGGATGATGCCGGAGTTGTCGGATCGTCCGCTGTCACTGATGCGTTGCCCTGAAGGAAGCCAGAAACCGTGTTTCTTCCAAAAGCATCACGCCGACAGTTTCGGCCCGAACGTGCATCCGGTGTCGTTGAAGCAGAAGAGCGGGACCGAGTCCTATCTGTATGTGGATTCCATCGATGGCGTGCTTGGCCTGGTCCAGATGAACACGATCGAGTTGCATCCATGGGGGGCGAAAGTGGACAAGCCGGAGTCGCCTGATCGGCTGGTGTTCGATCTCGACCCTGGGCCGGGCGTGACTTGGAAGCAGGTAATTGCCGCGGCGCGGGACGTGCGAGACAAGCTCAAGCTGGCCGATCTTCAGAGCTTTGTGCGGCTCTCTGGCGGCAAGGGCCTGCATGTGGTGGTGCCGATCGCCCGAGGTCCTTCGTGGGACGAAGTGCACGCATTCTGCGAAGCATTTGCGCAAACCATGGCGCATCAGGCGCCCGAAACCTACGTTGCTACCATGAGCAAGGCCGTACGCAAGCGACGCATCTTCATCGACTGGTTACGCAATGCACGGGGCGCGACCAGTGTCGCCTCGTGGTCGTTGCGCGCACGCGCTGGCGCGCCCGTCGCGGTGCCGTTGCGTTGGGAAGACCTCGGGCGGATTGCCAAGCCTGACGCCTTCGATCTCGCCGGGGCCTCGCAGCGAGCGTCACGACTCAGGGTGGATCCATGGAAAGGCTTCGCCGAACTCAGGCAGTCGTTGCCACGTTGAGGGCCGGGCCCGGCGGGTCCGTGCATCGCCTCAGTGAGCTTCGTCATTCGCCGCGTGCAGAAGTTGTCCCATTGCCGGTTTCCAAAGCTTCCAGTTGTGATGACCGGGCAGCATGATCACGTGGCTGGCAGGCAATTGCGGGCTCATCATTTCGATCGGTTCTCGAAGACGCTCGTTTTCTCCATACGCCAGCCAAACAGACTGCTGACGAGCGGGGTTGTCCGACCAGCGCTTGATGGATCGCCAAAGTTCACGGGTGAATGTTTCCGGCCCCACCGGTTTTTCCGGGCCAGGGTTCCATGCCGCCAGCCCACCGGCATCGCGTATCTCCCGCTGCACATCGTCCTTGCCCAAGTAGGGCGACAGCAGCAGCATGCCATCGATCTCGCCTGGGTAGTCATGGTCGTACTCGAGGGTGCCCATGCCGCCCAGCGAGATGCCGGCAAGCCATATCTGTCGATAGCCGCGACTTTTAAGCGGTGCAATCACCTCGTCGTGGAGGCGTCGCGTCGCAACGCCTCCGATGTAATAAGGCATGGTCAGGCCGGTCAGCACCACGTCGGCGTCCGGCCACTCGGTCTGGATGATTTCCGCGGTATGTCGCTTCTGCAGCCCGCCGAGATCATCGCCACGACCAGGCAGCATCACTACCACCCGCTGCGCCTTTTCAGGGGCCGCAACGAGTTGGGTAGGGATCGGTTTGGTCAAATCTCCCCTGGCAGCGCAGCCGGTGAGAAAAGCGAATGGAACCATCATCAGACAACGGTGCATCCAGTGCTTGAAACGCATACGGCTGAACTCCTGAGTTGCGGGTGTTGTCGAGACAGTGGCGCTCATCGGTGCTTGAGGCGCAGGCGTTTTCAAAGCGGCGAGCGTCGATAGAAATACTGACCATGTGGTTGAGGTTGCTGATGAGAAAGAGATTTTCCGCTTCACCACGCAAAGCTGCGGTTGAAGGGTGGGCAAAGCCGCTGAAAATCATGGCTTGGACAGCTCTTCATCGGCAGGTTTGGCCAGCGTATTGTGACCTTCGCCCTTGCCGGACTGCTTGGTGCGATCGAGTGACTCGGCCCGTTCCTGATCGAACTTTTCGTTGCGCTTCTGCAGGCCCGGATCGCTTTTGTCGAGGCGGTCGTGATCCTTCGGTGTCGATGTCATGGGCTCGGCTCCTGTTGGAAGTTCAGGTGCCAAGACTGTCCTCCATCGCGGCAAGAAGTCGTGATTATTGCCGGGCACGCGTGGTGTGGACGCCTGCTGCCATCGGCCAGTTCCAACTGGGCCGATGGTTTTGGGATGAACCTCGTGCGGCCAACGACGCGGTGCAGAGTCTGTACGCCGGCCATCTTGCCGTCGAGGGTGCAATCGTCGGTCGCGCGGATGCCGCCATCGTCCTGGACCAGTCGATGATCTGGCAGGCCATCCGCGGCGGTCCAGCCTGCATCGCGTCAACTTTGGGGCTGCGGGAGAGCGTCCATCTCCGTTGGCGACGCCGCTTCCATCGGCGGAGAGGAGTCGAGAGGCGGATGGCACTCACTTGAGCGCAAAAGTCCAACTTCCATCATTCCCGCGACGGCGGGAATCCAGCGACTCAGGGCGGCTGCGCGCATAGCGGGGAGCACCAACGCGGCGCAAGTCCAGGATGAGACGCAGTGAAAGTTTGGACATCCAGACAAGATTTCTTCACATTCACGCGGCCGATTCCGCCTGGTCACGGCGCGGCTTCGTGTACCGCGAGCGAGCGTCAGGTGCTGGCTCTCCCCATGGCTCCGCGTATCGCATCCGGACTGATCGGCAAGTGGCGAATACGTGCGCCGATGGCAGCAAAGATCGCGTTGCCGATGGCGGGCCCCACGACGGTAGTTGCCGGCTCACCGAGGCCTACTGGGACTTCGGTACCGGGTATGAAAGCAATCTCCATCTCCGGGACGTCGGCCATGCGCAACGGCGTATATGTATCCAGATTGCTGTCCCGTACCTGACCGTTCTCAAATGTCGTTCCTTCGTGCAGGGCCATGCTGAGTCCCCACAGAGCCGCTCCCTCAACCTGCGCCATCGCACCATCGGGATGGACGATGGTGCCCGCATCCACAGCGAGAAAGAGCTTTTCGACGTAGACCTGACCGCTGGCGCGATTCACCTTTACCCGGGCGACACACGCCACCCAGGTCGGCATGTCGCGCTCCTGGCCAAAGCTGGTGGCGATGCCGAGCCCGGTATCGGCGGGCAAGCTCGAGCCCCAGTTCGCCAGCTCGGCCGCACGCCGCACCACCGCGGCCTGGCGCAGTGCACCACCCACGGCATTTGGCGTGCTGCCGGCGTTCTTGCCGCTGGCGTCCAGCAGCGCGAGTCGGAACGCCACCGGATCTTGCTCGAGTTTGTGTGCCGCTTCATCCATGAAGCTTTCCAGCGCCCAGTTGGTCCAGCCTGGACCCACCGAACGCAGCCAGCCCGGGCGAAAGGCGCGGTTGGCCAGATCATTCGAAATGGCCCGGACGCGATGGGCGCCCACGCTGTACCAGTGATCGGCGCCGGAGATGGAGAACGGGTCGTAGGGTTCGCCATTCTTGCCCTTGGGCATGAAGCTTGGAACCATGACCTGGGTCGGCCAGCCGGCGCACGCGTCCTGCTGCATGGCGACGACCTTCCTGTCCGCATCAAAGCCCATGCGAACACGCTGCAACGACGGCGATCGGAACGAATCGAAGTGCGCATCATCGGCACGTGTAAAGGTCAGCTTGACCGGCCGCGCGACGGCCTTGGACGCCAGTGCGGCTGGTACGGCGTAGTCGCCATTGAGTCGTCGGCCAAAACCGCCGCCGAGCAGGTAGGTGCGCATGATGACCTTGCTTTCGTCCACCGCCAACGCCTTGGCCAACGTCGGCAGGATCAGCGACTGCCACTGGTTGCCGGTATGGATTTCCCAGATGCCGTCCTTTTCGAAGGCGAGGGCATTGACCGGTTCCAGCTGAAAATGCAGCACGCTGGCGGTGGTGTAGTCCTGCTGCAGCAACGAGGCGGCTGTGCTGAAGGCCTTGTCCACGCCGTCGTCATCGACCACGGTCGAGCCCGTCTTGGGATCCGCGATGAGACTAGAGGCATGCTGGATGATGTCCTTTTCGGATACACCCGCGGTGTCGTCGTTCTGCCACGTGACCCGGACTTTCCTAGCCGCCTCGAATGCCGCATGGGTCGAGTCGGCCAGCACCACGACCCACCCTGGCACGGTGCCGGAAGGATCGTTCAAGGTAATGCTGCGCTCATACCCCTTTACGGCACGTGCGCCGGAATCATCTACCGAGACGACCTTGGAGCCGTTGCGCGTAGGTGGCAACTTCGGGCAGCCGTAGAGCATGCCAGCGGCTTCGGCGTCGATACCGTAGATCGCCTTGCCATCGGTTTTTTCCGGAATGTCGATCGCTTGCGTATCGACGCCGACGAGGCGGCGCTCAGACGGCGGCTTGATCGGCATCTTCTTCAATTCGTCTGCCGAGTAGCTGCGGGTGAGGTCACCGCGCTGCACAATCTGCGCGTAGCTGATCGAACGCTTACCGGCCTTGACCATGCTGTCGCGCGCCGAACACGCGGACACTGGCACGCCAAGCAGCTTGGCCGCTTCTTCGATCAGCGCCGTGCGTCCAGCTGCGCCGGCCTGACTTAGTGGCTCGAAACTCTGCCACACCGACCAGCTGCCGCCGGTAACCATCGTGCCCCACTTCGGGTCGGTGTCGACGTGTTTGATGCTCACCTGCGACCAGTCGGCCTCCAGCTCGTCGGCCAGTATCCGCGCCAGCGCGGTGCCCACATGTTGCCCCATCTCGGCGCGAATGATGTTGACCGTGATGTGGCCATCGGTGGCGATCTCCACCCAGATGTTGGGTCCGTAGGCGCCGTTGCCATTCGCACTCGCTGACGCGTCGGCGGGCAGCAGCACAGCGGCGTTGGCGAACGCCATCATGATGCCGCCAGCAGCGGCGCCGATCAGAAAAGAGCGGCGGCCGGGTGACGCAGGTTTGTCGGGACCACGGTAGCTGTCGAACTTACTCATGGTCGGCTGCTCCGGACGGCGCGGTGCCCTGCATTTCAGCGGCCGCCAGCTTGATCGCCTTGCGGATCCGGACATACGCCATGCAGCGACAGAGACTGCCTCCCATCACGGCATTGATGTCGGCATTGGTGGGGTTGGGGAAATCTTGCAACAGCGACGCTGCCTGCATGATCTGTCCCGGCTGGCAGTAACCGCATTGCGGTGCCTGCGCAGCGATCCACGCCTTCTGCAACGGGTGCTGGCCTTTGGGATCGAGCCCTTCGATGGTAGTGACGGACTGGCCGGCCACGCTGCCCACCGGGGTAATGCACGAACGGATCGCGCGACCGTTGACGTGAACGGTACAGGCGCCGCACATGCCGATACCGCAGCCAAATTTGGTGCCCTTCAAATGCAGGGTGTCGCGCAGAGCCCACAACAGCGGCATGTCGTCGTCGACGTCGGCCGTTACCGCCTGGCCATTGAGCAGGAACTGGCTCATGAATCTTTGCTCCGCGATATCGCGTGGTTAAGAGGCAGGCTCACCTTGATGGCTGCGACATCGACTGCTGGCGAACCGTGGCGACTTTGCTTTTCAGGTCGGTCCAGACGGGCTTGTCGGTCTGATTGCGCCGCAACCATGTGGCCAGCTCCGCCACTTCATCGTCGCTGAACGTGCGGGAAAAGCCGGGCATCATGACGCCCGGCAGGCCTTCGTCGGCGCCGACACCGTGGAGGATGATACGGATCAACGTGGTCGGATCCGTTCCCGCCAGCGCACTGTTGAGTCCGAGCTCCGGCCGGTTCAGCGCGGGCATCGGGCCTGAGTTGTAATGGCAGGAGGCGCATGCCGCAGCGTAGAGATGAGCCCCATCGCCCGGCTTCGGTTGAGTATGAGGCATGGCGATTGTCATCATCTTGGCGACGGCGGCAGGGGACGGTGTCGGCTGATTGGCATGGCCGGCACGATCGGCAAAATATACGGCGATCGCGTGCAGATCCGCATCAGGCAACTTGGCCAGACCTTCGTGGATCACCCGGGACATCGAGCCGACTGCAACTCCGTGAAGCGAGGTGCCGCCATGGCGCAGGTAGCCGTAAATCTCGTCGACAGTCCAGGGAATCGGCGCCGCATTGCGGCTGGTCAGTGGCGGCGCATACCAGCCGTCGATCTCGGCACCCGTGTAGCGGTCATTGCCAAGCTTTTCGGCGCCCAGCTTGTTGCGCGGGCTGTGGCACGCCGAACAATGGGAGATGCCTTCGGCCAGGTACGCACCGCGATCCCATGCCGGACTTTTACCGGTGACCGGTCCGTAGGCATGGTCGCGGAAGAACAGCAGCTTCCAGCCTGCCTGCAGAGCGCGCACGTTCAATGGGAACGGAATATCCGGTTGTCGCGCGGGCGCATTCACTGCCGGGCGCGTCATCATGAAGGCATACAGCGCCTTGATGTCGTCGTCGCTTACCTGATTGAAATGCTGATAGGGAAAGGCTGGAAACAGATGCGAGCCGTCGCGTGACACGCCTTTGTGCATCGCGCGCCGAAATGCCGCCTCGGACCAGCGTCCGATGCCGGTGTCCGGGTCGGGTGTGATGTTGGTCGAATAGATCGTGCCGAACGGCGTGGCCATCGGATAGCCGCCAGCGTAGGGGCGGCCTCCCTTGGTGGTGTGGCAGGTCGCGCAGTAGCCGGCCCCGGCGAGCACGTTGCCTCGGGCGACCATATCGGACGCGAACGCGGTGGGCGAGGGCGGGGCAATCGGATCGATCGCATGGCGCCAGGCCAGTGCAAAAAGCCCAACGACGGCCAGCACCATCAGTCCGATCACGCCGAGAAAAATGCGTTTCACCATGGTTACCGATGCCCGTCTGATCGTGCTGCGTGGTCGGACCGCCGGGCGTCTCTTTCCCCGGCATCTGCAGGTGGCGGCAACTGCCGCAGATGCCACGATTTTACTTTACGCCGATTTTCTGACCATGTCAGAGCGCCGTGCGGATTCTTCGCGCGGCGCGGCAACCTCATCCGGGACCATGTCGGAACCATGCAGCGGGCGGGGCATGTGCGCATTTTCGCGGCGTCAGTCCAGCGCTGGGTAGTCGGTATGGCCCTCGGCCCCACCGCCGTAGAACGTCTTCTGATTCGGCTCGTTGAGGCTGGCGTCTTCGCGCAGGCGACGCGGAAGATCCGGTTTGGCGAGAAACTCTCGGCCGAACGCGACCAGATCCGCCTTGCCGCTGGCAATTGCGTCGATCGTCAGCGTTCGGTCGTAGCCGTTGTTGACGATCCATGCGCCGCGGAAGGGTCGGCGCATTTCCTGATAATCGAAGGGTTCGGGTTGGCGGTCACCACCGGTCTCACCTTCGATCACGTGAATGTGGGCGAGCTCGAGACTGGCTATGCGTTCCACTGCCCGATTGAACAACGACTGCGGGTGGCTGTCGGCGACGTCGCCAGCCGAAGTCAGCGCTGACAGTCGCACGCCGGTGCGGCCCGGACCGACCTCGCGCGCCACCGCTTCGCATACCTCCAACAGCAGCCGAGTTCGATGCGCACGTCGAGGCCATCGAAACCCGCTTTCCGAGGCTCGGTTGGGGCCGCAGTCGACGCAGTTCCGTTTTTCAAAAAATGGCGTCCACGATAGAAAACCAGCGCCAATACTTCATTTCTACCCCCGAGCGCACGGCTGCTCAGGCTGGCCCCAAGCCTGCCAAGCGCATGTGACTCAATCGGCGTTTTGATCCGGCTCCGCCTTCCAGTAGCCCTTGGCTTTGATCCAGTCTTTCGGTATCTCACGCTGCTCGCTAAGCCAGATCCGCATGGCGCGTGCATGACGTGACTCGGTGGCGATCCAGTAGAACGTATCCCCATCCGGCGGAGATAGACGCTGCAGCGCATCTTCGAGCAGGTTGCTGTCGCTGGCCAATCGGTTGTCACGCTCCAGCCAGGTCACGTCAACCTGGGCGGCAGAGGTAAAAATCTGTCGGTCCGCTGCTTCGGGAATCTCGGCCAGCACGGTGACTCCTGCGTGCGCAGGCATCTGCTCGAGCCAGCGGCCAATGGCCGGCAACGCGGTCTCGTCGCCAACCAGGACGTAGTGGTCGAAGTCCTCGGCGATGAGCACCGAGCCGCGGGGTCCGCCGACACCGATGCGCTGTCCCGGTATCGCCTTCGCCGCCCATGCGGCTGCCGGACCATCGCCATGCAGCACGAAATCGATGGTCAACTCCTGGCGCTGCGCATCGTGATGCCGGGGCGTGTAGTCCCGCATCGGCGAGTAGTCTATGTGTGGCAGCCACACTGGCCCGGTGGGACCGACCTCGGGTCTGACGATGTCGCCGACGCCATTGGGAAAGAACAGCTTTACGTGGTCGTCGGGGGATGCGCTGACGAAACCCTGCAGCTCGGGACCGCCCAACACGACGCGCTGCATGTGCGGCGTCAGGCGCGAAACATGTTGCACTTCGAGATGGCGAAAGGTCAGCGAGTGCCGCACGGACCGGGACGCGTGGAGCGCCGTCGCGGAGACGGCAGCGGTTTCTGATGACATAGGGCCAGCCTTTTGAAGCGGGTAAGGGATGTCGTGTTGCGAAGACCGCGGTCAGTGCTTGCCTCGGTCTTCGCCGGCAGCGATGTCGCTCGCCGCCTTGTCGATGATGGCGGCCACGCGCTTGGCCTCCTCGGTATCCCAGTCGGCGACCCGCATCAGCAGTGCATGTTTCAAGGCGTGCATCGCCTTTTGAACCAGCATCGGTGCGGCCCTTTTCGCCGCCATCCGGGCGCTGTGCTCGGTGCGAGCCATGACCGCCTCGACTTCCTCGCGGTTTTCCTCCAGGAACGCCTTTCCAGCGTCGGTGATCGAATACAGCTTGCGGCCACCTGACTCGGCGCTCACCTCGGCATAGCCGAGTTCCTCCAGCATGGTCAGGGTGGGGTAGATGGCGCCGGGGCTGGGTGAATACTGGCCGTGGAACATGTCTTCGATGATCCGGATCAGTTCGTAGCCGTGGCGCGGCTGCTGCTCGATCAAAGCCAGCAACAGCAGCTTCAGGTCACCATGCCCGAACATCCGCCCGCCGCCGCGACGTCCGCCGCCGCGCAGCTCGTCCCAGGCGTCCAGGAAATCGCCGCCGCCACGACCACCAAACGGGCCGCGCCCTGCATGGCGGTGGTGCGAGGAATCGGCGGCGTCTGGCTGATCGAAAAAGTGTTCCGGCCGATGACCGTGAACACGGTTATGCAAGGCATGGAGTGCATGGCGTAGTCGCATGAGTGTCTTCCGATATATCTTAGTTGTGGGCGAAAGATATATCGCAAGCATGTTTTTGACAACTCTTTTTTTTGTGTGGCATCCGAAAGGCGCTCCGCCCGCTATCAAGGCGGCGCCGCCTCTGTCGGCGACTGGGAAGCACGAGCGGCCTCCCATCAGACGTATTGCATCTTCACTGTCATGCCACCGTCGACCGTGAACTGTTGTCCGGTGACAAAGCCGGCTTGATCGGACAGTAGATACACAGCCAGCGCGCCGATGTCCTCCGGCGAGCCGACACGTCCCGCGGGGTGCTGGGAGTGGTCGCGTTTGCTCAGTTTCGCCTTCCGACGCGACGCAGGCTTGCGCCAGCCGTCGGTGGCGATCCAGCCAGGGAGGATCGCATTAACCCTGACGGCCGGGCCGACGCTGATCGCCATCGCGTGCGTCAGCGCCATCAACCCACCCTTGCTGGCGGCGTAGGCCTCCGTGTCCGGCTCTGACTGCAGTGCGCGTGTCGAGGCGATGTTGACGATGGCGCCATGATTTTTTTCCAGCACGGGCATGGCATGCTTGCTGCACAGGAAGGCACCGGTGAGATTGGTGCCGAGGTAACGGTTCCAGGTGGCAAGGCTCAGCTCGGCCAGTTTGCCCTGATGCGGGTTGGCGATGCCGGCGTTGTTCACCAGGCCGTCAATGCGGCCAAAGCGCTTCACTGCCGTATTGATCCAGCGCTGGACGCTTGCTTCCCGAGAGACGTCCAGACGGCCAAATACCGCGCGATGGCCAGCGTTCCATTCGGCGATGCAGGCGCGGCCGGCTTCCACGTCGAGATCGCCGATCATCACGCTGCCGCCAGCGCCGAGTACCGCCTGTGCGACGCCGCGGCCGATCCCCTGCGCGCCACCGGTAATCAACACCACCCTGTCGCGCAGCGGCTGAGAAGGATGTTCCGCGATAGCGGGCGTCAACGGCATGGCGTTCGCTCGTGGCATGGTCAGAGTTGCATGTAACTGTAGCCGCGCTGACCGTAGACGACCAAGTCGCTCAGCGCAGACAGTGATACGGTGATGTCCGGTCCGACGTCGCTGTCCTTTAAGCCCATCTCGGCCATCGCCTGGCTGCAAACCAGCAGATCCACGCCCGATTGCTTCAACGCGTGCAGGATCGCGAGGTTGGGATTGTCGACCTTGAAGTGCTTCCGGTACAGCGCATTGCCGCCCGCCGCGTAAAGGGCCTCACCGTCGAGCACGGCCACGATGTGCACATGGTTCGGCGGCACTTTGGCAAAAGCCAGCAGATTGACGGTGCGCGCGAGCCGCTGCAGAGAGCGATAGACCTTGTTGGGGTCATCACTGCCGTGGACCACATCGACAATGACCTTGTAGTCGGCCTTCGGGTCGGGCTGGACCGCCACATCCGGTCGCGGATGCACCTTGCCAAAGCCCTTGATGTCCGGATAGATCCAGCTAGTCGTGGCGGTGCTCGCGCGTGAAGCGTCCACTTCCGAGGCCACCGTCGTCATGGGTAGTGCAAGCACACCCAGCAGCAAAAACGCGACGGCGCCGAGTAGTGGGCTCTTCATCATGATCACGTTCCCATTCCGCCACGAATTGCGGCGTGGCGACGATACTCCGCGCGGCTGTTCCGTTGCGAATCAGCGATGCACGGTCAGGCGAAGGAAGACAGAGCCGCCAATGCACGCGCGTATCTCGATCAGGGCGCAAAGCAACGACAGTTTCGCCATGCTGGAGCTGATTCCGTTGCCGCACAGGCCGAAGCAAAGCGCTTCGGCGGGCCGTAATTCGCCAAGAGTTCAATCCAGCGGCGCGGCCATCACCAGCTTGTCGACCGGGTAACGGCGTTGGCGAGCGCGCTCCCGAATTTGCTCAAACAGGACCCGCTCCATGCTCGGATGGCGTGAAAGCACCCACATGTATTTCCTGCTGGGGCCGCCGACTACGGCCCACTGATAATCCGGGTCCAGTTCGATCACCCAATAGTCGGCCCAAACGAGAGGCAACCAACTAAGCCAGTCGGGGGCGAAGCGCACCTTCAGCGCTGCCGCCTGTCCCGCCACCAGCTTTGCCGTGCCGTCTGCGGCCTCCATGCTGCCGTCTCTGGTGCGACAGGCATTGTAAACCCGGATGTTGCCATCCGGCAGCGGCGTATAAGTTGCCGTGATGGTGTCCACGCAATGGCGTTGGAAGAACATCGGAAGGTGGGCGATCTCATGCCACAGGCCGGCATAGCGTTGAAGGTCGATCACGTCGATAGGCTGGTTGGAACGGGTTGAAGCCGAAGGCATGATGGTCGCCATCAGGGTCGTTATCAGCAGGGAGCGCACCATGACGGGGTTCCGTGGGTTTGGAACGTGCAAGGTGACGGTGTTGCCGTCGAAACGTGGTGAATCGGCAATGTCATTCATTCAGTGGATATGGCAACCGCGTCGCGTATTTCAGTAAAGCGTGCTCATCATGACCAGCTTTTTGACTGGATAGCCGCGCTGCCGCGCGCGAGCTACCAGCTCGTCATAGAGCCGGCGACTCATGAGCGTATTGCGGGACATGATCCATAGATGGCTGCCACCGGGCTCGCCGATCACTGCCCAGTGATAGTCCGGGTCGATATCGATCACCCAGTAGTCGATCCACGCCTGCGGCAGCCAGCGCAACCAATCCGGGGCAAATCTGACCTTGAACGCGCCGGGGTTTTCGGACGTGTATCTGGCCACACCATCGACGGACTTGAGTCCCCTGCTGGTGTTGCACGTGGTAAGAACGCGAAGCCTGCCATCACCGTTCGGGATATAGGTGGCAGTAGCGGGCCCAGTGCACCTGCGCTGGTAAAAAACGGGTATGTGAGCAATCTCGTGCCAGGAACCCTCATAGCGGGACAGCTCCATCGTCGACACCGGCCTGTTTGGCAAATCGGTGGCGGTGACGGTGGCTACGATCAGCAGCAGGACCAGTGCGAGCAGCAAACGGAACATGCGCTTCTCCTCGCGCGGTTGATGTAATACATGGTGGCTGAGGTCCATCACCGCAGATCGGAGATGAGCAATCCATGAATGTCACCGACAAAACAACACCACAGTCACAACTTCTCGACCTCTCGATGTCTATATCTCTTTCCGCTTGCAATGTCGCAGGTGGAAGGAGATATCACGTGGACAAGAATCGTACCGAAGGCACGAAGCACGAAGTGAAGGGCGCGGTGAAGGAAGCCGCGGGCAAAGTTACGGGAAACAAGGGAAAACAGGTGGCCGGTAACGTTGAGAAGAACGCTGGCAAGGTGCAGAAGGAAGTGGGCAAGGCGTCGGATGACGCGCGTCGTGAAGTGAAGAAGGAAAACAAGCGCTAAGTCGTATCGTGACGATGGTCCCGGCACTCGGCTGTCGGTGCGCGGAGACATCCGCGCACCACGGCCTCACCGATAACGTACTTCCATGAGGTCGATTTCTCGCAGCAACTTTCGCGATACCTCATCGGATACGCGGTAGTGGCGTGCCAGTTCGAAAATCGCCGTGCGCTCCGCCTGTAGAGCGGCCATGCGCAGCTTTTTTTCGGCATCGTCAGCCTTTCGTAAAAGTTTCGCCTGTTCGTCGTTGGAGTCTTCTTTCTCCAGCCATTCCTTGTAGAGAGCAATGACCCGGGTAGCGGCGTCGGTGTAGATATCGACATCGGATGGCGTTGCTGTCGCCAGCAGATCGTGTTGGGTCTTTTCCACAGCGGCGATAGCGGCGTTCGCTGCCGCGTGGCGCGCCAGGTTTTCTTCCTGTGCTTCCGCGGGTTCGGGCGGCAAGGCTAATCCTTTCAGGAGTGGCGGCAAACCGAGACTGGCTGCCACCAGCGACACCAGAATCACCGCCGTAGCCAGGAAGACGGTGAGATCGCGCGCAGGAAAAGGCGTGCTATCCGGCATCAGCAAGGGCAGCGTCATTACTCCGGCCAGGGTAATCGCACCGCGAACACCCGCCAGTGACGTGGCCACGACCAGTCGCCAGGGCGGGGACGCAGCCGCTTCACCCCGGTGCCTCGCCTTGAGCAGATTCATCCGCAGGGAGACCCAGACCCAGGTAAAACGGATGACTGCCAGGCCCACGTTGATCGCGACGGCGTAAACGAGTAGCCACCAAGGATTTCGGTGACCGCTCTGCTCCACCGAAGTCAGCGCGCCAAGCAGGCTCGCAGGCAGTTGTTCCCCCAGCAGCACAAACATGATTCCGTTGAGCGAGAACTGCACCGTGTTCCAAACGGCTGCCCGCTGGATGCGGGTGGTGGCGAGCAGGCGACCGCTGAGTTCCACATAGCTCATGGTGACGCCTGCCGAGACCGCCGCCAGGATGCCGGATGCTTCGACGCGTTCAGCCAGAAGGTAGGCACCAAACGGAATCAGCAGGCTGATCAGGATCGGCGAGCCAAGCTCCTGCCCGAACCGCCGCGATACGGTGCGCTGGGCGAAACTGACCCCCAGTGTGACCAACACGCCGATCCCAAGTCCTCCCAGCGCCAACCACAGGAATGTTACCGAAGCGGAGACCAGCGAAAAGCTGCCGGTGACCGCAGCTGCCACGGCAAACCGGAAGCAGACCAGGCCGGTGGCATCATTGAGCAGCGACTCGCCCTCGAGGATGTGCAACAGCCGCTTCGGCATCGGTACCCTCGCCGTGATCGAGGAGACCGCGACCGGATCCGTTGGCGAAACGATCGCTGCCAGCGCGAAAGCCACGGCAAGAGGCATGGTGGGGATCAGCCAGTGGATCAGGAATCCGACGCCGACCATGGTGAAGACGACCAGACCGAGAGCCAGCTCCAGAATGGTTCCTTTGTCGCGCAACAGGCCGTTCTTGGGAATCCGCCATCCATCCAGAAACAACAGCGGCGGCAGAAGCAGCAGGAAGAAGATATCGGGGTCCAGCGTCACTCCCTGCTTGAGCACGCCGGTAATGAGGGCGCCCAGCGCGATCTGCGCCAGCGGCAACGGCAGCGAGAATGGCAGCATGCGCACCAGGTAACCGCTGCTGGCCACGGCCAGCAGCATCGCCAGCACGACTTCGATGGAATTCATGCTGTTCCTGCCATGCTACAGCTGTCCTGGATGATTGACGGCGACGCGTAGAGAACGCTGGTCGCCGCCTCGGTCGGGGCATACCATCGGGTTTCCCCATCCCCCAACCTTCGCAGGGAGATCGCGTGCAACCGATCATATCCGTTCGCCAGTTGAGCAAGACCTACGCCTCCGGATTCCAGGCCCTCAAACCCATCGATCTCGATATCGTGCAAGGTGAAATCTTCGCCCTGCTGGGGCCCAACGGCGCGGGCAAGACCACGCTGATCAGCATCATCTGCGGCATCGTCAACCCGAGCGCGGGTACCGTGCTCGCCGACGGCCACGACGTAGTGCGCGATTTTCGTGCCGCGCGCGCCAAGATCGGGCTGGTGCCGCAGGAGTTGACTACCGATGCTTTCGAAACGGTCTGGAATACCGTCAACTTCAGCCGCGGCCTGTTCGGCAAGGCAAAGAATCCCGCGCACATCGAAAAAGTGTTGAAAGATCTGTCGCTGTGGAGCAAGAAGGACAACAAGTTGATGACTCTTTCCGGGGGCATGAAGCGCCGGGTGATGATCGCCAAGGCGCTGTCGCACGAGCCGCAGATCCTGTTTCTGGACGAACCGACGGCAGGCGTCGATGTCGAGCTGCGACGGGACATGTGGGAGATGGTTCGCGCCCTGCGCGCCAGCGGCGTCACTGTCATCCTCACCACGCACTACATCGACGAGGCCGAGGAGATGGCCGACCGGATCGGCGTCATCAACAAGGGCGAACTGATCCTGGTCGAAGAGAAGGCCGCCCTGATGAACAAGCTCGGCCGCAAACAGCTCACGCTGCAGCTGCAGAATCCGCTGGAGACCATTCCAGGCTCACTCGATGAATATGCGCTGGAGCTTGCCGACAATGGCCACCAGTTGGTTTATAGCTTCGATACCCGTAACGAGAACACCGGCATCGATATCCTGCTGCGACGACTCGGTGAGGCTGGCATCGATTTCAAAGACCTTAAGACCAGCCAGAGCTCGCTGGAGGATATTTTCGTGGACCTGGTGAAGGAGCGCGCATGAACATCTACGCCATTCGTGCGATCTACATGTTCGAGATGGCACGTGCCTGGCGCACGCTGCTGCAGAGCATTGTGTCGCCGGTGATTTCCACCTCGCTGTATTTCGTGGTGTTCGGGGCGGCGATCGGGTCGCATATGGGCGACATCGGCGGCGTCAGCTACGGTGCCTTCATCGTGCCGGGGCTGGTGATGCTTTCGCTACTGACCCAGAGCATCGCCAATGCGTCGTTCGGCATCTATTTCCCCAAGTTCGTCGGCACCATCTACGAGGTACTGTCGGCACCAGTTTCAGCCATAGAGATCGTCGCGGGCTACGTGGGCGCGGCGGCGAGCAAGTCGATCATTCTTGGGCTGATCATCCTGGTGACGGCGCGTTTGTTCGTGCCGTTCCAGATCGAGCATCCGCTGTGGATGCTGACGTTCCTTGTTCTCACCGCACTGACCTTCAGCCTGTTCGGTTTCATCATCGGCATCTGGGCGGACAATTTCGAGAAGTTGCAGTTGATTCCGCTGCTGGTCATCACCCCGCTGGCCTTCCTCGGCGGCAGCTTCTATTCGATCCGCATGCTGCCGCCGTTCTGGCAGAAGGTCACTCTGTTCAATCCCGTTGTGTACCTGATCAGTGGCTTTCGCTGGAGTTTCTATGGCGAGTCCGATGTCGGCGTTGGCGTCAGCGTGGGCATGACCCTGGTGTTTCTCGCTATCTGCCTGGCAGCGGTGTGGTGGATTTTTCGCAGCGGCTATCGCCTGAAAACGTGATGGGTGAACGATTCGCGCCCACACAAGTCCAACGTGAAGAGAATCGCAGATGGGGAATATTGTGAACAAGCAATCATCAAAAACAGGCTGGATCGCAGCCATCATCGTCATCGTGATCATCGTGGCCGGCGGTGTTTACCTCGCCCGCAAGGGCATGCACCCGCAAACGCCAACTGCCGCCACACCTGTGGCGTCGGACTCTAGCGTTGCAGGCGCGTCCGGGGCAATCGAGCATCCGGTCGGGCAGGCGAGTGCCGGCCCTGCATCAGCTTCCACCGCGCCATTGCCTCCATTGGATGGGAGCGATGACAGCGTGGTGTCCGCACTGCAGGCCCTGGCCGGCGGCAGCGATCTGTCCGCTCTGCTGCTCCAGCCGCAGGTGGTCCAGCGCATAGTCGCCACCGTTGATGCCTTGCCGCGGCGTGGGCTGAACAGGGTCATGCTCCCCGTGCGGGAACCGAAGGGTGCATTTGCCACCCAGGATGCCGATGGCTCGACGGTCATGGCGGCACGGAACGATGCGCGCTATGCGCCGTACATGCAGGTAGTGCAAAACACCGATCCCGACAAACTGATCGCCTGGTATGTGCATGCCTACCCTCTGTTTCAGCAGGCCTATCGTCAGCTGGGTTACCCCAAAGCCTATTTCAATGATCGCCTGATCGTGGCGATCGACAACCTGCTGGCGGCACCGGATCTCAAGCAACGACCGACGTTGGTGCTCAGCAAGGGTTATTACCGCTACGCCGATCCGGCACTGGAGTCGCTGTCGGCAGGGCAGCGCGCGTTGCTGCGCGCCGGTCCGGATAACGAGGCGTTGCTCAAGTCAAGGCTGCGCGAGATCCGATCGCGTCTGGTCGGACAGAAGTTTCGCCCGGATACCGTGCCCGCGGCTGCGGGAAGTGCGGCGTAACCTGCGCGGCGCGATAGAGACAGGCACATGGCAAATCAAAGGCGTTCGGACAGTCCCCAGCTCGACCTCCTTGGCGGACTGTCTGCATCATCCGGCTTAGCGAATAGTCTGTTTCTGGCCCTGATTCCGGATGATTCAACCCGTGCGGCGCTCGAGCATCTGGCCCATGGGCTGCGCCAAAGCCAGCCGAGTTGGCGCGCCCGCTGGGTGAGCCCGGCGCGTTACCACGTCACGCTGCATTTTCTCGGTGATCACGAGGGGCAGCGCCCGGATCTGGTCGCCGCCGTCAGGGCAGCGGCAAAGCAGGTGGATGCCGGCGCATTCAGCTGGACACTTGATCAGGCCGACAGCTTCCATGGACGCGAGCCACCGCTGGTGCTGCGTAGTGGTGAGGTCTCCGAAGCGATGCACGCGCTCTGGAACCAGTGGCGGCGAGCCCTGATTCTCGCGGGGCAGGGTACGCATCTCTCGCACCACCATACGCCGCATGTCACCCTGGCCTACGGTCAAGACAGCCAGCATCCGGCCAGCTCGATCGAGCCATTGCCGTGGATAGCGAACGAGGTGGCCCTGATTCGCCGCGTGGCTGGCCGTCACGCGTACGAAATCCTCGCGCGCTGGCGTCTGGGGACGCAAGAAACCTCCGTTCAGTAGGCGCTGCCATCTTTGTGGGCGTACTGGCCATCCGCGCCGCAGTGCAGGTCGATGTCGGGGTAGTGGCAGATGTCCTCGTCGGCACGCGTGCCGATTTCGAGGTAGGTGACAAGCGTGTCGCTTCGGTTGATCAGATGATGACCGTCCGCCACATTTTTGGGAAAGGCAGCGCAATCGCCCGCGCGCAGCAGCTGCTCGCCGGCATCGGTAACCAGGGTGACTTCACCGGCCAGCACGTAGACAAACTCGTCCTCGCGGGTATGCCAGTGGCGTTGACTGGACCAGGCCCCCGGCGGCAACCCGCTGAGATTGACGCCGAAGTCGCCCAGACCGCCAGCGTTGCCGAGGGCTCTGCGGACGCGTTGGCCAGCAAGGTCGGCAAAAGGCGATGGGTAGTTGGAGCCGCGCCGCTCCGGCACGGTTTCGATATTGATTCTGGGCATGGTTGACTTCTGACTGGTGAAGAAAGCCGATGATTGTGGCTGGAGCGGTCGTCGTGCAAGCCGCCCCGTTTCTCACCCTGATGATCAACCAGCGTCGAGACGGCACATCAGCGTGAGACAGACTTCATCGATGGCGCGTTTCTGCGCCGCCTTCCCCGGCGCCGGTTGCCACGCCACCACGGAGTGCCAGTAGGTCCATGACTTCAGCATGCCGACGAACAGGTCGGCGGTGGCGCGTGGATCGAGCTTGCCCAGCTCGCCGGCTCTGCCCGCTTCGGTAAACCAGCGGAACAGGCCGTTTTCCTTTTCGCCGAACCGCTGCATCAACGTCTGGCTGCGCTCCTGCGAGCGCATGCATTCGACCATCAGGATGCGACTCAGGCGGACGAAGTCGGAGTCGCAGATCAGCTGCATTTCCTTGCCGGCGATCTCGCGTAGTTGCAGGGCGAAATCCCGTTGCGGGTCATAGTGCAGTTCGCCCAGCGGATCGACGCGTTCGATCAGCAATGCCAAGACGGCGTCGAACACCGCCTCCCGCGACGGAAAGTGCTTGTAGAGTGTGCGCTTGGACACTCCGGCGCGTGACGCAATTGATTCCATGCTGGCCCCGGCCAGCCCTTGTTCGGCGAGCTCGGCGATACCGGCATCGAGCATGGCGTTGCGTTTGTTGAGGCTACGATTCAAGGTCTGCGTCCGATAAAGTACACACTTCAGTTTACTTTTTCATGCCTCCCGCATAAAGTATACGGAGTCGTTTACTTTGGAATGGCCCAACATCATGCTGACTATCATTCTTGTCATCCTGACTCCCGCCGGCCTCGCTGCCCTGTCCTGGCGACGTTCGCTGCGTGCGCCGCATACCTATCCCGACGCAGCTACCTGGCACGCGGGCCGTTTTCGCAACGTGGCCGATACCCGCAAAGGCGAACTTGCGGGAGTGCTGCGCATGTTCTGGGCCAATCGGGGCATTCGCCGCAAACCTCGCAGCGTGCTGCCGGTCGTGCCGGTACGTGCCGATGTGCTTGCTGGCCCGGCGTCGAACGCCTTGCAGGTGACCTGGCTAGGCCACTCAACCGCACTGATCGAGATCGACGGTTTGCGCCTGCTCACTGATCCGGTGCTAAGCGAGCGTGCCTCGCCGCTGCCATTTGCCGGCCCGAAGCGCTTCACGCCGCCCGCGCTGACGGTGGCGCAACTGCCTTCCATCGACGCCGTGCTGCTGTCGCATGATCACTTCGATCATCTCGACCGCGACACCATCCTCGCGCTGGCTACCAAGGTCGATCGCTTTTACACCACCTTGGGGGTCGGTCGCCGGCTGATCGGCTGGGGCCTCGACGCCGATCGCGTGATCGAACTGGACTGGTGGCAGGAAGCGAGCTTCGGGTCGCTGACGTTCGCCGCCACACCGGCACAACACTTTTCCGGCCGTGGTCTGCGCGACGGCAATTCGACACTTTGGGCGTCATGGGTCGTGATCGGTACCGCCGAGCGCCTTTTCTTCAGCGGCGATACCGGCATGCATGCGGGCTTCGCCCAGATCGGTGAGCGCTACGGACCCTTCGACCTCACCCTGATCGAATGCGGTGCCTACAACGAACTATGGCCCGACGTGCACATGCAGCCGGAGCAATCGATCGCAGCGCATCAACTGGTGCGGGGCAAGACCATGATGCCAGTGCACTGGGGCACCTTCGATCTGGCCCTGCATCGCTGGGACGAACCGGCCGAGCGAGCGCGAGCACTGGCAGCGGAGCAGGGCGTGCGTCTGGTGCAACCGCGGCCCGGGGAAACCGTACGGCCCGATTCACCCTTGCAGGCACCGTGGTGGCGCAGTTTTGAGAGCGAGGCGGCAGCCCATCCTTCCCGAATCGAGATCAACGACCAGCACACGGCATGAGCGACGCGGCGGACAGCGATATAGCGTCCCAGCTGGGCAAGCTCGCGGTTAGCACCGGTGCCAATAGCTGGCTGGGTTACGAAACCGCGCTGCGCGTATCAGTGCTGGCAGCGATGTCGTTCTGGCGGTCGGCTAACAAAGCCAGAGACGCGGCGTCATCGAATCATGCGCACGCCGCGTCACGGCTTCCGGTATCACGGTCCGCGTCGAGAATTTGATCTGGCCGATCTCGCTTCGCTGGCGGCGTTCTCCCCTGCATGATGCTCGACGCTGGAAGTCGGCGGTCTTCAGCTTCAGCACCATGGTTTTGGCGACGCGACCGGTCTCGCGCTGATGCGCGGTCCAGGCTTTTTCGCGACTGCGCTGGTCTGAAACACGACCGCAGCGCTTAACAGGATTTCCGCCATGTCGCCGCTACCATGCAGGTATCGATCCCGATGTCATCCGGAGTCAACGGCGATGTGGTCCTGGCTGAAATGGTGTTTGCTGGCTGGCGTGATTTCACTGCAGGCGGCACCGGCGTGGACATTTCCCGCGGCCACGTCGACAGCCATGGTTGCGCGGATCACGCTGAACGGCCCGATCGGACCGGCCTCCGCCGAATATTTCGAGGATGCCGCAAAGCGGGCGACCAACGATGGCGCCGCTGCCGTCGTACTGCGGCTTGACACGCCTGGTGGTCTCTCAGAATCCATGCATCAAATCATCGCCGGCATGCTGGCGTGCAAGTTGCCGGTGCTGGTCTATGTGACGCCGGGCGGTGCGCGGGCAGCGTCCGCTGGAACGTACATTTTGTATGCCGGTCAGATCGCGGCGATGGCTCCGGCCACCCATCTCGGTGCGGCGACGCCCGTGACCCTGGGCGGTCGCACCCCGATGCCGCCGCCCCGATCCGGTCACGAGCCTGCCGTCGCCAGTTCCGCCGCGGCGGACAAGCCAGCGGCGAGCGGTGACGCTGAAACGAACAAGGTCACCAACGACGCGATTGCCTACGTTCGATCACTGGCGCAATTGCGTGGACGCAATGCGGACTGGGCCGAGCAGGCCGTGCGTGGCGCGGCGACGCTGACGGCGGACGAGGCGGCGCGTCGGCATGTGATCGATTTCGTGGCGACCGATGTCAATGACCTGTTGCGCAAGGCACAAGGGCGGAAGGTTCGGGTGGGGGATCACGACGTCACCCTGCAGCTTGCCGGAGCATCAATCAGGGACTACGCCCCTGGCGCGCGCACCCGTTTTCTGCAGATCATCACCCATCCCACCATCGCTTATCTGTTATTGATGGGTGGCTTGCTCGGCTTGCTGCTGGAGGCACTGCATCCTGGTGCGATGTTGCCGGGTATCGTGGGCGGCATCAGTCTTTTGATCGGGCTGTACGCGCTGCAGTTGTTGCCGGTGAATTATGCGGGACTGGCATTGATGGCGCTGGGACTGGCGTTGCTGATGGCCGAAGCTGTTCATCCCAATGTCGGTGCGCTGGGCATCGGCGGGGTGGTTTCATTCGTGTTGGGGTCGATCATGCTGATGAACACCGAGGTGCCTGGCTATGCAATCAATTTGGGCGTGATCGCCGGTATCGCCGTTTCTGCCGTGGTGTTTCTGGGCGTGGTGCTGTGGCTGGCGTTGTACGCGCATCGCGCTCGCCAGGTTACTGGTGATGCAGCGATCGTCAGTGACGCGGGCGAGTTGCTGGAGCCGATCGACGCGGCCGGCGAGGGCTGGATGATGCTGCACGGTGAACGTTGGCGGATACGCTGCGAAACGGCGCTCCCGTCCGGTGCTCCGGTGCGCGTGGTGCGTCGACAGGGCCTGTTATTGTGGGTGGAGCCGGTCTGACGACGGCGTCTGACTGTCGCGCCGTGCGGTGCGCAGTCCAAGCAATGTTCAATGGGAGTACGCGTGATGTTCGGATTTGCAGGTGTCGTAGTCATTCTGGTGGTGATGCTGCTCTTCTCGGCAGTCAAGGTGCTGCCGGAGTATCAGCGTGGCGTGGTGCTGACCCTTGGTCGGTACACCGGAACCAAGGGGCCTGGCCTGGTGCTGATGATCCCCGGAGTTCAGCGGATGCTGCGGGTGGATTTGCGCATTACGGTGATGGACGTGCCGCCGCAGGATGTGATCTCGCGCGACAACGTGTCGGTGCGGGTCAATGCGGTGGTCTATTTTCGAGTGGTGGATCCGGAAAAGTCGATGCTCCAAGTTGCCGACTTTTACCAGGCCACCAGTCAGCTGGCGCAGACCCGCTTGCGCTCGGTGCTGGGTCAGCATGAGCTGGACGAAATCCTGTCGCAGCGCGAGTC
>JBDTXA010000025.1:0-27609 GCA_040006415.1 Rhodanobacter sp.
AGCGTGCGTTGCAACTGATCGGCACCGGCGCCCAGCAAAGTATTGTTCAAGGCACCCAACAGGCGACCTCGCAGGTACGCCAACAGCTCGAGCGCACTGCCAGCAATGCGCAGGCAGCGGCGCAAGCCATGGAGCGAGAAGCCAGATTACTGACAGGCGCGCGACGCAGCCTGATCTGGAACGGGTTGCTTGCGCTGCTGGTCGGCTCGCTGCTGGCTGCAGGCGGCGCGGCGTGGATCGCGCAAAAAAGCATGCAGGAAGTCGCACAGGCGCACTTTGCCAAAGACATTCTGGAGGCGACGCAGTCGGGCGCTATCACCCGTTGTGGCGATACGCTTTGCATCCGGGTGGGTAAAAAGCCGAAACGCTTTGGCGCACAGGGCGAGTACGTCCTCCTGAAGTAACATCCCCGTAGACGCGTGATCCGAGGCGAGTCGTCGCCGAACGGCATCGTGCACCCGCGTGCCGCCGCAACGCTCGTGCACTCTCCGACACCCCCAAACGTGCCTGTACACTGGTTCTCCGTTCCCTCGCGTCCCTTTCCCATCGCTGGTGTTTCGGTCTGCATTGCGAATCCATCGGGAATACGACAGGTTCGGTTCCCACCACAGCGGCTTTCACCTCGCTCATGGATGGAGTGCGGTTATTACCTCGCGTGCAAGATCGGCGAAGATCGCCTGCCGCTCCTCTTGTGAGGCCTTGGACCCGATTAGAAAGGCTGTGACGATGACGGCGCGGCCATCCGGCCAAACTAGAATGCCGATATCGTTGAATGCTGCCGTCCTGTTTTCCAACGTGTAAGAGGTCCCGCACTTGTCAGCCAGGCGGACATCGACCGGAACTCCTGCCCTCAGGCGGCTAGGCGTGGTTTGTGCGTACATCAGATCGACGAGGTATTGCGTCGATGTGGGTGACAGGAGTTTCTTTTCCCACAATTTGCGCAGAAAGAAGGCGGCGGCATCCGGGGTGCTGCGGTTGCGTGGATCGCTCAGATAGGCGTCGTAGCCGCGGCGAAGTCGTAAGAGTTTTTGTGCCGGTGTTTCACCGTCTGGCGGAAGCAGGTGCGGAGGGAGGTCGGCGAATACGGGGCCGAAACCAGCCTCACCGATATCAACACGCATGCCGGCAATGCCATGCGCGCGCAAGAACGTCGTGACGACTGCCGGACCGCCTATGACTCTGAGCAACGTATCGACGGCGGTGTTGTCACTTTTGCTGACGGCATCAGTCAGAAGTTGGCGGATCTTGAAGCTCATTTGCTCACCCCGGAAGTGGTCCCGGATCACTCCCGATTCCAGGTCGGTGCGTCTCACCACGACCGTCTGATCCAACGATAATTCGCCACGCTCAACGCGAGCCAATATCGCAGCGGCCACCGGAACCTTGAACACACTCATCATCGGGAAGGTCTGTCCGGCGTTCGCGCGCCACGTGGTCTGGCTTCGAGGGTCCAACACCACGATACCGAGCGTTCCGGGGCGCGCTCGCCGGACCAGGGCAGCGAGGTGATTCTGCAAGCTCGCCGCACGCAAGCCAATTCGCTGCGCGGATGCGGCCGGTTCGGCCCGTGCCGCGGAGCAGCCAAATGCTAATGAGATCGCGATGACGGCCACATTAAATACACGCGATAACTTCATAAGCGGTCAGAGCCTCTGGGAGCGAGAGGAACGAAGCCTTCCAGCCTTAATGTGAGGGCGCGCGATGCGGGCTGACTGGGAGCAGTGTGTCGTGCTGGATGCCGAACCTCAGGCGAACCATTGACGGAAGAAAAACTGTTTTGGGTCTCAAACGTTGCGGTGCTTGCCTCTGAACGGTGCATAGAACTCGCGCAGGCGGATCAGGTCCGCCTCCATGTTGTCGGTGCCATGAAACAGGGGGCCCACACCAATGGTCTTGTCCGGGTAGTTGAAATACGCGGTGACGATGGGCACGCCGGCATCATGGGCTATGTGCCAGAAACCGGTTCTCCAGCGCTTTACCACCTTGCGTGTGCCTTCCGGTGCGATACCCAGCCAGAATGCATCGCGATGGGCAAACTGGTCGACCATCTGCTCGACCACACCCTTGGCGCTGCTGCGGTCGATCGGCATGCCGCCGACGCGGCGAAGTACACCGCCGAGTGGACCGTGGAACAGCTCCTGCTTGCCCATGAATTTGACGTCGGCACCTATCCCCACTTTCAGCAGCAAACCCCATACGCCGTCCCACCAAGAGGAATGGGGTGCCACAATCAGTACTGCGCGTGGCACGTTGGGAAACTGACCGACGAAGCTCCAGCCACACAGGCGGAGTATGGCGCGACACGTTTTTCTACCCCAGCCGTCGCGCATGCGTGGCATGTGCAATGGGAGTTGCGACGGAACCGGCAGGGAGCCCTTCACTCAAGGTCCGGTTTGCGTGAGCGGGTTTGCTTGATCTTGCCGCGCTGCTGCTTGCCGACCAGCCGCCGTTCCTTGGAGCCGCGGGTAGGCCGAGTTGCAACGCGTTTTTTCGGTGGCACCAACACGGCGCGGATGATCTCGGTCAGCCGTTCGCGCACGTCCTCGCGATTGCGCGCCTGCTCACGAAAACGTCGGCCCTGAATCACCAGCACGCCTTCGCCCGTCAGTCGGCGGTCGCGTCGCTCCAGCAGTCGAGCACGAATGTCGTCGGGAAGCGAAGGCGAACTCAGGACATCGAAGCGCAGTTCCACCGCGCTCTCGGTGCGGTTGACGTGCTGGCCACCGGGGCCGTCGGCGCGCAAAAAGCGTTCAAACAGCTCGGATTCGGGCAGGGAGATGGAGCGACTGATGATCAACATGAAGACAGTCTAGCTGGCGACTGTCGGGCCGAATGTTGCGCTGCGGCCCTCGTCAAACGGAGGTTGCGGCCAGTCGAATCGTTGGAGCAGCGCAGCGTAGGCCGGATCCAGCGGTGCCTCGATCACCATGGGCGCGCCGGTCGACGGGTGCCTGAAATACACGCGCCAGGCGTGCAACAGCATGCGATGACAACCGAAGTGCTGCTTGTACAGACGGTTGTGGTCACCACGGCCGTGCTGGCAGTCTCCGATCACCGGGTGGTGGATATGCGCCAGATGCTTGCGGATCTGTCGGAAACGGCCGGTCTCCGGTTCGGCCAACAGCATCGCGTAGCGCTGCTGCGAATAGCGGCCGAGCTCGATCGGTACCTCGATAACGGCTAGCTGCCGATAGCTTGTTCGCGCCTCGCGACGTGGGCCGGTTTCGCGCGAACCGGGCAGCGCATAGTCGATCAGGTCCTCTTGCGGATCGGGCCATCCGCGCACCACGACCAGATACTGCTTGCGCACTTCGCGCCCCATGAACTGCTCGCCCAGCGCGGCGGCGATCTCCTTGTTTCGCGCCACCAGCAGTACGCCACTGGTAGCACGATCGAGCCGGTGTGCCAGATACACGCGGTCGCCCATCTGTTCGCGCAACAGGTCGATCAGGAACTCCTCAGCGTTGCCGACCATCTTTGAACGGTGCACCGCCAGACCGGCGGGCTTGTTCACCGCGATCAGCGCGTCGTCTTGGTAGATAATATCGAGCATGGGCATGCCTTCATTGTAGGAGCGCATGAATGCGCTCCTACGGTTAGCGCGCGCGGGGCCAGCCGGTCACGAATGACAGCAATCCGGCTACACCGACACCCAGTGGTATCCAGGCGCCATGTTGCGGGGCCAGCGTCCACAGCAGCGTGGCGACGATTAGCAGGCTGGCGCCGAGCAGACCGCTGGCAAGCTGACGTCGTTGGCGATGGGCGAGCTCCGCTTGCTGTGCCAGCGCAAGTGGATCGCTCACGGTGCGGCGCTCGCCGAGAGCCACCTGCTTCAGTGCATCGTGGATCAAGTCCGGCAAGCGCGGCGCGGTAGCAATCCATTGGGGCACCCGCTTGCGCACGTCGCGCAGGGTGCGACGCAAGCTATAGCGCTCGCGCAGGATGCGCTCCAGCACCGGTTGTGCCACTGCCCAGATGTCGATATCCGGATCCAGCGTGCGACCCACCCCTTCGATGTTCAGCAGGGTTTTCTGCAACAGGATCAGCTGTGGTTGCAGAGTCAGTTCAAATTTCTGTGCGGTGCGGAAAAGTTTCACCACCAGTTCGGCAATCGAGATCTGCGACAGCGGGCGCGTGAAATAGGGTTCGCACACCGTTCGCACGGCGGCGGCCAGCTCGTCCACGCGCATGGTTGATGGCATCCATCCAGCGTCGATGTGCAACTGCGCAATGCGCTGGTAGTCGCGCTCGAAAAGCGCGATAAAGTTTTGCGCCAGCCAGTATTGATCGGCCTCAGGCAGCGAGCCCATGATGCCGAAGTCCAGCGCAATGAAGCGCGGATCCTCGCGCCGGGTGAGGTCAACCCAGACGTTGCCCGGATGTGCATCGGCATGAAAAAAATTGTCGCGAAACACCTGCTCGTAGAAAACCCGCACGCCCTTGATCGCGAGCGCCTTGCGATCAACCCCGGCGGCGTCAATCGCAGCGATGTCGTCGCAGCTCACGCCGTAGACTCGCTCCAACGTGAGTACGCCCTCAGTGGTGAAGTCCCACTCCACCGCCGGCACGTACATGTCCACGCCGCTGGCGAAGTTGCGCTTCAACAGACTGCCACTAGCGCCTTCGCGCTGCAGGTCCAGCTCGTTCTCGAGCATCTTTTCGACTTCGGCCACGACTTCCATCGGCCGGATCTTGTCGGCCTTCGGGTGCCAGCGCTCGACCAGTTCGCCCAGCGCGCGCAGCAGAGCCACATCGTTGGCAATGCGTCGGTCGATGCCGGGGCGCAGCACTTTCACTACCACCGCACGGCCATCTTTCAGCGTTGCGGCATGCACCTGGGCAATCGAGGCTGAGGCGAGCGCGGTTTCGTCGAAGCTGATGAATAGCTCGGTCACCGGTTTTTTCAGCTCGCGTTCGACGATGGCGCGAGCTTCGCTGCCCGGGAACGGCGCCACCTGATCCTGCAGCAGGGACAACTCCTCGGCGATGTCCGCCGGAACGAGGTCGCGTCGGGTCGACAGGACCTGGCCGGCCTTGACGAAGATCGGACCCAGATCGGTCAGCGCATGCCGCATGCGTTCGCCACGCGAAAGACCGTGCACGTCCACGCTTGAACGTCCAGCGATAAACGGACGCAGAAGCTTCAACGGACGATACAAATGCGTGGCTTCGATCAGTTCGTCGAGCCGGTAGGCCATCAGAACCGACGCCACGCGAAGCAGTCGAGGTATCACTTTCAGCGGCGTCACGCGTCGGAATCCTGCACGCGCTGGGTCAGGCGTTTTATCCGCGATTCCAGCCGCTCGCTGCGTTCGCGCACGTGGTCAACGTCGTCGAGAAAGCCGTCCACTTCGCCCGGCGCCATTGCCACCCGCACTTCGTCGCGCAGCCAGTCGGCGGTGTCCTCGGTGAAATGTGCAGCGGTTTCGCGCGCGTGGCCAAGGGCCTTTCGCACCACCCCTGCGAGAGGCACGCCGATCACGTCACCGAAGGTACGCGCAAAGGCTTCTTCAAAATCCGGTGCGAACTTTCTCGCCAGTTGTTCCAGTCGACGCGCCAGTTCCGCATCGCCGGCGATATCGACCTTACCCGGAGCGATGCCGTCGTCGTCGCGGCGCAAGGCCATCGCCAGCAGACTGCCGGGCGTGGCAGCGACGCGAAGCTGGTGGTCGTCCTGTGGCGGGCCGACTTTCAGCTTCCCGTCGTCAACGGTGACCGCCAGCGCGATTTCGGGCCCGCGCAGATGCAGCTGCACACTGCGGCCGTTCAATGTGGCCAGCCGCTGCTGCGTCTCGGGATCGAGCGACAGCGTGTGGTTCAGCGCGGTTTCCAGCGCGCGGCCGGCGAGTTTGCGCAGCGGCCGCGGCAGCCAGGCATGGGGAGTGGCGGTAGTCATTCGGCGATTGTAGCTGCGCAGGTGATGGTTTGTAGGAGCGCACCCTGTGCGCGATGCCTTTCGTCAGGTGACCGAAGAGCGTCGCGCACAGGGTGCGCTCCTATACGTTCGCACCGTCGAAGCCGAGTTGACGCCAAGCTTCGTAGACGGCGATGGCGACCGTGTTCGACAGGTTCAGGCTGCGACTGTCCGGACGCATCGGCAGGCGCAAACGCTGTGCGGGCGGAATCGCCTGCAGCACGGCATCTGGCAGACCGGCGGTTTCGCATCCGAACAGCAGCGCGTCGCCATCGGCAAACCTGGCATCGACGTGCGCCACGCTGGCGCGGGTGGTGAAGGCAAACACGCGCGGTGTGCCGATGGCATCGAGACAACTGGCCAGATCGTCATGGACGGTGAGGCTGGCGTACTCGTGGTAATCCAGCCCCGCCCGGCGCAGTCGGGCGTCGTCGAGTTCAAAGCCGAGCGGGCGGATCAGATGCAGAGCGGCTCCGGTATTCGCACACAGGCGGATCACGTTGCCGGTGTTCGGCGGAATCTCGGGACGAAAAAGGATGACATGGAGCATCGGACGATTATCGCCTTTCCGGATCGTGCTGCGCCGCTTTCGCTCAGCTCTTCGGCAGGCAGACCACGCCGTCGGCTGGCAGGGCGCAGCTGCTGGGTGCAGCCAGCAACAGTGCGGCGAGGCTCTGGCGCGGTCCGGCGGCGGCGCGCTTAACGTCGGTCGGCGTGACCGTCACCATCGCGCCGAGGATCAGGCCGCACACGGCCAGGCAGGCAATGAACAGACCGCGCAACATCAAGGTTTCGAATTTCATGATCGTGTCTCCAATGACAGGTGATCGGGGGAAGTCTCTTCACCGAAGCAGCAAGCTGCGTGCCAAGGGTCTTTTTCTGCACAAGTCGTTGATTTGAATAATTTTCTTCGTGGTGTTCCTGCGCTCCACGCATGTCCGCGGACAGCTGGCTGCCCGATGCCGGACAACCGGACACCGTCAGGCCGGCTGTGCCGCATGTCATTTGCGGGGATTCGTTGCGGCGGCTAGCCTTCGCTGACTTATTCGTGAAACTGGAGGTTTGCCGTGGCAAAGAAACCGCTCGCCTTGCTTATCGCAGGCTTGTTGACCCTTGCTGGCGGTATGCCGCTGGCACTGGCCGCTACCAACCCTGTCGCGACGGGCGCGACCACGACCCAGATTCCCGAGCTGGCCTACGCCCGATTCACGCTTTCGAACGGCCTGACCGTGGTGGTGCACGAGGATCACAAGGCGCCGGTGGTCGCCGTGAGTGTGTGGTATCACGTCGGCTCTTCCTACGAGCCCAAGGGCAAGACTGGCTTCGCGCATCTGTTCGAGCACCTGATGTTCCAGGGTTCGGAGAATCACAAGGATGAATACTTCAAGCCGTTCGAGCTGGCCGGTGCCACCGACCAGAACGGCACCACCTGGCTCGACCGCACCAATTATTTCGAGACCGTGCCGACCACCGCGCTGGACATGGCGCTGTGGATGGAGTCCGATCGCATGGGTCATCTGCTCGGTGCGATCGGCAAGCCGCAGCTGGACGAGCAGCGTGGGGTGGTGCAGAACGAGAAGCGTCAAGGCGAAAACCAACCGTATGGGCGCGCCAGTGAACTGATCCAGGCCGAGGCCTTCCCGGCCAACCATCCCTACCACCACGACACCATCGGTTCGATGGACGACTTGAACGGCGCTTCGCTGACGGATGTGAAGCAGTGGTTTCGCGGATACTACGGTGCGGCCAATACGGTGGTGGTGTTGTCCGGCGACATCACGCCAGCAGCGGCGAAGGAAAAAATGCAGCGCTACTTCGGCGACATCGCCGCCGGACCGCAGGTGCCGCGGCCGCAGCCGTGGGTGGCTGCGCGCACCACCTCAACCCGCGGCAGCATGGCCGACAACGTGGCCCAGACCCGCATCTACCGCGAGTGGAACGTGCCCGGCCGCGGCACCCGCGACGAAAACCTGCTGGAGCTGGCTGCCTCCGTGCTCGGTGGCGGCAAGACCTCGCGGCTGTATCAGCGACTGGTCTACAAGGACAAGCTGGCCGACGACGTCTCGGTCGATGTCGACCAGCATGTGCTGGCCAGCCTGTTCCAGTTGCAGGTGGATGTGAAGAAAGGCGTCGACCCGGCGAAGGTCGAGGCGGCCGTCGCCGACGAATGGAAGAAATTTTTGCGGAACGGCCCCACCGCTGACGAACTGGCACGTGTGAAGACATCTGCGCGAGCGTCGTTCGTTCGTGGCCTAGAGCTAGTCAATACGCAGGCGTCGATTCTGGCCCAGGGCCAGCTCTATCATGGCGATCCGTCTATCTACCTGAAGCAGTTCAAGCAGTTCTTGGCCGCCACACCGGCCGATGTGACCCAGCTTGCCAACCGCTGGCTGTCAAAAGGCGATTACACGTTGACCGTGGTGCCGGGCAAGGTCGATGAAGCCGATACTGCAAGCTCCGCGGGACGCGCCGCAATCCCGGGTGCGCCGGCCCCGGTGCTGTCGGCCAAGGGCGATTCCAAGGCTGTCGCCAGCGATGTCGACCGCAGCAAGGGTCTGCCCGAGGTAAGCCAGTTCCCCGACCTGAAATTTCCCGAGCTGCAGCGCGGCAAACTCGACAATGGCGTCGAAGTGATTCTTGCCGAGCGCCATACCGTGCCGGCGGTGCAGATGCAGCTGTTGTTCAATGCCGGCTACGCGGCCGATCAGGGTCGCAAGCTCGGTACCTCCAGCTTCACCATGTCGATGCTGGACGAGGGCAGCAAGGATCTGGACTCGGTCGAGATCGCCAAGCGCGAGCAGCGGCTTGGAGCGATCATCGGCAGCGGTTGCGGGCTGGATTTCTGCAACGCTTCGCTGAATGCGTTGAATGATCAGCTCAAGCCTTCGCTCGCTCTGTTCACCGACATCGTGCGCCATCCGGCCTTCCGTGAAACCGACATCAACCGTCTGCGTGGTCAGTGGCTGGCCGGCATCGCACAGGAAAAGAGTCAGCCGATCGGTATTGCGCTGCGCACGCTTCCGCCGCTGCTCTACGGCAAGGGTCACGCGTATGCGATTCCGTTCACCGGAACCGGCACGCAGGCGTCGATCTCTTCGCTGAGTGCCGGCGACATGCGTCAGTTCATGACCGACTACATCCGGCCCGACAACATGAAGATCCTGGTTGCGGGCGACACCACGCTGGCGAAGATCATCCCGCAGTTGAATGCCGCCTTTGGCGACTGGAAGGCGCCGGCCAGTGCTTTGCCGAAAAAGAACATCAGCAAAGTCGCGCCACCAAAGCAGGCGCATGTCTACTTGGTCGATCGTCCCGGTGCGCAGCAGACCCTGGTGCTCGCCGGCAGTCTGGCACCCTCGACCGAGGCGCCGGATGATCTGCAGATCCAGACCATGAATGGCGCCTTCGGCGGCAGCTTCACCTCACGGCTGAACATGAACCTGCGCGAGGACAAGCACTGGGCTTACGGTGCCTACAGCTTCCTGCAGAACGCCGTCGGCCAGCGGCCGTTCCTGTTGTACGCGCCGGTGCAAACCGACAAGACCGGCCAGTCGGTGGCCGAGATGCTTAAAGAAGCGAACGGCGTCGTTGGCGACAAGCCGCTGACTGCCCAGGAAATCAACAAGATCAAGGTGGGCGACATCCGCAGCATGCCGGGCAGTTACCAGACCACGTCGGCGGTGATGGGTGCCTTGCAGGGCATCGCGCAGTACAACCGTCCGGACGATTACGTACAGACCGCCAAGGCACGGACCGAGGCACAGACGGATGCATCGGTGCAGGCAGCGGCAAAGGAGATCATCCACCCCGGCCAGTTGACCTGGGTGATCGTGGGCGATCTGAAGAAAATCGAGGCGCCGATCCGCGCGCTGAACATCGGCCCGGTGCAGGTCCTCGATGCCGACGGAAAGCCAGTGGCGACCGCGGCGAAGTAAGTCCTGGCGCGATGCCGGAAGTGTGCGGCGTCGCGCGTATTGCAACGAGCGACGGCATTTCATCGAGATAAAGGATGCCGCCGCGTCCTCGCGGTAGGATGGCGGCAAAAGGGCTGACCATGCGGTCGGCCTGTCTTCACTACCTGTCACCGCTGGAGTTACCCATGCGCAAGACCCTGCTGTTGCTCACCCCGATGTTGCTGCTCACTGGCTGCAATTGGGGGATCACCATGGATAACGCGGCGAGGAACGTGCGCACGGCATGGACCGGCGATGTCTCCTCCTGCCGCGAGCTTGGCAAGGTGACCGTTTCGGTGATGGACCATGTCGGACCGGTGGACCGTAACAACATAACCGTGCGCGACGAGCTCGAAGTGCTAGCCCGCAACGAGGCGGCCAAGATGCGCGCGGACACCATCAAGCCGTTGAGCGAGCCGGTCGACGGGTCGCAACCGTGGGGCGTTTATCAGTGCGGTGCGGCAGGGACACCGTCGACACCGCCGAGGACAACGCCAGCAGCCAATCCGCCAACCACCGAAGGTACCAAGACATTCCCGGTCCACAGCGGCTGAACGCACATACCGTCGTAGCCAGCGGCATGACCGCCACCGTCGCAGTGCGTTCACGAACCGGAAGCGGCACCCCTTCGGCGCGATGCGGCAACCAAGCGCGTTCACGCGGGCTTTGAGATGATGGGCTTTGATGCAGATTTTTCGGTGCCCATGAATACATTGATTACTGCGCCACGCCGCCTTGCCCGCCGCCTCTTGCCCGGTCGCGGCAAGCGTCGGTCGGTACTCGATGCGCTGCCCTTTTTCGCCGTACCAGCCAGTGCGATAAGCCAGCTCGAGGACGCTGCCGCCTTCCGCCGGCAATTGCTTGAACTGATTGCTGGGGCACAGCAGCGCATCGTTATCGTGACTTTGTATCTGGAGGACGACGACGCTGGCCGTGAGGTGATGGACGCGCTGTACGCAGCCAGGGCGAGGAATCCGGATCTGCAGATATCCGTCTTTGTCGACTGGCACCGCGCCCAGCGCGGTCTGATCGGCAAGGGCAAGAGCGAAGGCAACGCCGGCATGTACCGCGAATACGCCGAGCGACTTGGTGCGGGTGTCGACATCTATGGCGTGCCGGTGCAAAGCCGTGAAATCTTTGGTGTATTGCACGTCAAGGGTTTTGTTGTCGATGACACCGTGCTGTACAGCGGTGCCAGCCTCAATGACATCTACCTCGCCCGGCACCGGCGCTATCGGCTCGATCGCTATCACCTGCTGCGTCACGCCGCGCTGGCTGACGCGATGGCGCGGTTTGTGCAGCTGAATTTTGTTGCCAGCGACGCCGTGCGCCGCCTGAACGATGCGGAGGTTCCTTCGACCAAGACCTTGCAGCCGGCCATCCGCGAATTTCGCCAAACCTTGCAGCAGGTGCAGTACGAAACGCCGCTCGACGCACTCGGATCCGTTGACGTGGCGGTGACCCCGTTGCTCGGCTTCGGCCGAACCGAGAACCGACTCAATGATGTTCTGCTGGCGCTGCTGCGCGACACCCGCGAACACTTGATTCTGCTGACCCCTTATTTCAACTTGCCGCGACCGGTGCGCGCGGTGCTGGGTCAGTTGCTGCGCCGTGGTTGCACCATCGACATCATGGTCGGCGACAAGACCGCCAACGATTTCTACATTCCTCCCGGGCAGCCTTTCAAGACCATCGGCCTGCTGCCGTATCTGTATGAAAACAACCTGCGCCGCTTTGCACGCGCGCACCGGCGGCAGATCGACAGCGGGCAGCTCAACCTCTATCTGTGGAGTGATGGCGACAACAGCTATCACCTCAAGGGCTTGTTCATCGACAACGACATGGCGGTGCTGACCGGCAACAATCTCAATCCGCGTGCGTGGGCGCTGGATCTGGAGAACGGGCTGGTGCTGCGTGATCCGTCCTGTCTGCTCCACGCCATGCACCAGCAGGAGTGGGCGGCACTGAAGCGTCATGCGACGCGTCTGGCGGACTACCGCGCGCTGGAAAGTCCGCGCGCCTACCCTGACGTGGTGCGCAAGAATCTCAAGCGCCTCAGTCGCACGCGGCTGGATCGGTTGGTGAATCGTTTACTTTGATCGTTAAAGCCCTTGTAGGAGCGCACCCTGTGCGCAATGCCCTTTTGCGGCATCAGAGCAGGAGCATCGCCCGCGAGCGGGCTCCTACAGGGGTTGCGACGGTGATCGTCAAAGCTCTTGTAGAAGCGCAATTGTGCGCGATGCCTTTTTTGCGGCATCGGAGCGGGAGCATCGCCCGCTAGCGGGCTTCTACAAGGATTGCGATGCGCTCAGGCGTTGCAGTCGCAGACCAAGCCAGCGATCCACATCCGACCATTCGGTGGCCAGGATGCTGTAACAGACCGTGTCACGCAGGCTGCCGTCCGGGCGGCGCTTGTGCGCGCGCAGTACACCGTCGCGATGAGCGCCGAGTCGTTCGATCGCTCGCTGCGAATCCAGGTTGCGGTGGTCGGTGTGGAACTCGACGGCTACGCAGTCCAGTGTTTCGAACGCGTGGCGGAGCAACAGCCGTTTGCAGGCGGTGTTGAGATGACTCTTTTGCGAGCGCCTTGCGTACCAGGTATAGCCGATGGCGATACGCGGCAGCTCGGCGTCAAAGCCGTAGAAACGGCTGGTACCGACGATCTCGCCGGACCGTTTTTTACGCACCGCGAACGGCAGCATCAGGCCGTCGGCGTGGCCCTTCAGCGCTTTTTCCACATACGCCCGGGTGGTTCCCGGTGCGGGCACACTGGTGAACCAGAGGTTCCACAGTTCACCGTCGGCGGCAGCGGCTTCCAGCGCGGATACGTGGTCGAGAGTCAGCGGTTCGAGCGTAACGTGCTCGTCCTGCAACTCAGTGGCAGGTAGTGGATTCATCGGGATGCGGTGTTGATGTTCAAGCGTCCAGGTCGGGGATCAGCTTGCTCTCGAGACGCGCGATCTGATCCTTCAGCAGCAGCTTGCGCTTTTTCATCCGGGTCACTTGCAGCTCGTCACGGCCGATCGCGAGGGCCAGCTGGGCGATCACCGTGTCAAGGTCCCGATGCTCGATCCTCAGCTCGGCGAGCAGATGGGCGATGTCAGCGTGATCCTGAACCTGCATGGTGGTGAGGGCGCTTGGGACGAGTTCCCTAGTCTATCGCGCTTTGCCACTCGGAGAGCAGACTCGAGGCCGGCTACAATGGGGGTCTTTCCTTGACCGATTGGCCGTACATGTCCGCCCGTCCCGAGCCCCCACGAACATCAGCGGCCGAAGCCGACAAGCTGGCGCGTCGACTTCGCCACCAGCTCGGACAGGCGATCGGCGATTTCGGCATGATCGAGGACGGCGACAAGGTCATGGTATGCCTGTCCGGCGGCAAGGACTCGTACACGTTGCTGGATCTGCTGCTGCAGCTGCAGGCGAAGGCACCGGTGCGGTTCGAGCTGATCGCGGTGAACCTGGACCAGAAGCAGCCCGACTTTCCAGCGCACGTGCTGCCGGATTACCTGCGCGCGCGCGGCGTGCCGTTCCATATCATCGAGCAGGACACTTACAGTACGGTGACGCGGGTGATTCCGGCCGGCAAGACGATGTGCAGCCTGTGCTCGCGACTGCGTCGGGGTGCGCTTTACACGTGGGCGTCTGCCAACGGCATCAGCAAGATCGCACTGGGTCACCATCGCGACGACATTCTCGCGACGTTCTTTCTCAACATGTTTTATCAGGCGCAGCTGAAAGCGATGCCGCCGAAACTGCGCTCGGACGACGGCCGCCATGTGGTGATTCGCCCGCTGGCGTATTGCCGTGAGGACGACATCGCCGAGTACGCCGAGCAGCACCAGTTTCCGATCATTCCCTGCAATCTTTGTGGTTCGCAGGACCATCTGCAGCGTCAGGCGGTGCAACGCATGCTGGCCGAGTGGGAGCATCTGCAGCCGGGGCGCAGCGAGAACATCTTTCGCGCGCTGGCGCACGTGTCGCCCTCGCATCTGGCTGATCGCGCGTTGTTTGATTTCAGCGTGCCGCACCATCCGGCTCCTGCGACACCAGATCCTGTCGACGCAGCCGATGAGATCGCCGTCACCTAGACTTGTAACCTTCATCCGCCTTTCCACTCCATCAGCCGAGTACTGCCGTGTCCTTCTTTGCAAACGTTGAAATGGCGCCGGGCGATCCGATCCTGGGCCTTACCGAGACCTTTCTGGCCGACACTCGTGCGGGCAAGATCAACCTTGGCGTGGGTATCTACGTCGACGAGCAGGGCAAGGTGCCGCTGTTGCCATCCGTACGTGAGGTGGAGCAGGCGCTGGCACTGGAGGCCAAGCCACGCGGCTACCTGCCGATCGACGGCATGGCCAGCTACGACAAACTGACCCAGCAACTGCTGTTTGGCGCCGAGTCACCGCTGCTGGCAGCCGGTCGGGTGGCGACGGCTCAGACCATCGGCGGCAGCGCGGCGCTGCGCGTGGCGGCCGACCTGATCAGGCAGGTCGCTGGTGATGGCGCAAAAATCGCGATCAGCAATCCGAGCTGGGGCAACCATCACGTGGTGTTCCGTACCGCTGGCTTCGAGCTGCTCGACTACCGCTATTACGATTCGACCAGCCATGGCCTGGATTTCGCCGGCATGCTGGAGGATCTGGGCAAGCTGGAGCCGGGCACCGTGGTACTGCTGCATGCGTGCTGCCACAACCCCACCGGCGTCGATCTGGACGCTGATCAGTGGCAGCAGGTGATTGCCCTGCTGAAGGAGCGCAAGCTGCTGCCGTTTATCGACATCGCTTATCAGGGTTTCGATCAGGGCACCGATGCCGACGCCACCGCGATCCGCTTGATGGCGGCATCGGGAATCGAGGCGTTCGTGGTCGCCAACTCGTATTCGAAGTCGTTCTCGCTGTACGGCGAGCGGGTGGGTGCGTTGTCGATGGTCGGTATCGACCGGGACGAGGCGGCGCGGCTGCTGTCGAAGATCAAGCAGACCATTCGCGCCAATTACTCCAGCCCTTCCACGCATGGCGCCGCGCTGGTGGCTGGAGTACTCGGCAGCGCCGAATTGCGCGTGCGCTGGGAGCAGGAACTGGGCGAGATGCGCGAGCGCATCCACGCCATGCGTGCAGCATTGGTGGAGCGGTTGGCGGCGCATGGCGCCACCGGTTTCGGCTTCATCCAGAGTCAGGCCGGCATGTTTTCGTATTCCGGCCTTGGCAAGGCCCAAGTGCATCGCTTGCGCGACGAGTACGCCATCTACGCGCTCGATAGCGGTCGCATCTGCGTGGCCGCGCTCAATCGCGGTAACGTCGACACCGTCGCAGCGGCCGTCGCTGCCGTCACGGCCTGATCCCAACGTACTTACGCCCCGTGACCGGTCATGCCGGCCGCGGGAACAGCGCAACCTGCCTTCGGGCGTTTTCCTCCGGATATTGAATGTTTTTTCGCAATCTCACGCTGTTCCGTTTTTCTCCCCATGTGGCCGACGATCTGGCCCGCCTCGATGACGCGCTCGCCGAACATCGGCTGCGCCCTTGCGGTCCGATGGAGATGTTCACCAAGGGCTTCGTGCCGCCGGTCGGTCGTGGCGAGCACGAGCCGCTGACGCTCGCCGTCAAGCAGTGCACGCTGCTGACCGTCGGTGGCGAAGATAAGATCCTTCCCGCCGCCGTGATCAACGACGAATTGCAGCGCAAGGTACAGAAGATCGCCGAGGAAGAAGATCGCAAGGTCGGAGGCCGCGAGCGCAAGCGGATCAAGGAGGATCTGCTGACCGAGTTGCTGCCGCGTGCGTTCGTGCGCAACTCGCGCATGTCGGCCTACGTCGACAAGAAAAACGGCTGGCTGTTGCTGGATACCTCCAGCCGCAAGTCGGCCGAGAACGCACTGACCCAGATCCGCGAGGCACTCGGCAGTTTCCCCGCCGTACCACTAGCACCGGAGGAAGGCCCGCGCGTGCTGATGACTGACTGGCTGAGCACGGGCAACCTGCCGGCCGGGCTCGCGCTCGGCGACGAATGCGAGCTGCGCGATCCGGCCACCGCCACCGGCGCCATTGCCCGCTGCCGCCGTCAGGATCTGGATGCCGAGGAAGTGAAGGAACACCTGCGCAATGGCAAGCAGGTGTTCCTGCTCGGCCTGACCTTCGACGACCGGATCACCTTCGTGCTGGGCGAAGACCTGATCATCCGCAAGCTCAAATTTCTCGATGTGGTGATGGACGAACTTGGCGACAGCCAACAGGATGCCAAAGCCGAAATGGATGCGAGCTTTGCCTTGCTGACGCTGGAGCTGGAGCGGTTGCTGGGCAAACTCGAAGAATGGTTCGGCCTGCCGCGGCCCGCCGATAGCTGAACGACAAGAGCATTTCGCCTGGCGCGCCGACGCGTCGGCGCGCCATACCGCCATACTGGACGTCCGGCCGCTTTCTGGCGGCACGGACTCCCACGGTATACAAATAGTCCGAGGCGGCAACGGGCAGACTCATGGCGCAGGATCTGGAAGGCGACTGGCTGGAATTGGCGACGGCGGGCGGCAGCACCATCCGGGTGCTGAAGTCGGCCCATCCGCGCGCGCGTCGCCTGCGTCTTACAGTGACGCCCAAGGGTGCCCGGGTCACCTATCCGCCCGGCACCCATCCGGGCAAGGTCAGCGCATTTCTGCGCAGCCACGCGGACTGGCTGGAGCAGAAGCTCGACGAGCTGAGACTGCTGGTCAAGCCGCTACCGCCGCTGCGCGTGGGCTATGTCTGCCGCTTTCCGCTGCGGGGCGAAGAAGTGGAGCTGGACTGGGTCGAGGGTGCCTACCCGAAGATCGAGCTCAGCGCCGGCGGCATCAATCTGGTGATTCCACGTCCGCACACCCGCGCACTGCCCATTGCCCGCGGACTGATTGCCTCTCATCTGGAGGCACTGATTCGTCGTGATGTCTCGCGCTGGCTTGCTGGCTATGTGCCGCAATTGGGGCTGGCGCCAACGTCACTGCGGATTCGCCCGATGAAAAGCCTGTGGGGCAGTCTGGATACCCGCGATCGGATCAACCTCGATCTGGCCTTGGCATTGGCGCCGCCTGCAGCGTTGCGCTACGTGCTGGTACACGAGCTGTGCCACCTCAAGGTGCGCAATCATTCACCGCGATTCTGGGCCCAGGTAGAAAATCTTCTGCCTGGCTGGCGCGAGCAGCGCGACTGGTTGCGTCAGAACGGCGCGATCCTGAAGTCCGAACTCGATCGTCTGGTGGCGGACGTCGCCGACTGAGTGTTGCTGGCTCAAACTCCCAGCAGAGCACGCACCGCGTCTTCCAGCTCGGCCTTGTCGAACGGCTTGCCCATCATTACCACCTGCGGATGCGAGGCACGGAAGGGCGATTGATCGTTGCCGGACAACACTAGAAAGGGCAGTTTGCGCGCCTGCAGCAGTTCGATGGCGGGCATCGCGCTTTCGCCGCGCAGATGCATGTCAACGATGGCCGCATCGAACGTCTCGTTTTCGATATCGAACAACGCGTTTTCCAGCGTGGAACTGGTCAGCACCCGGACATGCATGTCCAGCAGCATGTCCTCGACGATCATCGTCACGATGGCGTCGTCCTCGATAATGAGGATGCTTTTTTGCGGGCTGCCCATGCGTGCTGGTCCTCAGGTGGGACGGAATGGTACGGAACCATTCTGACTCCTTTCCGAACTCCCGGATAGCGACGTGGTCAGCGGCGCAAAAGCCCGTCGACATGGGCTAGCAGATCGTTGACACCGAACGGTTTGGGCAGCATGTCCATCCCCTCCTCGGTGGGAATTTGACCGAACGTGGCGTCTTCGGCATACCCTGTGATGAACAGAACCTTCAGCGCCGGACGCAGCCTGCGCGCCCTTTCCGCCAGCTGGCGGCCGTTGATGCCGGGCAGGCCGACGTCGGTGATTAACAGATCCAGCGCCACATCTGACCCGATGATCTCCAGCGCTGCCAAGCCATCGATGGCCTGCATCAGCTCGTAGCCGAGGTCGGACAGCACCTCGACCACCATCTCGCGGATCACCGGCTCGTCCTCGACCACCAGCACGCGGCGATGGTCCGAAACGGGTATCGCGACGCTGACAAGCGCACCTTCAGAAACCACCAGCGGCGCGCTGTCCTCACTTGAGCGCGGCAGATACAACCGTACGGTGGTTCCGTTGCCCTCGACACTCTCGATGCTGATATGGCCACGCGACTGTTTCGCAAAGCCGTAGATCATCGACAGCCCGAGCCCGGTGCCCTGGCCAATCGGCTTGGTCGTAAAAAAGGGATCGAACACCCGCTCAATCACTTTCCGGGGCATGCCCGAGCCATTGTCTCTCACCGCCAGGCAGACATAGTCCCCGGCTTCCAGCTCGCTCTGCCTTGCAACGTCGGCAGCGTCGAGGGTGACGTTGGCCGTGCTTGCCTGCAATAGCCCGCCTTCAGGCAAGGCGTCACGCGCGTTGATGACGAGATTCAACAGGGCGTTTTCGAGCTGGTTCGGATCACACAGCGTGGGCCACAGATCGGCGCCGACAATCAGCTCGAACCGGATCGCCGAACCCAGCGTGCGAACCAGCAGATCCTCCATTGAGCGGACCAGGACGTTCACGTCGACCACTTCGGGTTTCAATGGCTGCCGACGGGAAAACGCCAGTAGGCGATGGGTCAGCGAAGCGGCGCGCCTGGCCGACGTCATGGCAGCGTCGACGTAGCGTTGCGTATCATCCAGGCGCTGCTGGGCGATGCGCGTGCGCAACATGTCCAGGCTGCCGATGACGCCCGTCAGCAGGTTGTTGAAGTCATGCGCGATACCGCCGGTGAGCTGTCCGACCGCTTCCATTTTCTGCGCCTGATGCAGCGCTTCATTGGCTAGTTCAAGCGCCCCCGTACGCTCGGCGACACGCATCTCCAGGGTTTCATTGAGGCTTGCCAGTTCTTGCTCGGTGCTCTTCTGGTCCTCGATATCGGTATTCGTTCCGACCCAGCGCTCGACCGAGCCGTCGGCGGCGCGAATCGGCACCGCGCGCGCGATATGCCAGCGAAAGCCGCCATCGGCGCGACGCAGACGGAATTCCGCCTCGTAGGCCGTCCCGCTCTGAATTGCCAGCTTCCAGCGTTCGGCGGCATTGGCAATATCTTCCGGATGAACCATGCCCGTCCAGGCGGTACCGGTCAGCTCGCTGGTGGCCAGGCCCGAGTAGCCGTAGATCCGATCATTGAACCAGTCCAGTTGACCATCCGGCGCCGCGGTCCATGCCTGGTTCGGCATCGCCTGAGTCAGGCCGCGAAAGGTGGCCTCGCTTTGCCTCAGTGCCGCCTCGGTCGCCTTGCGCGGACTGATGTCGAGAAAGAGGATGGCAAGCAGTGACGCGTCCGTCTTGCGTGCGCGAATCTCGAACCAGCGGTTGCCCAAGGCGGGGACATGCGTTTCGAAATCGCGGGCCTCGCCGCTGACCATCACCTGCGCGCACGTGGCGATCACGTCTTCGGACAGGCCGTGAACCAGCTCCCGCATCGAGCGACCGATCGCGTCGGCGGTGCGCAGCCCGGTCTGCTTTTCAAAACCCGGGTTCATTTCCAGCAGCCTGAAATCGACGATCTGGTCGGCAGGATCGCGCAACACCTCAGCCAGAAAGAAACCTTCCTGCATGTTGTTGAACAGCCCGCGCCAGCGTACCTCGCTCTCGCGAAGCTTTGTCTCGGCGCGCAGTTGCTCGGTGGTTTCCATGCAGGCGCAGAACATGCCACTGATCGTCCCTTCAGCGTCGCGCAGGGGCGAATAGGAAAAGGTAAAGTTTGCCTCCTCCTGAAACTGATTGCGTTCGAGACGCAGCGGCAGACTCTCGAAATACAGCGATTCGCCGGCGTAGGCGCGCTGGATCAGGGGATGAATGGAAGGCCAGATTTCCGGCCAGATCGCTTGAAAAGGCCGGCCGAGGGCGTCGGGATGGCGCTTGCCGAGAATCGGGATATAGCCATCGTTATACAGACATAGGTGCTGATCGCCCCAGAGCAGAAACATCGGAAACCGCGATGCCAACATGAGCGATACGACCGATTTCAGCGCATCCGGCCATTGGGAAGGCGCCCCCAGGGTAGAGCCAGTCCAGCCATGTTGGCGCATCCGCTCCCCCATCTCCCCGCCTGCCGACAGGAAGCCTGGCTTCTCTTTCACTATCACGGAAGTTCCTGCAGAAATATCCGACAATCAGCTGTCAGGACAGATCTTGTACGAGGTCGGGTGATCACGCAATGGATCGGGATACGTCGACGGTCTGCCTGGCCTGCACGTGCTGGCGATGGCATCGGGCAAGTGCGGTGCCCGACATCGGCAGGCTGTACACGAGCCGGACGAGGACGGCGAAGTCCAGCAACGAACGTCAGATGTTGCGCGTCGTGCGCACGTAGCGCGTGCCCAGCAACACATCCCAGATTGGCGTGGTGACACCGAAATTGCTGCCGGGATGATAGTGGTGCACGTGGTGGGCGCCGGCCCAGCGCCGCAGCCAGGGCCGCTTGAAGCGCACGTGGTGAATCGTGAAGTGGCTCAGGCCATAGCAAAGGTAGCCAAACGTAATGGCCGATGCCAGCAGCAGCGCAAAACCGGATGGCATGATCAGCATGAAGACGCCAGCGAGGCCCAGCAGCACTGCCGCGGGCAGGAAAAACGGCAGTGAGTCATACCCAAGCGGCTGCTCGTGATGGGTACGATGACCCTCCTCGAACAGCGGGATGTTTGTATGAAACATCCAGCGATGAAAGAAATATTCGATGAAGCTGAAGGCAAACAGGCCCATCGCGAAGGCCAGTAGGGCCGTTAGCGGGCCGCCCGTGTGATGTCGCCAACCTTCGACGAAGAAGGCCAGACACAGCGCTGCATCCACCGCTACTTCGACCCAGTAGTTGGTGCGAGTGGCGGACATTCGCACGATCGCATCCAGAACGATGCGCCAGGGATTTCGCTTCATTATTTGCTGCATCGATCCGGTTTCTGGCTCAAGAGCGCGGCTGATCAGGGGTTAATGGCGGATTGTCCCACGTTGTCATCAGGAATTCACAATCATGTGTGGAAGTTGGCTGACTTTCACATGACCGAGACAGGCCTTTTAGCCTCGTAGTTCAATGAGACAGCGCAAATCCGGTCAGGATCTGCGCTGTCTGCGCCGGCATCTCCATCATGGGCATGTGGTCGCACCCGTTGATGGTGCTCGTGCTGATCGCACTGGCCGCAGTGAGGTCGTTGCGCAGGCTGTCCAGCGCGGAGATGTCCATGATTTTGTCGTCATGGCACCACAGTCCGAGTACTGGCATGCCCAGCTGCCCCAGGCGATTTTGCAGCGCTAGCGTTTGCCCGGGCTGCTCCAATTCGGCGAACGTGCGTTCGATGAACCCGCGATCCGTTTGATTCCGTTTGACCAGTACGTCGACAAAGCGCCCGGGGAGATTCAGCGGCTTTTGAAATGTCAGCGCCTCGAGTCGGCTGAATCCGGCGCGATCATCGAACACGAACGGGTTTTTCCCCGCCTTGACCTCGCGACTGTACGCATTCCCTTTGGCCTTCAATCCGAAGGCATCAACCAGTGCCAGTTCAGCCACGTGCCGCGGATGCTCGCTGGCATAGACCCCTGCGATGGCGCCACCCATCGAATGGCCGACCAGCACGAAGCGCTGCAGGCCAAGCGTCTGCACGAAGCCGTCCAATCGCGCTGCCTGAGCGTCGATGTTGTAGCTCGCGTTCGCATCGCGTGACGAATCCCCCCAGCCCGGCAGGTCGGGGATGATCAGATGAAAATGCGGCGTGAGCAGCTTGGCCACCTGCAACCAGACCTCCCTGTCGGAGGCGAAGCCATGCAGCAACACGATGGTCGGGCCCTTGCCACCTTCGTAATAAACCCAGCGGCTATCGCCGGTTTGCACGGAATGCGTTTCCAGGTGCGCCGCCATCGCCTCGCGCTTGAAATTCGCCTGCATCAGCCACTGCGGCGCAAACAGGTAACTGCCACCAAAGACGATGGCCAGCAGCGCGACCAACCAGGCCAGGAATTTCAGACGGCGCCGCAGCATCCGTTTCCAAAGGGGGGTGGTGCTGTTCGTCGATGGCTGCATAGGGCTTTGCTGCGTCAGGTGGTGGTAGATGTTAAGGGCCCCCTCCCCTGCGGCGCAGGGGGACGAGCAGTCAGGGCTTCGCCTTGGCGAAGATCGCTTCGACGGCAGCCTGGGTCAGCGGGTGATAACCGGCTCTGGCCTTGGCGTAGACCTGCTGCGCATAGGCTAGCCCGACTGGCGTGCGGACGAGCGCCTTGTACAGTGGAAGGGTCAGGTACATGCGGCCAATGCGCGTCATGTGTTCGGCCGCCGCAGGCCACACGGCCTTGTCACCGGCCGCGATGGCGTGGCTGTACCAGCGCATGCCGATCTCGGCGTTCGGCGTGCCGGTAAGGTGCCAGGCTGCATCGAGTTGCTGCATTTTCTCCACGGGCGGTGCGTCGGGCAGGCGGTCGAGAAAGTACATCCATTCCTGCGTGTTCCAGCTTTTCGCATCGAGATTGTCGGCGGCCAGCTTGCCCGCAAGGAAGTCGCTGCGCTCGCGGTCGATCGCATTGAACCGCGGTGAATCGGGTAGCGGCGCGTCTTTGGGGATGCCTTCGCCATACACCCATGTCTTCACTTCATCCCAGCGCATCGTGCCCGGATGCTTGTCGATCAGGTTTGCCTTCATATAGTCGAGCATCTGTTCGGTGGTGATGCTGTGCCAGGCGAAGTGCGCGAAGTAACCCTTCAGGTAGTTGTCGAAGGTCTTGCGGCCAAAGCGTTTTTCCAGCGTCCGCAGAAACCACGAGCCCTTGTCGTAGGCGACGTCGGACAAGGCGTCATCGGCGCCCACGCCGCGCGGATCAGGCGCCAACTTCTGCGAGTTCGCCGGCATCTCGCTGATGCCTTTCTCCAGCGCGCGCGCCGACAGCAACGCCTCCTCGTCCGCCAGCACCTTGCCGTAAACCGCTTCGGTGATGCGACCCTGGACGTAGGTGGTGAAACCCTCGTTTAGCCAGATATCGCGCCAGGTGGCGCTGGTCACCAGGTTGCCCGACCAGGAATGCGCCAGCTCGTGCGATACCAGCGAGACCAGACTCTTGTCGCCTACCAGTACCGTCGGCGTGGCGAAGGTCATGTTGGGGTTTTCCATGCCGCCGTAGGGGAACGACGGCGGCAGCACGAGGATGTCGTAACGACCCCAGGCATACGGCCCGTAGAGCTTCTCGGTGGCGGCGATCAGCTGCTCGGTGTCCTCGAACTCGTGTGCGGCCTTGTCGACCACCGACGGCTCGGCGTAGATGGCCGAGCGCGGTCCGGTCGCCTTCACCGCAATGTCGCCGGCAGCGATCGCCAGCAAATAGGACGGAATCGGGTGCGGCTGGTTGAAACGGTAATCGCCGTTCAGCGGGTGCTTGGCATCGTTGAGTGCACTCATCACCACGCGCACCGCCTTCGGCGCGGTGACATGCGCGTCGTAGGTAAAGCGGATCGCCGGCGAATCCTGCAGCGGTACCCACGAGCGCGCGTGGATCGATTCCGATTGCGAGAACATGAAAGGCAACTTCTTGTCCGCTGTCTGCGCAGGCGTGAGCCATTGCAGCCCCGACGCCTTTGGTGAAGTGGTGTAGACGATGCGCACCTGCGCCGGATGCTTCGGCGCAGCAATGGTCAGCTTGCTGCCCAGATGCTTGTCGCGCGGCGCCAACACATATTTCAATGGCCTGGTTTTGCCGTCGGCACTCAGCGCCTCGATCGTCGCGATCTTCAGATCGCGCGTGTCAAGAACCAGGCAAGGCGCGGAGGGATTCTTCCATTCCAGCTTGAGCGTGGCCTGGCCGTCCAACTGCTTGTGCGGAAAGTCGATCACCAGGTCCAGATCCAGATGTGTCACTACCACCTGATCCGGCTGGGCATACGAATTGGGCTCGCTGGCATAAGCAGCCAGCGGCAGCATCAGGGTGCCGAAGACAAGAGCGGGCAGCAGGCGCATCGGGAATTCTCGTGCTGGAAAACCCCGAGTATGGCACTGGCTCGATCCAGACGGCCTGTGCCGGATGCGGCTCGACACCGGCAGTCCGACTTGTCGAGACGCCGCCGACGGATAGGCAGTCGCCCGCTACACGGTTGCCTGGCGCACAAACTCGGCAATTCCAAGGAGCCATGGGACACGCTTGGCGACGACGATTGGCGATCTCGGCGGCAACTGATTCCACCTGCCGGCGCGGAAGCCTACGATGATTTTGCAAGAATCAGGGAGTGGTTCGTCTGCAACATTCATCCTGGACATCCATCGCCGGAACAGAAGCAATCAACGCCTGAGCGGAGTGGCACTTGCTTAAGCTCGTCATCCCTGTGAAAGCGGGAATCCACTGCCTCCGGCCTCATGAGGTCAATGGATTTCTGCTTCCGCAGAATGACGGAAATGGGAGCTCTGCGCTCAAGTAAGTGCCATTCATGCCTGAGCGAATTTGAACACGGCTATCGGGCTGCCGCGCTTTTATCCGCTTGTCATATCCGCCGCGCGGCCGTGCACGCAGCGAGCCTAGGGCAACTCGCCAGCAGCATGCGGGTCGATCGCGTACGCATGCATGGTGGCAAGGAAACCGGGTTGTGCTTCGACCCGCTTGGTCCATCGGCGCAGCTGCGGGCAGAGTGCCAGGCTCAGTCCCGCTTCCCCGGCGCGGCTGGTGTAGGCAAACAGGGCCATGTCGGCAATGGTGTAGTCGTTGCCTGCGATGAAGGGACGTGAAGTCAGCTCGCGTTCCAGCGTGGCCAATGCGCGTTCGGCGCTGCGGCGCTTGGACTCGACCAGCTCGACGGGGCGTCGGGCCAGTTTGCCGGTCATGGTCCAGTGACGCAGGGCGCCGATGACCGATTCCACGCGCTCCTGCTCGAAGCACAGCCACTGCTGCACCTTCGCGCGCTCGAAGGCGTCGTCGGGAAGGTACGGCGTGCCCTCGGCGAGCCAGGTCAGGATGGCATTCGATTCCGCCAGCGTGCGGCCATCGTCGAGCTGGATGGCCGGCACCGTGCCGGTGGGGCTGATGCGCAAATATTCGGCGGACCTTCCTTCGCCCTCAAAGATGCTGACCGGAACCGAGCGGTAAGCGATCGCGAGATGATGAAGCAGCTGGCGCACTTTCCAGGCATTTTGTGAGGGAAGGTAGTCGAACAGTGTCAGCATGGCGGCGTTCCGTTGGCGATGAGCGTGCAGCTTGGGCGACACTGGCGGCGGCCGCGATCCGGTTCTTGCGCCGACATTCCACCTCAACATCACATGCCAGTGGCCATGCTCTCCTTCTACGTGATAACTCTCCTCTGATGCGCAAATTATCAACGCCTTTGCGCCGCTTGCTGTGGACGCTGGGAGGGCTGTACGCGGTCTATCTGGTTGCTGGCAATATCTATCTGAACAGCGCGTTGGCGTCATCGAATGTCAACCACGAGCCGGTGACGTTCCAGGCGACCTGGAGCGGGGCATGGACCTTGTATCCGGGACAGGTGGTGCTGCATGACCTGTACATCCGCGGTCATGCGCGGAAACTGTTGTGGGATGCACGCGGCAACACGGTGACCGGGCGAATCATGCTGTGGCCGCTATTACGGCGCGAGCTGCGCTTCGGGCATGTTTTCGCCACCGAAGTGAAGGTCGCCATTCGGCGTACCAAGCAAGACAATTCGCCCCCGCCCTGGCAGCCGGATGCCTGGCATTTGCGGGTGGATCGACTCACCACGCAGTCGCTTCGGCAATTGCGTTTCGATCAGCTGGTGGCCGACAGCGACAATGGCTCGGGTACGGTCGGCTTCACCCATCAGCTGCGCGGTGGTGCCACTCGCATCCTGCCGTCGCATCTGTTGATGTCTCACGCCCAGCTGCACTGGGGCCAGCAAGCGCTATTGCACGACGCGCGCATGGAAACGCGGTTTCACTTCGATGCCTTCACGCATGAGCAGCCGCCCGGCTGGCGCAAGGTCGAGCGTGGCAGCGGGCATCTGACCATCGAGGGTTCCACGCCGGCGATCGCGCTGGGCGCGGACACCTCCGGCGCACTATCCGCCAAGCTCTCCCCGCTGGGCGGTCATGTGAGCGCCGACATCACCATCGATCATGGTGTGCTGCAACCCGGTGGCCGTTTGCAGTGGAACGCACCGGTGGCGATCACCGAGGCCGACGGCACGCAGCAACGACGTCGCGGCCAGCTGGATCTTGCAGTGCAGCCACAAGGCCTGGCCATCCATGCCCGGGTGCCGCCGCCGCAAGGTGACGAGGCTGTCACGGCGCCCCATCAACTGGAGGCGCACCTCGATTACGCCAGTCGCAGCCTGTTGCCGCCGGACTCGCTGAGCGATGGCCTGCGCAAACTCTCCGGCAGCATCGATGGCGCCTGGCACTTCGCCTCATTGCAGTGGTTGACGCCGATGGTGATGTCCAAACCCTGGCTGAGCCTGGACGGCGCGGGAGACATCGTCGGCGCGTTGCGCATCGTGAATGGCACGCTGGCCGGGGGCAGTCATGTCGAAGTGCCGGCGGTGACTCTGGCGGCGACGATTCTCGACAACGTGTTCGCTGGCAGCGCCCACGCGCAGGCGCATATCGATGGCGACGACAACGGCGGCAAGTTGCTGGCGGCACTGGATGTCGAACACTTCACGCTGGCGCCGCGGAGCATGCCGAAGCAAGCCTACCTTCGAGGTGACAATCTGCAGGTGAATCTGCAGTCCTCGAATGATCTGGCGCGATTTCGGCAGGCGTTCACCGCGCGCATGGCCTTCAGCGACGCCGAGATACCCGACCTGCGCGCCTACAACCGCTACCTGCCGGGCAAGAGCCTGGAATTTCTCGGCGGCAAGGGACACATGAGCACGCAGTTCAGCATCGACGGCAACGGCGACGTCAGCGCCGGCCGTATGCAGATGACCAGCGCGGGCGCCCGGCTGGCGCTTGGTGTGTCGCGACTTCGCGGCAACCTGAGCATGGACACTCGGCTCGAACGTGCCAAACGAAACGGTCATGCGTTCGACCTGGATGACTTCAGCCTCAGCCTGGACGGAGTCCTTGTAGAAGGCTCCAGCGCGCCGCCGTGGTGGGCGCAGATCACCTTGAAGCAGGGTCAGCTGAACTGGGACAAGCCGATGCAGCTGCGCGGCGATGCAACACTGGAGATGAAGGACGTTAGCCTGCTGCTGTCGTTGTTCGCCGACCGCAGCGCGTTTCCCAAATGGATTACCAACGTCATCAACGATGGCCGCGCCACTGCCCATGCAAGGGTCGAGGCACAGAAGGGCGATTTCGTGCTCGATCAGCTAAAGGCCAGCAACAAGCGGGTCGATCTGTTCGCCCATTTGCGCATCCGCGATGGCAAACCGCAGGGAGACCTCTATGCGCGCTGGGGCATCCTCGGCCTCGGCGTGGCGCTGGCCGATGGCGAGCGCGACTTCCATTTGTTACACGCCGAGCGCTGGTACACCTCGCAGCCGGACCTGATTCCGTCGGACAAATAACGTACGACACAACGGCTCCAGTGGGAGCGACTTCAGTCGCGACGCTCTGAGTCGGGTCACCAGAACAAAAGCATCGCGGCTGAAGCCTCTCCCACAGTTAAGTCAGCCCAATCGACTGGACCTGATTCTGCAAGCGAAATAACGCACGATAGCGATGGCCTTTGTAGGAGCGCACCCTGTGCGCGATGCTTTTCGTTGGGGGCATCAGAGCAAGTGCATC
>JBDTXA010000026.1:0-26934 GCA_040006415.1 Rhodanobacter sp.
CCAGATTGGTGCGGATCACGCGCAAACCGACGTTGCCGCTGTACGGCATGCTGCCCAGGTTGCCGCTGAAATCCGCTTGCAGGTAACCGGACGTTTCCTTGATGCCGACGGCCCAGGTGGTGCCTGGCTCACCTTGGCGCTGGGTCTGCGGATAGAGCGACTTCCAGTAGGCCTCGGGGTTGTCCATCGCTTTCGGGTCAATCGCCCAGAAGGTGATTCCCGAGCCCAGAAGATTCGCGTACTGCTTCCAGTTGTTGGCCAGCGGCCCGGGCGTGTTCGGAATCTGCAACGCCGAAATCGGACCGGCGCGGAAGTAGCCCTGATCGTTGCCTGCGGTACACGACCCACTGTTCAGCACCACGTCGGCGCCCACATAGCGAACCAGGCAACCGGCCGGGTCGCTGGCACCGATGCCGGCGTAGACGGGCGTGACCAGCGTGTAACCGATGTTGTCGGCATGGCGGATGCTGTTGCGCACACCGAAGTCAAGCTTGAAGCCGTTCTCGAAGTCGTAGTGCCCATCCAGCCGGAGGACGTTGAGCGCGACCTTGCGGTCGTAGTCTCCGGAGGATTCCAGCGTCTTCATGGTCCAGCCGTTGGGGTCGGCAAACTGGCTGGAAAGCGATGGGGGCAAGCTCACCGTGAGATAGCGTCCGCTCAGGTTGGCGACAATCGGCACCGTGTTCTGCGCAAGCCCGTTGGCATTGAAGACCCGGTTGCCGCCCAACTGGTCAGGAAAAACATACGTGCCAGGCGGCACGGCGTCATCGGGCACGCCGTCCTTCAGCACGTTGGACCACAAGCCGCCATCGGAATTGGAAATGTTGACGTCGGTCTCGACGTTCGACTGCTGCGCGGTATCGTGGATGCCGCGCACGCTGGCGGTGAACGGGCCGCCGTTGTCGAAATCCAGCTGTGCGTTGAAGTTCTTCGCGTTGGAATCTTTCCTGTTGATCTGCGAGAACGATTCCACATCGCCCGGCCACTTCTCGTAGACCTGGGTGGTGTACAGGTGCGAGCCGTCCCAGCCCGGCTCGGGTGTGCCGTAGGAGCCGGCGACAGGGCTGCCGGTGTCTCGCGACTGCAGCGGCACGTACGTTGCGCCCTGCCAGTTGGTGGAGTTGATCTGGATGCCGGCGGTGCGGTCGAACTGCTTTTGCTGCGAATAGAAATAGTCGCTGGTGAAAGTGAAACCGCTGCCGAGATCCATCTGGAAAGAGGCGCTGCCCGATTTGCGCTTGCGCTGGGTGGTGGTGTCGTACAAGCCGATATTCTGGCTGCCCATGAAGACGCCGTCGGATTTTCCGTCGCCGTTGACATCCACGCTGCCGTCAGCGTTCTGCACGATCTGCGGAGGAATCGGCGCCCCGTTCCACGGCGTAAGGAAGCCGTTGTAGCCGCCGGCACTGGCCGCATTCTCCCCGTTGAGTACTACGCCGTACTGGTCCAGCCCCTCGTTCGAGTTCGTGCGGGTGGTATCGGAGTAGTCGGCAGAAATCAGCAATCCCCAGTGGCCGTCGTCATTGAAAGAGACCAGGCCGCTGGCTTCAGGCCCCCATTTGCTGCTGGTACGCCCACGCTCGCCGTCAGCGGAGTAGCTGTAGGTGAAGCCGCTGGGCAGATCCCAAGGGCGGTAGGTGTGCAGATCCAGCGCACCGCTGATGCCACCATCGGTAGTGCTGGCGTTGGGCGATTTGATCACGTCGACGCCGTGAAACAGCGTGGCAGGCAGCATGGTGAAGTCGGGCTGTTGCGAGTCGATCTGATCCGCCGTGATGAATGCTTCACCGTTCAACATGGTGCCGACTTCGGGCAGGCCGCGCACATCCACGGTCGTACCCACGCCCGCGTCGCGATTGATCTGCACACCGGTAACACGCTGCAGCGCGTCGGTGATGGTCACGTCGGGCAACTGGCCGATGCTCTCCGCGGTAATGCTGTCCTGGATGTTGGGCGCCTGGCGCTTGAGTTCGATCGCGCGCATCTGCGAAGCGCGCACGCCAACGACATTGATCGCAGACAACGCAACCGCAGTCTTGGCGTCCTTGTCTGCCGCGGCGTCCTTTTTCTTGGACTCAGCTTTTTTTGCATCGGACGAGAGCGTTGCCGACTCGTCTTGCGGCGTGACGGCTTGCGAGCCCGCGGCATCCATCGGAGGTCCCGTGCGCGGTGATGCCGTCGCCGATGTCGCCACCGCCGCCAGCAAAGACATCGATACGGCCAATGACAGGGGGTGTCTGCGATGTTTAGTGGACATGAGCCTTACCTCTTGGATGATGCCTGCCGCGCCCCCGGGGCACGCCACGCCTGAGATACCACTGAGCCGCTCCAGGCACACCGTTGCGCCCGTATTCCGTAACCGACACCGGATCCCGCGAAAGAAATGCGCGCACGCTGCCGCGGTGCAGAAATCGCTCTTCGAAGGCGTTGCGCTCGAGCAAATTCAGGACGGCAACGTCGTCCAGCGTCATCTGTCTGGCGCAACTGCGCCAGATGGATCAGCCAGGAGGAGTTGTCGCCTAACACCACGTCGCCCTCGACATGGCCGGCGCAGGCGAGTACGCAGTGCCGCACACGCGACAGCGCACCGCCTTCCACGAACCATTGCCATGGCTCCGCCAGCCCTTCGAACTTTGCACACGCGAGCTTTTGATGGGCACGCACCTCGACGTCGCGCCCCTCGTCATGGGACGTACGCAGCCGTCCGACGCGGGCAAACAGCACGCCAACGACGGTCGCCAGAAATGGCGTCTCCGGAACGTGTGTTGGTAAATCCGGGTGGGTGGTGGTTGCGTCCATTGTGCCTCCCCGCACCAGAACATCAGCAGATTGCGAGTTATTGTCACCGGTGTCAACTTGCAAAGCAGCATAAAAAATTTGGCAGGAAACATGGCTAAATCAGCTGCGTTGCGACATCAACGCATTTAATTTTAGACGATCCGGTGCCTTGAATGATGCGCTGCAGCATTTTGATGTTTTTGGCCAATTGACATGGCGAGAACTGGGTACACGCGGCTAACCCCTCTTCCGCCGCAGAGCGGCCGACCCTTCTCGTTCGAGAGCGTTGCCGATTTGTCGAGGGAAGACTCAAGCGGGCCTCGGAGCGCGGAGGCTTGAGCGCGGGATCGGGAAGGACAGCTTCGCCCGTTACCTGTTGGCGGCGGGCAGACTGAGCCCCGAGGCTCGAAGCAGAGCTGCTCGATCTTTTCCGTTCCCATGGTGTCAATCAGCGCACGCCAGCGAGTTCATGACGCCGTCGCCGATCAATGGCGAGCAGCACGCGCAACCCTGCTCGACGCTGTATCAGCAGGACTTGAACTCGGCTGAAGGGCAGCCGTCATTTCATCCGACAAGGGAGCATAGAAAACTGAGGCTTGGGCCGACGGGCTATCTATATTGGGCCGAAAACGGACATCCAAACCGCCGCCATTTAACGGCAATCAGCGGTTACTCACCCCGTGCGGCACGTGTCCCGTCGCCACGTGTTTGCGCGCGGATTCTACGTTGGCAGGCGAGTCGTCGAAGAAGATATCGGCACCGAACGCATCGAGAAACGGTCCCTTGTCGCGGCCGCCCAGAAACAGTGCCTCGTCGATGCGCACGCCCCATTTCCGCAAGGTCAGAATCACGCGCTTGTGGGCGGGCGCCGAGCGCGCAGTGACGAGCGCGGTGCGAATCGGCGAATTCTCCGCCGGGAACGCCGCCTGCAGGCGATGCAGCGCGGTGAGGAAGCCCTGAAACGAGCCCACCGAAAACGGCTCGCCCGCGTGTTCGGTCTCGCTGAGATGAAAGGCCCGGGCACCGGGCTGCTCTGGTTCGTCCGCGATGACAAAGTCACGCACTGGTGAAAACGCACCCGTATCGTCAGATGCCATCGCTCAGCCAGCCGTCGCCAATGCATGCAGGCGCGTGGCGCAGAGCGCGAGCTCGGTACGCAGTTCCGCTGGGGTACGTATCTCGAAGTCGAACGGCACGCTGGCGAGCTGGCGGGCGAACCAGGCAAGGTCATCGGCACTGCTGCGCAACAACACGCCGGCATTCACCGGCTCCAGCAAGCCAAAGCCGAGCGAGAAGGCGCGGCGCGCTGTCGGAAGGTCGGCATGCAGCAGAACTTCGATGCTGCGACCGCGTGGCATCCCTGCAATCCCCTGCACAAGCTGCTCCAGCGCGTCAAAATTCGCTGGTCGTTCGAAGTAACGTTCCAGCAAGGTCACCTCGCCCATCCGGTCCAGCCGGAACGAGCGCAGACCATGGCGCAGGTGGCACATGCCCAACGCATACCAGGCGCCGGCGCGCCAGGCCAGTCCGTACGGATCGAACTCCCGCTCGGTGTGGCTTCCCTGCGCCGAGTCGTAGCTCATGCTCACCCGCTGCTGCGCCTGCGCCCCCGTGGTCAACGCGATCAGTGCAGCATTGCTGGCTGGCGTGTTCGTGGCAGGCAGCAGGTCGACCTTGACGGTATCGGTGATCGCGCGTACGTGACGTTTCAGTCCATCCGGCATGACCCGGGCCAGCTTGGCCTGCACGCTGGCCACCGCCGGTGCCGCCTCGGCCAGTCCGAGGCCACGCGCAGCCACCATGCCCACCGACAGCGCCACCGCTTCGTCGTTGGTAAACATCATCGGCGGCAGCTTGAAGCCGGCGACCAGCATGTAGGCACCGTGGCGGCCTCGCTCGGTGGTCAACGGAATGCCGAGGTCTTCCAGCATCACGATGTAGCGCCGCAGCGTGCGCACCTCGACGCCGACCCGGCGTGCCAGTTCCGGACCGCTCATGCGGCCGTGGCTCTGCAGCAGGTCGAGCACCGCCAGCACGCGAGTGGTGGGTTTCGCCATGGCAGCCATTGTAGCGATCAATCAGGTCAACTTTTGACCTGATTGGGCTCTACCGTATGTCGTACACAACTCCTCGCGCAGAAAGGGAATACCGATGAGCCACTTCAAACGATTGTTGCCGGGCGTCGGCGCGGGCATCGCGCTGGGCACAGCCGCGGCACACGGCAAACCAATTAACGAGGTCACCTTGATGGAGAGCGTGCAGCATCTGCAGGATTGTCAGGTCATCGAATTTCGCCGTTATGTCACGACGGATGGCGAACTTGCGCACTTCGTCAAATACTTCGACACGTATTTCCCCGAAGCCTTCGAGCAGCTCGGTGCGATGGTGTTCGGCCAGTTCACCGAGCGCGGACATGCGAACCACTTCACCTGGCTACGCGGCTTCCATGACATCAATGCGCGTCCGGTCGTCAACGCGGCGTTCTACTACGGACCGCTGTGGAGGGAGCACCGGCTCAAGGTCAACGCGATCCTGCCGGACAGCGACAACGTGATGTTGCTGCGCCCGTTGCATGCCGACCGGGGCGTCAGCGTGCTGCCGGCGGTCGATCCGGTGACCGAGGAACGCGGCGCACAGGGCATCGTGGTCGCGCAGATCTTCGCGGTGAAAAAGGGGCGCGAGAAAGCGTTTGCGAAACAAGCGGAAGCTGCATTTGCCGCCTACCGCATCGACGGCGTGCACCCAGCCGGCGTGCTGGTGTCGCTGGACGTGCCAAATAACTTCCCGCAGTTGCCAATCCGCACGGACGGACCGTTCCTGATCTGGCTCGGCATGGTCAAGGACAACTCCACGCTGGATCGGCAACTCGCGCCGCGGCTGTCGGTTGCCGAACAATCGCTGGTCGCCAGCGGCCTGCTGCGTGGCGCGCCGGAACGCGTGGTGATGAATCCGACCGCGCGCTCACGCCTGCGCTGGCTGCCCGGCCCCCCTGTCGGGACGCCGCCGTGAGCCACTACGAACATTTGGGATTGTTCTTCGCCCTGGTCTTCGGCATCGTCGTGCTACCCGGGTTGGACATGGCGCTCGTGCTGGGCAGCACACTGGCTGGCGGCCGCAGCCGCGGTCTCGCCGCAGTGGCCGGCATCATCGCCGGCGGGATCTGCCACGTGCTGATGACGGCACTGGGCATCAGCGTGCTGGTCAAGATGCTTCCGGACGCGTTCAATGCCTTGCTGCTGGGCGGCGCGCTGTACATCGCCTGGATCGGCATCTCGATGCTACGCAGCGAGGACTCATACGGTCTGCGTACGGATACCCGGCTGCGTTCGCGCGCAGCGACCTTTCGCCAAGGCATGCTGACCAGTCTGCTCAACCCCAAAGCCTACCTGTTCATGCTTGCCGTGTTCCCGCAGTTCCTGCGCCCCGAATACGGATTGATCTGGCTGCAGGCGGCGGTAATGTGGCTGATCATCGCGATCAACCAGCTCTGCGTGTACGGCAGCGTGGCGCTGATGGCCGATAGGATGCGGCTGTGGCTGCAACACCGGCCAGCGGCAGGCATGCTGGCGACCCGCTGCGTAGGCGGCCTGCTGATTGCCGCAGCGATGCTGACTGGACTGGAAGGCTGGCGCAGTTTGTGAGCAAGAAACGGATGGCCGTGGCGAGGCAAAGGATGGATCGTTTTGCAGAAATCAGCGGAGTTGACCAATGAGGATGAAGTTGGCAAGGACCATGTTGTCGAGGCGGCGGGGTTGCTTCGCGCTGCGCGGCCTGCTGGCCGATACCTTGCTGTCCTGGGCCGCATGGGCGCACGCCGCAGGAGATCCGAAAGTACTCTCGGAGACCGTATCGCCATCGCCACCCCTGCGCCAGTCGCAGGACGATGCATGGTGGACGGGCCCGATGCTGGCCAATTCGGCCGCAACCTTGCCGCGCGGCCATTTCCTGATCGAACCCTATCTCTACGACGTCTCCTCGGCGCACTCGGATGGTTTCGGCTCGCTGACCTACATGCTTTACGGACTCACCGACCGGCTGACGGTCGGACTGGTTCCCGTACTGGGTTACAACCGGTTGGACGACGCCGCGGACAGTTCCGGCATCGGGCTGGGCGATGTCAGCGTGCAGGCGCAATACCGGCTCACGGAATTTCATGAGGGCAGTTCGCTGCCGACGATCTCACTGCAGTTGCAGCTAACCCTGCCGAACGGAAAATACGACCGACTAGGGAACCGGTCCAGCGACGGCCTTGGCAGCGGCGCCATCAGCACGACGCTGCAACTCAACACACAAACTTGCTTCTGGCTCGCAAACGGCCGCATCCTGCGCATGCGCCTGAACATGGCACAGTCCGTTTCCGGCCGCGCTCAGGTCGAGGACGCCAGCGTCTACGGCACCTCGAATGGCTTTCGCGGCAATGCCAGGCCAGGCAACTCGTTCCTCGTCAACGTAGCCTGGGAATACAGCCTGAGCCGACGTTGGGTGCTGGCGCTCGACCTCACCTACCGCCGCAGCCATGGCACCCGCGTGAACGGGTTTGCGCTGCCCGGGCACGACGATGCGCGCATCCGTCGAAGCTCAGGTTCCAGCGAAGCGTTCGGTTTTGCACCTGCGGTCGAATACAGCTGGAGCGCAAACCTCGGCCTGCTGATCGGCACCCGTGTGATCACCGGCCCCCACACGATGACCACGATCACCCCGGCCATCGCGATCAACTACGTTCACTGAACATACGAAGCGGCCGCGTCGGGGCCCGTCAGCGATTGCTCACGCCATGAGGCACATGCCCGGTGGCCACATGCATCCGCGCAGACTCCACGTTGGCCGGCGAGTCGTCGAAGAAGATATCGGCACCGAACGCATCGAGAAACGGGCCCTTGTCGCGGCCACCGAGGAACAGTGCCTCGTCGATGCGCACGCCCCACTTGCGCAGGGTCAGGATCACCCGCTTGTGCGCGGGAGCCGAACGCGCGGTCACCAATGCGGTGCGGATGGGCGAATTCTCCGCCGGGAACGCGGCCTGCAAGCGATGCAATGCCGTAAGAAAACCCTGAAACGGACCCACCGACAGCGGTTCGCCGGCGTGTTCGGCTTCGCTGCGGTGAAATGCTTCAAGCCCCTCCTCCCGCGACACACGCTCGCCCTCGTCACCGAACAACACCGCGTCGCCGTCGAAGGCGATGCGCAATTGTTCGCTGGCTCGTGGTGGCGCCGTGCTTGGCAGGATCGTGGCTGACGCCACACCGGCAGCCAGCGCGCGTCCCACGTCTTCCGCGTTGGCAGAAAGAAACAGATCCGCCTTGAACGGTGCGATGTAGTCCGACGTTGGCGCGCCACTGGTGAAGGCCGCGCGGCTGATTTGCAGACCATAGTGCTGGATCGCATTGAAGATGCGCAGGCCGGTGTCGCCGGAGTTGCGCGACAGCAAAATCACCTCGACCGGTGGCACGTCGGCTGCCAGCTTGTTCAATCCGAGCAATTTCTGCACCAGCGGAAAGGCCACGCCGGGCTTCAATATCTCGTTCTCGTGCTCGATCTGGAATCGGCGGTAGGCATCGAGACCATCACGCTCGAACAGGTCGTGGCTGTCACCGAGATCGAACAACGCCCGCGAAGAAATCGCCACCACCAAGCGGTTGTCACCGACGGCGGAAGGATCGTGGGCATGGGGTTCGAAGGTTGGCGTGTTCAAGGCAATACGGCAGCTGGCAGACCCGGGGGCGTTACGCGCCAATCTAGCACGCAGGTCAGGTCATTCCGCGGCAAACTGTTCGTCCAGAATCCGCTGTTCGAGGTTGTGCTCGGGATCGAACAGCAACCGCACACCCTGGTCACCGGACTGACGGATTGACACGCTACGCACGTCACGTACCTCGTAGAAATCGGCGGTGGCACTGACCGGTCGCTTGCCTGGATCAAGCACGCGCAGGATCACTTCGGTGCGGTGAGGAAGAATGGCCCCGCGCCAGCGCCTTGGCCGAAAGGGACTGATCGGCGTGAGCGCAAGCACGTTGGCGTCCAGTGGCAGGATAGGACCGTGGGCGGAAAGGTTGTACGCCGTCGATCCGGCCGGCGTCGCCACCATGATGCCGTCGCAGACCAGGGTCGTCAGCTTCACCGTTTGGTTGAGCTGCACTTCGAGATGCGCCGCCTGATTGCTCTGGCGCAACAGGGAAACCTCGTTGAACGCGAGCGCGGTGGATATCGCGCCCTCCGCATCGGTGACTTCCATCTGCAGTGGAAAGAGCGACGCGGTGTGTGCCCGGTTGATGCGTTCCGGCAGTCCGTCCAGCTTGTGCTTGTTCATCAAAAAGCCCACGCGACCGAGTTTCATGCCGTAAACCGGCACCTCCAGCGCATGATAATCGTGCAGCGTGCGCAGCATGAAACCATCACCGCCCAGCGCAATCACCAGCTCGGCATCTGCCGGTGCGACGTCGCCATAACGCTCCACCAGCTTGCGTCGCGCCTGCTGGGCAACGCTGGTTTCACTGGCGACGAAGGCAAAACGCATGGGAACTCCGGTTTGGCGGGAAGAGGGCCCAGAGTACGACAGAGCAGGCGGCACACCCTACTCTGTGTTTCGCAGCAGGAGCACCCCCTCCCAGCCTCCCTCTGCAAGCAGGGGAGGAGCGGAGCAAGCCGCCGCAAAGCCCAAACATGCCGTAACACCCTCGCTACTCGCGGTCCGGGGGAGAAGCTCAAACAACCCGCCGCAAACCTGAGGCGCGCCATAATACCCTCGCCTGCTTCCAGGGGAAGGCTGGGTTGGGGTCACACGCCGCGACGAACTCCCGCGAAAACCTCAAACCGGGACCTGCGCCAGCTGCGCCAGGCGGCGCACCGCAACCGAGGCAATCGGATAATCCGCGTTCTGGGTCAGGATTTCCGCCAGCATCCTGCGGGTGTATTGCAACGTGGCGTCGTCGCGCTGCAACCACGCCTGCACCGCGGAAACGTCCTTGCGATCATTGGCCAGCGCCATTACCTGCAACACCAGCGCCCGATGCTGCTGGTTCAACTCATCCAGCAACGAGCCACGAGCCTGCGCGTGCCAGTGACCCTCCACCGGCAACGCCTCGATCTGGCCACGCAACCATTCCAGGTCGAGCGCCTCGCCCAGTTCGAAGAAGATATGCGCGACCTTGTCCATCGGCTGACCGCTCTGTTGCACCACTTCGACCATGTCCAGCGCCGCCCGCAGGTCCGGCATACGGGCCAGACGCAGTGCCAGCTCGGCGGGCAAACCCAAACCTTCCCATTTTTCCTGAGTGCAGGAGAAATCACCCTTGCCGGTCGGCGTCAGCACATCCGGCAGCACCCGACGCAGCGCCGACACGCCGGCCTGGTAGCGCTCGACGTTGGCGGCAATATCCATCGAGCCGCCGGGACGGTTGAGCAACCAGCGGGTCATGTGACGCAGCAACGACCAGATCTGCTTGATGGCGTCGATCTGGGTGTCTTCGGCCACTTGGCTATCCAGCACCTCGATCAGCGCCCACAGCTCGCGGGCGTCGAGGATTTCGCGGGCCGCCGTATACGCCTTGGCCACCGCAGCAGGCCCCTGACCGGTGTCCTCCTGCATCCGCATCATGAAGGTCGCGCCCATCCGATTGATGGTGGAGTTGGTCACCGCGGTAGCGATGATCTCGCGCTTCAGCCGATGACGCTGCATGTGCTCGGCATATTTTTCATGCAACGGCACCGGGAAATAACGCACCAGCTCCTTGGACAAATACGGATCTTCCGGCACATCGGAATGCAGCAGTTGCTGAAACAGGCGGATCTTGTCGTACGACAGCAACACCGCCAGCTCCGGCCGGGTCAGGCCGAGCGAACGCGCCTTGCGTTCGGTCAGTTCGGCTTCGGACGGGAGATTCTCCACCTGGCGATCCAGCGTGCCTTCGGCCTCGAGCGTCCGAATGAAATGCGCCATGGAACCCAGACGGCCGACCGACTGGTGCTCCATCAGGGTGATGGCCTGGTTCTGTCGGTAGTTGTCCCACAGCACCAGGTCACCGACTTCGTCCGTCATCGCCGCCAGTTGCGTATTGCGTGCTGCCTCGGTGAGTTCGCCTCGCTGCACGGCGTCGTTGAGCAGGATCTTGATGTTCACCTCATGATCGGAGGTATCCACGCCAGCGGAGTTGTCGATGAAGTCGGTATTGAGCAGCACACCGTGCTGGGCCGCCTCGATACGGCCCTTCTGCGTCATGCCGAGATTGCCGCCCTCACCGACGATCTTGCAGCGCAGCTCACCGCCATTCACACGCAAGGCATTGTTGGCCCGATCACCCACATCAGCATGGCTTTCCGCCGACGATTTCACGTAGGTACCAATGCCTCCATTCCACAACAGGTCGACTGGCGCCTTGAGGATCGCACTGAGCAACTCGCTGGGCGCAAGCTGGGTCACGTCCGGCTTCAGCCCCAGCAATGACTGCACCTGCGGCGTCAACGGAATCGACTTGGCGCTGCGCGGATAGATCCCGCCGCCTTCGGAAATCAGCGACTTGTCGTAATCCTCCCAGCTGGATCGCGGCAGCTTGAACATACGCTCACGCTCGGCATAGGAGCGCTCCACATCGGGATTGGGATCGAAAAAGATGTGGCGATGATCGAACGCCGCCTGCAAGCGGATATGTCTGGACAGCAGCATGCCATTGCCGAATACGTCGCCGGACATGTCACCGATGCCGATACAGGTGAAGTCCTGAGTCTGGCAATCGCGACCGAGTGCACGGAAGTGGCGCTTCACCGACTCCCACGCACCTTTGGCGGTGATGCCCATGACCTTGTGGTCATAGCCATTGGAGCCACCAGAGGCAAACGCGTCGCCCAGCCAAAAACCGTGCTCGATCGAAATAGCATTGGCGATGTCAGAGAACGTGGCTGTGCCCTTGTCCGCAGCCACCACCAGATAAGGGTCGTCACCGTCGTGGCGCACCACGTCGTGTGGCGCTACCATCTCGCCTTCGACGAGGTTGTCGGTGATGTCGAGCAAGCCGGCAATGAACATGCGGTAGCAGGCAATGCCCTCGGCCTGCTGGGCATCGCGGTCGCCGCCCACCGGCGCCTTCTTGACGAAGAACCCGCCCTTGGAACCGACCGGCACGATGACCGTGTTCTTGACCATCTGTGCCTTGACCAGACCCAGCACCTCGGTACGGAAATCCTCGCGCCGATCGGACCAGCGCAGACCGCCGCGGGCTACTGCGCCAAAGCGCAGATGAATGCCCTCGACGCGCGGCGCGCAGACCCATATTTCGCGGTACGGCACCGGCTTGGGCAGTTCGGGCACGGCATGCGAGTCGAGCTTGTAGCTGATGTAGGCGCGATGCACGCCGTCCCACAACTGGAAGAAGCTGGTGCGCAAGGTTCCATGAATCAGGGCCACGAAGCTGCGCAGGATGCGGTCCTCGTCAAGACTGTCGACGTTTTCCAGTAACAGGCTGATCGCGCCTTCCACCGTCTGGATCTGCTCGGCTCGCGGATGCGACAAGGCGACACTGAGGCCCTCGATCAAACCTGGATTCGCGCTCAGGATGGAGTCGGGCATAAGCGCCTGCATTTCGTCAGCGAGCGTCGCGCCCGCGGCCTTCAGCTCGTCGGCCGACAACGCCTCCCGGCGCGGATCGAACTTCGCCAGGAACAGTTCGACCAGCAATCCGGCAATGGCCGGATAGCGGTTGAGGGTCTCCTCCATATAGGTTTGCGAAAAAGTCACCCCGGTCTGCAGCAGATACTTGCTGTAACCGCGAAGCATCGCGATCTGGCGCCAGTTGAGTTTGGCGCCCAGCACCAGGCGGTTGAAGCCGTCGTTCTCCGCGTTGCCACGCCAGATCTGTTCAAAAGCGCTTTCGAACAGCGTGCCCACCTGCTCCACGCTGAAGGTGAGCTTGCCCACCGGCTGCACTTGGAAGTCCTGGATCGACAGCGGCACATCGCCGGGAATGTCGTAGACATGCTCAGTGAGTACCCGCAGGCCCAGGTTTTCCAGCTGCGGCAGCACTTCGGAAAGAGCGATCTCGCCGCCGGAGCGGTACACCTTGAAGCGCAGCTTTTCCGGTTCCCTCGGCGGATGGTAGAACGACATCCGCAAGGCATTGTCGCCCGCGAGCTGCGACAACTGATGCACGTCTTCGGCGGCCACGGCCGGACTCACGTCCTCGACATAGCCGGCCGGCAGCGACTTGGCATAGCGGTTGGCCAGCACCACGCCCTCGTGATCGCCACGAAGCTGCACCAGCGCATCACGCACTTCGTCGTGCCAGTTGCGCACGATGCTGTCCACGCCCTGCTCCAGCTCGGCCAGGTCGTAGGTGGGTTGATCGCCGATCTTCGGGCGCACAACAATGGTCACGCGCGCCAGTGTCGCCTCGCCCATCTGCACCGACGAATCGCTCTGCTCGGCGTGCAGCGCCATGCCCAGCAGCGATTCGATCCGCTCGCGCACCGAGGTGTTGAAGCGATCGCGGGGCACGAACACCATGCAGGTGAAGAATCGGCCATAGCGGTCACGACGCATGAACAGACGTGTGCGCGCGCGCTGCCGCAATTCCAGTATACCCATCGAAGTTGCAAACAATTCGTCCTCGGTACCCTGAAAAAGCTCATCCCGCGGCAGCGTCTCCAGGACGTGCCGCAGCGACTTGCCCGAGTGCGAATCACGTTTCAGTCCTGACCGCGCCATCACGGCCTCGACCTTTTGCCGCACCAGCGGCACGTCCTGCGGCCGTGCCATGTAGGCGTTGGAACTGAACAGACCGAGGAACCGCTGCTCCGACACCGCCAGCCCGTGGGGCCCGAACTGCAGTACGCCGATGTAGTCCATGTAGCCGGTGCGGTGCACCTTTGAGCGTGCATTGGTCTTGGTCAGGATGATCGCGTCGGTGGCACCGGACTGAGGCAATTCACTGGCGACCAGTGAACGCAATGAACGCGGCGAAAGCAGGCTGTCGGTGTTGCGCAGAATGCCCAGACCGGATGCCTCGATCGAGCGCAGCACGCGCTCGCCATCGGCGTCGGCTACCTCATACTCGCGATAGCCGAGGAAGGTGAAATTGTCGTCGGCAATCCAGCGCATGAAATCGCTGGCTTCGGTCACCGACGCGGCGTCCATCGGTAACGCCCGCTGGGGCAGTTCGTTGGCGATGGCCAGTGCCTTGTCGCGCATCGCCGACCAGTCGCTCACTGCCGCGCGCACATCCTCCAGCGCGGCCTCCACTTCCGCCTTCAGCTGAGTCTGCTCGCCAGCATCGGCAGCACGATCGATTTCGAAGTGCATCACCGATTCAGGACGACCGCCTTCGTCATCCAGCCCGAGCAGTTTTCCGGCATCGTCGCGCGTTACTTTCAACACGGGATGGATCACCGCATGAATCTGCAGGCGCTTGGACACGATCATGCTGACCGTATCGATCAGGAACGGCATGTCGTCGGTAATCACCTGCAACAGACTGCGACCGGCGTGGACATCGGCCGGGTTCAGCACCCGAACCGTGGCGTGCCCCGGCTGACGTTGCTGCATGAACTCCACCAGGCTACCCACCAGTGCGGCCCATTGCATCGGTGAGTGAAGGCCGACGTCGCCGCCGCCGATCCTGGCGAAGAAGGCGTCGCAAAAGACCTGAGCTTCGCCCAGCCTCTCAGGCGACATGCCGCCCTTTTTCAACTCGGCCAGTACTACCGAAGGAAGGGAAAAATCATTCGCCGTATGGGTCGCATTCATGGCATCTGCTGTTTGGTGAGGGCGGGGTTATCAAAGTGGGTAAAAAACCCCTGAAAGGATACGCCGCGCATCCGGGCGAATCCACCGCTGCACCGCGATCCGCACCATGCCCGTGCGCACGGATTCCTGCCGGTGAGCATGACCGGCGATCCGTCAACTGGCGCTTGCTGCCCACACACCGCCGCCCCCGCCGATGCCGTTTACCCGGCAACTCATGGGAACCTTGGACAAACCGCTGGTTTTCAGGGACGGCTCGGCCGCGCCAGCCACTGCCCTTGGCTTCACCACAGCCGCGACAGACTGATTACCCACGCGTTGCGCGTAGACCGATTGCCGACGGGGTAGCCAAGCGCCCGCAGGTCGCCGCCGCGCATTGTCGTCCAGCCCAGCTGCAGGTTGCCGGCCCGTAGCGTCATGCCGACGCCTACGCGCACGTCGAACCGATAGTGGCTTGACGCGCCGTAGTTGGTTCCGTGAGCGTTACGCCGGAGCATCCCCAGATGACCGAACAGATACACGCGCTCCGATTGCATGCGGGCGCCGTTGAGCTCCGCGTAGACCGTGCTCCCGGATCCGAAATAGTCGGGCGCGTAATACAGCCTGCCGTTGAAGTGCTCGGATGCAAGTCCGAGATACATTTCGGGATAGGCGTAGTGTTCGTGACCGGTAAAACGCGTGTAGAGGGCACCGACCTCCCAACTCAGGTCAGAACGAAAGCGCTGTGCGAAGCCTGCGTAAGACAACAGTTGCGCGCTTGGACGCGCACTCTGCTCCGTCTTCGCACTCGACACGAGTGCCCCGGCATACCAACCGTCAGCGCGGTCGAGGGCAAGCGCCACTTGCACTGCTGGCCTGCCATCACTCAGGGAAACACCGCGAAAACGGTAGTCGGAGAGCAGCGTAACGCTGCCTGAGACCTGGGCGTGGGCCTCAACGGTGAACAGCAGGGCAAAGAGTGCAACCGCGGCTCGCAGCACGGGAAGGTCTCGCCGGCGCGGCACCCATAGTGGCGGTGCTCGCCGCGTGGCAACTGCACACGCAACGCCCGCTGGCGCGCGTCACTGCTGCACACGCATCGATCATCGCAGGCCGCTGTGTGAGCGAGCCTAGCGTATTTCCCGGTTGCAGTGCGGCCCGCAGTTGTGGCGGATGAATTGCTGGCGATAGCTGGCGCAGCAAGGCCACCAAACCGCTGACCTGCGCGGCCGCAAACGAGGCTCCTGTGACCAATCCAAAACCGGCGCCAGGTACCGTCGTGGGGAGGTCTTGCCCAGGTGCCCGCAGCACACCGGCAAGATGGCTTCGGGAGTGTTCGCCGACCACGGCCAGCACGCCGGGATAGGCGGCAGGAAATCCACCTTCGCCGGCCACCTCATCCAGCGCACCGACGACGGTGACCCCACGCGTCAGCGCGACATCCAGCAGACGCTCGAGCAGGCGATCGCGCGGGCCGCCAAGGCTCATATTCAGAACCTGTGCTTTGCTTTTCAGGGCGAACTGCAACGCCTTCGCCAGGGTAAAGCTGCTGCAAACCGCCGCTGGGCTGGCTGGTGACTCCTGCCAGCAGGCACGTAACGCCAGCAGGCGCGCGCCCGGCGCAATCCCGGCGATGCCGATGCCATTGCCGGCGCGGGCCACGATGATCCCGGCGACTTCCGTGCCATGGGCTTCGGCCTTGTAATCGCCGTCATCCACAAAGTTCTGCGCCAGTGCGATCTGTCCACGCAGATCCGGATGGGCCAGCTCCACGCCGCTGTCCAGTGCGGCGACCACCACGCCCTTGCCGGTGGTCAGCGCATGCAGTTCGGAAAGATGCCAGCGGCTGGCTGCAGGTTGCAGCGGGTAAAGCGGATCACCATCACCGAGCACGCGGAACAGATGCATCGGTTGTGCCGATTCCACTCGCAGATCGGCTGACAGCGCGCGCGCCAGCGCTATCACCGATTCGCTGCTGGCCGCCTGCATCACGAAACAATCCAGGCCCAGTGCTGGCATCGGCCAACTACTCAGCACAACCAGACGGTGCTCATGCGCAAGCTGCAAGGCTATCCGTCGGCGCGCCGCGCGATCAGGCGCCGCGAGATAGTTGCCCGCGTAGTCTGCCGCGGGACGAAAATGCGCTGGCGCGACGCGCAGCATCACCAGTATCCGGGCCTGCTGCTGCGCCGAGTTGGTCGACGCTATGGCGGCAGGGCGCGGGTGCTCTGCGCAGGCGACAAGTCCGATCACCAGTGCCGCCAGCAGTGCCAGCCAGCGCATGGTCAACGCTCGCGGTCGGAATCAAGACCTTCCACCAGGGAGACGCCGGGCGCGGCACGCAAGGCCTCGCGCACCGCCTTCGTCTGCGTGGATGGCACGCTGAGTACGTAGACACCCGCATCGGTCGGTCCGTCAACGATGCGCGCATCGCTCGCCCGCAGCAGGCGGCGCATCTGCGCCTCGCTGAGATGCGGATCGAAGACCACGACCAATCGCGTATCCGGCACTGCCGCCGCACCAAGCGTGCGATACGCGGCCGCCGTTCGGCTGTCGTGGATCAACGCGATCCCGAGCATCAAAATGATCGCGGCTTGTGCAGCGATCACCCCCTTCACCCACGGCCGGCGCCCCCAACGGCGCCAACCTGCCGGTCGCACTTCCACCCGCCGGCCGACGCGCTCGGCGTCGATCCGCCGACGCAAGCGCTGCACCGCCTGGTGGGTGTCTGCGGCATCTGTCGTCTTGTCGTCACACGCCGCTTGCGCTTGCAGGGCACGTAGCCATTCGACTTCGCGCTGGCATTGGGCGCAGTCGACCAAGTGCTGCTCCACCAGCCCGCGTTCCTCGTCGCAAAGCGTTCCATTCACCAGCCACGGCAACAATCGGTCGGCCTCGACGTGCGCCGAACCTTCGAAGGGAAGCACTCGTCCGTTCATATCGCCTCCCTTCGCGCGGCCAGCACCACCTTCAGCTTGCGTCGCGCATAGAACATTCTGGTTTTCACCGTATCCACCGGACAGTCCAAGATGTCGGCGATTTCGCGACACGCGTAACCCAGGTAGTAGGTCAGCTCGATCACCGCGCGATGTTCCGCCGACAAGGTACCCAGAGCGTCATCAAGATACTGGCGCAACTCGTGCTGTTGCAGTTCGACGTCCGGGCCAGGCGCCACCGCACTCGCGTCCTCTACCTGGCCGAATTCCGGAACCGCATCCCGACGCTTAAGTGCCTTCAGTGTCTGGCGATAGGCAATCGCGAAGATCCAGGTGGAGACTTTCGAGTCGTGGTTGTAGGTATGCGCCTTGCGCCATACCACCAACATCGTGTCGTCCAGCACTTCATCGACCCATGCCGGTTGCCGGGTCATCCGTTCGATGAAGCGTTTGAGCCGGGGGTGATAGACCCGATAGAGCGTCTCGAAGGCGTCCATCTCTTCTGCGGCAACCCGTTCCAGCAAGGCAGCCTCGTCCAGCGCAGTCGCACCACCTCTGGTCTTGTACGTACCGGTTTGCGTGATCAGCATGGTCGCCCTCGAAACGCAATCGTCCTCGTTGCACGTCAATGCCCGGTTCGGCGATTTCGGTTCAATCCCGCATGCCCGCAACCCGTCGCCGCCTTGCACGGTATACACCTGCTGATAAGCCGAACGTACATTTCTTCCGGATCTCGTTGATCACACCGCGGGGGCCGGCAGGTGGTCTGCGTGCGGCCACACACCCACCATGTGAGCGGTCGCGAAAATGAATGAACCGAATCCCCCAGTCGCTGCCTCTCATGTCTGCCGCTCACTTCGTCGCAGGGGTCCCTGGGCGATCCAGCGGCGATGCCGCGGAGGAATAGCCATGAATCCACTTGAACCGAGTCAGCGAAAGACAAGCTCGGCACGCACACATCTCCCCTATGCGCCCTTGGCCGCTGCTTTGGCCGTGGCGTTGTTCGCCGCGACCGCCGCGACTGCCGTCCATGCCGAACAGCCGGCCCCACCCTGTCATCCCAACCCGCAAGCGGCGCAAGATGTCGCCACCGTCCGCAATCGTGGCGATGTCCGCCAGCTGCCGGATCGATTGCAGGATGCCTTGCAACGGCTTGCGGACAGACCGCACAGCGTTCTCCCACTTCAGGTTTACGCCGAAGCGGACAAGCCGAGCCAGCTCTTCCAGTACTACCTGCTCACGACTCACGGGTTCGAGGCCAACCCGTTCACTGCCAGTTTCCCCGGCATTAACGACACCGCCCAGCTCACCGCCACCGGTTTCGACTGCGGCCTGAGCACCCGAGGTGTGGTGCGCGTTGCCCTGGAACCGAAACCAGGATTGCCGACCGATCCGTCCGATGTGCACGCGTTCATCGACATCTTCACCGACATCTCGGGCCTTTTCGTCATCAACAACGAGAGCGGATGGTACGAAGGCTGGATGATCCACGACCTGACCGTACCGGCGGTTGCGCGACCGCGTCCAGATCACCATGCGCAATTCGGCAAGCTGACGGCGGCGGATGCCCATCTGCTGAAATACATGGGCAGCGGTCACAACGTACCCGGAAGGATCTTCACCATGGACGGCATGGATGTGGACTTCCCGAGCAAGCACGATCATTTCCCGAACACCCAGACCAACGTCGTGCCGATCCAGCTCAGCATGGGCGCCTACAACTGTTTCCAGCAAAGCGACTGCCATGCCTATTGGGAGTTCAACTACACCACCAACTGGATCCATCCTCTGTACGAACTGCCGTACACCGGCGGCATTCCGGGTACGTTTGAAGCCGGCAAGCTGGGCGCGTTGTCCTCGATCATTCCCGGCGGCGGCCCTTCCGGCCCGCACAACGACGCGATCCACTATGGTGATGACCCGAACACGATGGGCGTGATCCAGGGATCGGGGCCACGTGATACCGACAAGTTCGATGCCGACGCCGCCTCGCAACGCGAGTTCCGGCAGCGCTTCATTCCGAGCGGGCTGGCCAACGAAATCTATCTGGACACCTATGAGCGACTGGTTTCGTTCGAACCGGGAGTGAAGTTTCCGCGACGGTTGTTCGACGCCTACGCGGCAGAGGTCAGACGTGTCGATGCCAATGGCGATGGCGTGATTTCAGCGGAAGAGGGTGATGCGGACAGCGCGAGCGACGGATTCCCGAACAACGATCGCCTGTTCATCCCGGCCACACAGTTCAAGCGGTTTGCCGTCACACGCGAAATCAACGATGGCATCCTCGCCCCACGCTTTGCACCCAGTCAGCGGGCGTGGGTTTTGCAGGGATCGCTCGTTCCGGTGCGACCCGCCGTACCCGCTTCGGCGGGACATGATGGAGATGACCGGTAGAGTCATCCGTATGGTCATTGACGCGTTGCGATAGAACCAAAAGTGGCGTATTTGTCGTTCGCGACTTGACGATAGATGAACGCGCAGTAGGAGAGGCGACGCCTTCCTGGAAGGACGTCGCCTCTCGTTGAACCAGCTTATGCGTCCAGTCCTGCTGCAGCGAACATGACCTGGCAGGATCACGGTCCACACCCGCGAGGGTGGTTGGTAGCACCCCCATATCTACACGGTGCATGTCTGGACCTCAGCCACGCTCGATGCGCGTGACTTCACAGGCCCCAACGCCTGCGAAAAAAGGCGCAGATCGATGAACGGCGGCCTGTTTTGCTGTGTGCAGTTCTACAGCCATGGTCAACGACAAGTCCCTGCCGCATTCGGCACTGCGCAACCACCACGATCCAGTCGCGTGACGGCGGTCGAACGCCGTAACAAGATGCGGCAATCATCGCGACCGTCGAACGGTCCCATGAAAATGCACGTCGTTTGAAAGGTTGCTTCAAGGAGTAGACCGCTGTTGCGGATGAATTGTATACTTCTCGGTATAGTTAACCCCGCATCCCCCATCGGCCGCCATTTTGCCTCCCCATCGCACGATTTCGTGTCCAATACCGCGAATCGCGCGGTTTGTCATCATGCGCGTGGTAAATGACAACCAGGGACAAATGGCACAAGGCGGCTTGGTGCAACCGTGTCTAAATCGTGACCCCCATTGTCTGGCGTGCTGGTTCTGCCGGCCTCCCTCCCGATCAAGCAAGTCCTGGAGCTCCCATGAAGTCCCCGTCACTGAGCAAGCCCTTGTTGTGCCTGAGCCTGCTGGCGTTGGTCGCCTGCGGCAACGGCAAGGATCAGGCGCAGCAGAAACCGCCGCCGCCGCAAGTAGGCGTGATCACGGCGCAACCGCAAAGCTCTCCGTTGACCCGCGACCTGGTCGGGCGTCTGTCCGCCTATCGCAGCGCCGACGTGCGCGCCCGCGTGCCCGGCGTATTGCTCAAGCGCAGCTATGACGAAGGCACCAACGTCAAGAAAGGCCAGCTGCTGTTCCAGATCGATCCAGCGCCACTGAAGGCAGCCCTGGGCGCCAGCACAGCAAGTCTGGCGCAGGCACGAGCGACCTATACCAACAACAAGGTCACCGCCAATCGCGTGAAGGAACTGGCGCCCAAGGGCTATGTCTCCAAGTCGGACCTGGACAACGCCCTCGCCGCCGAGCGCACTGCCGCCGCCACGGTGCAGGCGGCGCAGGCCAATGTGCAGAGTGCCCGCATCAACCTGGGCTACGCCAACGTCACCTCGCCGATCGACGGACGCGCCGGTCAGCAGCAGGTGACCGAAGGCGCCCTGGTCGGCAATGGCGAAGCGACCCTGCTGACCACCGTCGACCAGATCGACCCGGTATATGTGAACTTCGCCATGAGCGTTGCCGCGCTGGAACAGATGCGCAAGGCACAGAGCAGCGGCAACGTGACCCTGTCCGACCCGAACAAGACGAGTGTGCAGATCACCCTGCCCGACGGCAGCAAGTACGGCGAAGCGGGCACACTCGACTTCTCCGACACCTCGGTCAATCCAGCCACCGGCGCGGTGAATCTGCGCGCCACCATTCCCAATCCGAAACACAGCCTGCTGCCCGGGATGTATGTCACGTTGACTGCCGATCTGGGTCAGCAGCACAAGGTGTTCCTAATTCCGCAGCAGGCCGTGCAGCGCGATACCGTCGGCGCCTACGTGATGACGGTCGGTGCGGACGGCAAGGTGGCGCGCAAGGACGTCACCACCGCCAACATGACCCGCACCAGCTGGGTCGTCACCGACGGCATCGAGAGTGGCGACAAGGTGGTGGTTTCCGGCATCCAGAACGTCAAGGCGGGTGAGCCGGCCAAGGCCCGCCCGTGGCAGCCCAATCCTGCCGGCGCGTCCTCCACCGCCGCTCCGGGCAACGCCCCGACCAGCAAGTAACGGAGCGAAGACGATGCCGAGTTTCTTCATTGATCGCCCGATCTTCGCCTGGGTGCTCGCCATCCTGATCTCGCTGGGTGGCGTGCTGGCCATCCTCAATCTTGGCGTGGAGTCGTATCCCACCATCGCGCCGCCATCGGTGACGGTCAGCGCGACCTATCCCGGCGCCAGCGCCGACACCACCGAGAAAACCGTCACTCAGGTGATCGAGCAACAGCTCACCGGCATTGATCACCTGCTGTACTTCAGCTCGTCGTCCAGCTCCAACGGCCGCGCCAGCATCACGCTGACCTTCGAGAGCGGAACGGATGCCGACATCGCCCAGGTGCAGGTGCAGAACAAGGTTGCCCTGGCCACCCCAAGGCTGCCTTCTGAAGTGACCCAGCAGGGCGTGGTGGTGGCCAAGGCCAACGCCGGCTTCCTGATGGTGTTGGCGTTGACGTCGGACAACGCGGGCATCGATCGCGACCGGTTGAATGACATCGTGGGTTCACAGGTCCTGGATCAGATCGCCCGGGTTCCCGGCGTGGGCAGCACGCAACAGTTTGGTTCCGAGTACGCCATGCGCATCTGGCTGAACCCGGACAAGCTGCAGGGCTACAGTCTTTCCGCCACCCAGGTGCTGGCCGCGATCAAGGCGCAGAACGTGCAGTTTGCCGCCGGCGCGCTAGGTGCCGACCCGGCACTGCCCGGTCAGGGCCTCAATGCCACGGTGTCGACCGAGGGGCGCTTCACCTCCCCTCAGCAGTTCGCCGACATCATCTTGCGCGCCAATGCCGACGGCACCACCGTCAAGCTCGGTGATGTCGCCCGAATCAGCTTCGGCCCGGGCAACTACGGTTTTGACACCCAGTACAACGGCAAGCCGATCGGCGCGTTCGCGATCCAGTTGCTGCCCGGTGCCAATGCTTTGAACGTGGCGACCGCCGTGCGCGCGAAGATGGGCGAACTGGCACCGAGCTTCCCGCAAGGAGTGACCTGGTTCAGTCCCTACGACAGCACCGCCTTCGTCACCATCTCGATCAACGAGGTGGTGCACACGCTGATCGAAGCCATCGTGCTGGTGTTCCTGGTGATGCTGCTGTTTCTGCAGAACATCCGCGCCACCATCATCCCGACCCTGGTCATTCCGGTCGCCCTGCTCGGCACCTTTCTGGGCATGCTGGCGCTCGGCTTCAGCATCAACCAGCTGACCCTGTTCGGCATGGTGCTGGCGATCGGCATCGTGGTCGATGACGCGATCGTGGTGATCGAGAACGTCGAACGAATCATGACCGAGGAGAACCTGTCGCCGAAGGAAGCGACCCGCAAGGCAATGGGCCAGATCACCGGCGCCGTGGTGGCGATCACCGTGGTGCTGGCAGCGGTATTCGTGCCGTCGTCGTTGCAGCCAGGCGCCTCGGGCATCATCTACAAGCAGTTCGCGCTGACCATCGCGATGTCGATGGGCTTCTCCGCCTTCCTCGCGCTGAGTTTCACCCCCGCGCTGTGCGCCAGCTTCCTGAAGCCGGAGCACGACAAGAAAAAGAATATCGTCTACCGCAAGTTCAACGACTTCTTTGACTGGACCACCCACACCTACACCGGTCATGTCGGCAGTGCGATAAGCCACGCGCCACGCTGGATGATCGCCTTCGTGCTGGTTGCCGTCCTCGGCGGTTACCTGTTCACCCGCCTGCCCGGCAGCTTCCTTCCCGAGGAGGATCAGGGATACGCCCTCGCCGTGATCCAGCTGCCGCCCGGTGCCACCAAGCAGCGCACCAGTGCCGTGATGAAGGAAATGCGTGGCATCCTTAAAAAGGACAGCGCCGTCGATGGCGTGTTGCAGGTCACCGGCTTCAGCTTCATCGGTTCCGGTGAAAACGCCGGCATGGCCTTCATCCGGCTCAAGGACTGGGCCGATCGCGATGTCACGGCCAGTCAGTTCATCCAGCGTGCCAACGGCGCGATGCAGCAGATTCACGATGCGCGGATTTTCGTGGCCAACATCCCGACCGTGCAGGGACTGGGTCAGTTCGGCGGCTTCGACATGTATCTGCAGGACCGCAGCGGCGCCGGCCGCGCAGCACTGACCCAGGCGCGCAACACGTTGCTGGGCAAGGCTGCACAAGACCCGCTGCTGACCGGCGTGCGCCCCAACGCACTGGAAGACGCGCCACAGCTGCATCTGGATGTCGACCGGGTGCAAGCTCAGTCGATGGGTTTGTCGGTCGGTGACATCTACAACGCGATCGGCCTGATGCTGGCGCCGGTATACGTCAACGACTTCACCTTTGGCGGGCGCATCAAGCGCGTGATCATGCAGGCCGACGCACCATACCGCATGGGCCCGGGCGCACTGGACCACATTTTCACACCCAGCTCGCAAACCAACGGCAACGGCACGCCGCAGATGATTCCCCTTTCCAACGTGGTCAAGACGTCTTGGAATGTGTCGTCGCCGGCGTTGACCCGTTACAACGGCTACTCGGCCGTGGAGATCGTCGGTTCGCCTGCACCAGGCCACGCATCAGGCGAAGCGATGACCCAGATGCAGAACATGGTCAAAAACGATCTGCCGAAGGGTTTCGGTTTCGACTGGACCGGCCAGTCCTATCAGGAGATTCTCTCCGGCAACGCCGCCACCTTGCTGATGGTGCTGTCGATCGTGATCGTGTTTCTTGCGCTGGCAGCACTTTACGAAAGCTGGTCGATTCCGGTAGCCGTGCTGCTGGTGGTGCCGCTGGGTCTGCTGGGAACGGTGGTATTCACGCTGCTGCGCGGTCTGCCCGATGACATTTATTTCAAGATCGGCCTGATTACCGTCATCGGCCTGGCCGCCAAGAACGCCATCCTGATCGTTGAGTTCGCGGTGGCCGAACAGAAGCAGGGACGCAGTCTGCGGGATGCCACCATCGATGCGGCACGCCTGCGATTGCGCCCGATCCTGATGACCTCGCTGGCCTTCATTCTTGGCGTGTTCCCGCTGTTCATCTCCAGCGGCGCGGGCGCCAACGCGCGCCATGCTATCGGTACCGGCGTTATCGGCGGCATGCTGTTCGCCACCTTCCTCGGCGTGCTGCTGATCCCGGTGTTCTACGTTGTCGTGCGGCGCCTGCTCGGTGACAAGCTGGACGATGACCCGACACCGGATGCGCCGAAGAAAGGCATGCAGTCGTTCGACTCCGATCCGCACCGCGGGCACAGCGAGGACTGAGGGTCGAGGAGTGAGAAGCCAGAGAAAGCGGCGCTTGATACGCTTTTCTCCAGCGAACTTTCTCGCTCTCCAAAACAAAAGCCCCAGCGTCATGCTGGGGCTTTTGTTTGTTTTGGAAACTACAGGCGCGAGTGCAATTCCGTGCCGTTGCGTTTACTCGCTTCTCACTCCTCGACACTCACTTCTCAATCCTTAGCGCAACCCTGTCTCGGCACGCGCAATCACGAGCCGCTGGATCTCGCTGGTGCCCTCATAGATCTCGGTGATCTTGGCGTCGCGAAAGTAGCGCTCCAGTGGCATTTCTTTCGAATAACCCATGCCGCCATGAATCTGCACCGCCTGGTGGGTAATCCACATCGCCGCTTCGGAGGCAACAAGCTTGGCCACGGCAGCCTCGGTGCCGAAACGCCCGCCGTTTTTTTCTGCCTGGCCCTTGGCCCAGGCTGCGCGCAAGGTCAGCAGCGTTGCTGCGTCGAGCTTGCACTTCATGTCGGCGATCTTGGACTGGGTCATCTGGAACGTGCCGATCGGGGCACCAAAGGCTTTGCGCTCACGCGACCAGTGCAAGGTGGCTTCGTACGCTGCGCGTGCGATACCCACCGCCTGCGAGGCGATTCCGATGCGGCCGGCGTCGAGGACACCCATCGCAATCGAGAAACCCTTGCCCGCTTCACCAAGCAAATTTTCCTTTGGGCAGACGTACTCGGCGAATTCAATTTCACAGGTGGCCGAGGCGCGAATGCCCAGCTTTGGCTCGCTCTTGCCGGCATGAAAGCCCGGCAATTGCGTGTCGATGATGAAAGCCGATACGCCCTTGGCACCGATCCCCGGTGTCGAAATAGCGAACAGCACGATATAACGCGCGACCGACCCGGAGGTGATCCAGCTTTTCTTGCCGTTGATGACCCAATCGCCATCCGCATTTTTGCTGGCACGCGTGTGCATCGCCGACGCGTCGGAGCCCGACTGAGGCTCGGTCAGTGCATAGGCGGCGATCGCTTCACCGGTGGCGATGGCACGCACGTATTTCTGCTTCTGCTCCTCATTGCCATGCTTGAGGATGCCGTTGCAGAACAGCGAATTGTTCACCGACATGATCGTCGAGGTAGCCGCATCGGCCGCCGCCACTTCTGTCACTGCCAGCGCATAAGCAATCGCATCCATGCCTGCGCCGCCGTACTCTTCCGGCACCTCGATGCCCATCAAGCCCAGTTGACCCATTTCCCGGATATTCTCCAGCGGAAACTCGGCCTTTGCGTCCAGCTCGGCGGCTAGTGGCGCAATGCGCTTCTGGGCGAAATCTCGGGCAATCGACTGGATCGACAACTGATCTTCGGAAAAACTGAAATCCACGACACGCTCCACGATGAGCAAAGGCAACCACTCATTTTAGCGATTAATGCCTCAACCACCCTTGTGCATCGCACCATTACCCGATCTAGCCGCCGTGCGCGTGAATATTCATGATCTCCGCCTCTGTGCGCTTTTTCTCCGCTTCGCGCATCTCCTTTTCGGTAGGGCATTGGCCACCATAAGGGCTTGCGTGGCTGCCATCAGCGCACACCAGATCCAATACCTCACTCGACGTGTTAACCGGCCCTGCGGGCAGGTACGCCGACGGGCGCACGTTGGGATCGTGGATCGAGTCGCAGGCTGAAAGCGTACCGAGAGCAAGGCCGGAAACAACTAGAATATGGAGAAAACGCATGACAAAATCCCTTTGCAGGAGCGCAGTGCAATACTAGCTCGCTAACTCATCAGTCTTTCAATACCGGTCCGCTATTGACTCCCCACAACGGTCGCCCTAGCCTTACATCTTTACATCGCGATACAAGGATGCTCGATGGATCTGGCGACCGCCTCCAGCGTGCTGCGACTCCTCGCCGACCCTACTCGCGTGCGCCTGCTGGCGTTGCTCGAGCACGAAGAGCTGACCGTAGCCGAACTCGCTGCGGTGCTGCACCTGG
>JBDTXA010000027.1:0-26401 GCA_040006415.1 Rhodanobacter sp.
GATCAAGATCACCATCAGAACCACGATCACGATCAGAACCACGATCACAATTACTACGACCCCAGCCAACCACATCAACCGCAAGGTCAGCCACAGCAGCCAGTCTTCCATCCCTGTCAGCAGCTCGCGGGCGGCCGGGTGAATTGCTGATGCTGCGCGGCCGTCCCGCTGGCGACTCCGTTAGTTCCCTGCCTAAATCAAGACAATCAGCGAAACATGCTTTCATGTTTCTTCTGCTGTTGATACTTGAGCCGCTCTCGGTCGCCTATGCTAGCGACTGCGCAAGCCCCAATACCCAGACGGAAATGAATGCGTGCGCCGACGCGGCCTACAGGAAAACCGACGCCGAGCTCAATCACCTGTATCAGCAGGTCAAGGGGCAACTGAAGCACAATCAGGATACCGCCAATCTTCTGGTTACCGCGCAGAAGCGCTGGGTTGGCTTTCGGGATGCGGAATGCGCCTTCAGAAGCTCAGCCGGTGCCGGTGGAAGCATTTATCCGCTGCTGGTGACGCAGTGCCGGGATAAGTTGACCAGCGAGCGCATCGAAGGGCTCCATACCTACCTGCATTGCCGGGAAGGTGACATGAGTTGCCCGGTGCCGATCAAGTAGCCGGCACACCAGGGAGAAATTCTGCGAGATCCTCTCTCTGCCCCCGTTATTTGAAGCGACGCACCACGGGCCAGCGTTACCCTCCTACTGTGCCGTTGTGGCTGCGCCAGCCAGGCTCTCGATCGTGGCGCTCGAGGGCGGTTCCGCTGTCTGCAACCGCTTGGCCGACGCGGCGGCTTCACGCATCACGCGCAGTGTGTTGCCACCGGCCAGCTTGGCCAGCTCCCCGTCGGTCCAGCCACGGCGGGCAAGCTCGTCAAACAGTGCCGGATACTTGTCCACACCTTCCAGTCCTACCGGCGTATCGGGAATACCGTCGAAATCCGAACCTATACCGACACAATCGATGCCAGCGATTTTGCGGATATGTTCAATGTGGTCGGCGACCATCGCCAGGGTGGTCACGGGCTTGGGATGCCGGCGATCCCACTCAGCCATCGCTTTCTTGGCTCTCGCGGGCTGACCGATATACAAACCGCCATAAGGGGGTGAGCTGAAGCGCGTCTGTTCGGCCGCACGATCCGCCGACCAGCGATTGCGCGCTGCCGACACGTAGGGCGTGGCAAACGTGGCCATGACAATACCGTGGTTTTTGGCCACCAGTTTAAGCACATCATCAGGCACATCGCGCGGATGATCGTTCAGCGCACGGGCACCGGAATGCGAAAAGATCACCGGCGCTTTCGAGGTAGCCAGCGCATCACGCATGGTGTCCGGTGAGACGTGACTGAGGTCGACCAGCATGCCGAGCCGGTTCATTTCGTGCACCACCGCGCGGCCGAATGCGGTCAGGCCGTGATGTTTCGGATTGTCTGTCGCCGAGTCGGCCCAGTCGTTATTGCTGGTATGGGTCAAGGTCATGTAGCGCGCGCCAAGAACGAACATCTGGCGTAGCACCGGCAGTGAATCGTCGATCTGATGACCTCCTTCGATACCGATCAGCGAGGCAATGCGGCCAGCCTTGTGAATGCGTTCGATGTCATCCGCTGTATAGGCCATTTGCAGATCTTTCGGATAGCGCGCCACCATGTTGCGTACGATATCGATTTGTTCCAGCGTCATCTTTACCGCCGCCGGACCGGTGACCGTGGGTGGTATCCACACCGACCAGAACTGTGCGCCGACATGACCGGCACGCAGGCGCGGGATATCGGTCATCAATGGTGGAGCAACTTCACCTCCTGTGATCGTCTCCCTCCGCTTTGCCGTGCTGACAGCAAGATCCAATCCCGCCACGTTGCCGTACCGTTCCTTAATTTCCCAAGGAAGATCGTTGTGACCGTCGATCAACGGCGTCTGGGTCAGCACACGATCAACGCGCGAGGCCAACTCAGCAGCATTCGACGCCGCAAATGCTGACGAGCTAAAGAGGGTTGCTGTGGCGAAGCCCAACAAGACGGAGCGGCGCAGGATCGTGTTCATTGCAGTCACTCAGTAATTTGTCGAAAGGCTGATCAGGTGAAAGACGACCGCCACCCACAATACCGTGCTGGCCGAAATGACCAGCGCCACGCTCCACACCCGCGCAGGCCAGCGTCGCGGCGTGCTCCAGACTGCATACAGATTCACCAAAACGGCCAGCCAGCCACCGATGAACGCAATGATGCCGAACACCTGCGACGCATGGATGACCGAGTCGAAGCTGGCGCCGAAATTGTTGAGATTTGACATCATCGACTGGAAGGTCAGTAGCCAAGCCAGTAGAGCGGCGACGATCAGCAAAGCGGCGATCTTGCTGAGTCGATAACCTCGCATGGCCCGAGGCGCAAGCTGCAACGGCGCACGGTAGCAGCGGCGCACGATCGCATTGACCGGCCACAGGAGCGCCGTCAGCACCAGCGCCAGCAAACTGGCTATCAACAATGGCATCAACCAGGCCGCGTTCTGTGTGGCTGGCGTGCGGTCGAACACCATGAAAGGCGACACCTCGTCGATGCTGAAACGCACCGCTTTGCCATCGACCACCTTGGCAGCGAGCCGCTCATGGCTGTTCACTGCATGCCAGACAAACGGACTGACCTCGACCCATTGCAGCGGCAAGCCGCCCAGGTTCTTGAACGGCAGCACCAGACCACCCTGCGCATTCAGGCTGACCTTGGTTTGCCCGATCAGGTCGAGTACGGCCAGAAAAGTCGATTTGGAGGTGCGCGAGTTGTCCCAGTGGCCAACCAGCATGCGTGCATGTTTCTCCGCCGTGGCTGCATCGACGCGAGCGTCATCGCTCTTGCGCGCTGGAAAGTATCGGTCAGCGAAATCACGGAACATTGCGCCACGCAGTCCGCCCACCGCTCCGGCCTTGCCTGCGCTGTTGAACGACACGTAAAAACCCACTCCCTGCTTTAGAAACAGATGCAGCGACGTATGGAACAGCGCGGTATCGCCAAGATGGGCAATCACTTCGCGACCATTGATATTGGTCTCGAAGAAGCCAAGTTCCATCCGATTGAGCGGCGGCAGCACAGTCAGCGGGCTGTTGTGCATCTGAGCGGCAGTCTGCGCCGAAAGAATCCGATGACCGTCGTATTCGCCTCCCTGCAGATGCGCAATCATGAAATGTGCCATGTCCTCGCCCGTGGAAGCCAGCGCACCTGCCGGTGCCGGCCCGATGAACTCAAACGGCTGCGGCTTGGGATCCTCAAATTTGTAGCCTTTTGCCATCAATGGAGCGAGATCGGCCGGCAACGGCTGGCGGAAGCTCGAGTGCTTCATCTCCAGCGGCGCGAAGATGTGTTTGTCCATGTAATCGTCAAACGATTCACCCGACACCCGTTGCACGATGTATCCAGCCAGTGAGGCTCCGTAGTTCGAGTAGGCCGGTGTCGAACCTGCGGCAAAGACACGATGTGGAACCCACTGCTTCAGGATCGCCTCCATACGCGACGCCTGCGGATCGTTCGAGATCGTGCCTTTCGCCTGCTCCTCAAAGCCGGCGGTGTGCTGCATCAGGTTGCGCATGGTGATCGGCTTGCCGTCACGCGCAGGAATCTTGAAATCGAGATACTGATTGATGTCCCCATCAAGATCGATCTTGCCCTGCTCCACCAGTTGCATCACCGCGGTCCAGGTGAACAGCTTGGAGACCGATCCGGGCCGGAACAGTGTGAGCTTCGGATCAACCGGCGTGTGCTCGGCTACGTCGGCATAGCCGAAGCCACGTTCGGTCAGAATCTGGCCATCCTTGACGACGACAACCACCGCGCCAGGCACGCCGGCGGTAGCTAGCGCATATGGCATATAGCCGTCCAGCCAGGCATTGACGTCAACTGTGCTGAGCGCATGTGTACCGTTTGGCAGCGATTCTGCCGGCAAGACCATGGTGGATGATGGCACGGTCGCCAAAGGATTCGGCGTCACCGGCACCGAACTCGGTGTTTGTGCGAATGCGCCGGATATGCCCAGCGTCAATGCGGTGATGGCGGTGACCAGTAGCTTTTTCATGCTCATGGATTTTCCTTAATGGGTTTCAGAAGGCGGCGCGCTTCGACACCAAACCTTTACACGCAAACATTGGACCTAACGTTGCGGGTTTTCATTCAGCACGGCGCCGACCAATCGCTCAAACGCCTCGCCGCCGCGTATCGGATCGGCCACTAGCAAGCCAAGACGCTGACTCTCGGCGGCAAGCAGTTGCTGGGCTGCGCCCGCTTCGAGTCGCGCGGTATTCAGGCTGACGCCCGCACAACGGATGGCCGGATTGGTTCGGCGACCGAGACGAATCGTCATGTCGATCACCTCCTCGATAGTCGGCAGCATAAACTCCGGGTGGCCAAGCACGTGCGTGCGGCCCGGCGCGTGGCAAACCACGAACACGTCCGGCTGGCTGCCGTGCAGAAGGCCAAGCGACACTCCGGCGTAGGCCGGATGGAAAAGCGAGCCCTGTCCTTCAATGATGTCCCAGTGATCCGGCGCCGCAGCAGGGCTCAGCATTTCGGCAGCACCGGCTTCGAAATCCGAAATCACCGCATCGAGCGGAATACCGCCGCCGGCGATCAGGATGCCGGTCTGCCCGGTCGCGCGAAAATCGGCATCGACACCGCGTTCCGCCATCGCCCGCGCCAGCGCCAGCGCCGTATATTTCTTGCCTAACGCGCAATCCGTGCCGACCGTCAGCAAGCGCTTGCCCGCTCGCTTGCGCCCCGAAGCGATGGGTATGTTTCGCGGCGGCATGCGGATATCGATCAAGTGTCGTCCCAGGCGCGTCGCCGCGGCGCTCAGCTGCGGTATGTCGGCCAAGCGCATGTGCATACCGCCGACGATATCCAAACCCACCTCGAGTGCTTCAACCAGGGAATCAAGCCATGTGTCGGGGATGACGCCGCCTGGATTGGCCACTCCGATCACCAAGCCACGCGCGCCCAGCGCACGGGCCTCTTTCGGCGTCAGCGTCGGCAGGCCGGTGCTGACCGTCGCACCACACGACCACTCGCCAACACACCGATCCGCTGCCCAGTCGCGCAGGCCAAACGCGGTTTTGGCGTAACCGGGGTCTGTGGTGTCGCCGAGAAACAACAGATACGGCTGCGGCACTTTGCCTGGCTGCGAATCTGGTAATTGGGGAAGCGCATTCATTGCGAGGTGATTCCTGAAGACGTCTGGTTGAAATGGGAGATACGAGTGAAGGACCCGAAGCGATAGCTACTTCAAGTTTTTCACCAGCGTGAAATGCAGATCCTGGTAATCCCAGCTGAAGTCAGCTGTCGGCGACACCGCCTTCATCGCCATGCGGTCGATGCTGCCGTCCGGCTTGAGCGCGAAGGTCACGTAGGCGTCCTCGACGTTCGGCATCGCCCAGTGCGTGCGGAAGGTGTCGTACTGCACGTGTTCCAGCGTGCCGTGCAAGCCGGGCGTGCGATCAAAACTGATGTTCAGCGCACCGTCGCCACCCTTGCCACGGGTGATGGTTGCTGTGCCGTACCAGGGATCCCGATACACGCCGGCATAACCCGACAACGGAAGCGACGGCCCACGCTCGGGATGGGTGACCGCAGCGCGCGCCTTCAAGGCCGCCATGGAATTCGCCTTTACATCGCCGAGCACTTGCTTGTAGCTCGCGATCCAGTCTGGCGAAGACAACCCAAGCAGGCTATCTAGCAGGTGCTCGCGCATGGCAAACAGTGCACCGGCATCCTCAGAGTTAAGCATGATGGCAAACGCAGCGTGCTTTTCCGGAATGATCACCACGATGGATATGCCGCCGAGCACGCCACCGCCATGGGTGATGATTTTGTGCCCGCGGTAATCCTGCACTTCGAAGCCCAGTGCGTAAGCTTGAAATTGCGGCTGGGTCAGTGCGAGCGCTGCGGGTGGCGGGCGGATCGGAATCAGCGTATGCGGCGTCCAAAGGGCTTGCGATGCGGCATCGCTGAACACCCGCTTGCCGTCCTTCAGAGCGCCATGGCCCAGCTGCAATTGCAGCCAGCGACCCATGTCCGCCGCACTCACCTGCAGCGCGCCGGCCGGCGCAAACGTGCTGCCGGTCAACACCGTGGTCAGCACCGACTGCTTGCCCACCCCGCGTACCGCCGTGGAGTTTCTCGCGTGCAGCGCCACCTGGTCGGGCACCCGAGCGTCGATGCTCACCTGGGTGTCATGCATGCCCGCCAGATCGAGGATGTGCTGCTGCACGAAATCCTCCCAGCGCTGGCCGGAGACCGCCTCAACCAGTTGTCCGGCGACGATGTACAGCACGTTGTCGTAATCATAATCCGCGCGGAACGAGTGCGCCGGCTTCAGAAAGCGGATGTCGTGCACCACCTCGGCGCGCGTGCGGTCGGTGGTGGGGAACACCATCAGATCGCCCTCGCCCAGCCCCAGCCCACTGCGATGGACCAGCAGATCGGTCACGGTCATTTCGCTGGACGCATAGGGGTCGTACATGCGAAAGCCCGGCAGCTTGTCAACCAGCCGATCGTCCCAATGCAACTTGCCTTCATCTACCAAAATCGCCAGCGCCGTGGCCGTAAATGCCTTGGTATTGGAGCCGATCGGGAAGATAGTGCGCGCATCCACCTTCGCCGGCGCGCCGAGTTTGCGCACGCCGTAGCCATGCGTGGTCACGCTATCGCCATCGACCACCACCACCGACATGCCGGGCGGATCGAAGGTCCGCATGACCTTCTGCGCAAAGACATCCAGCGCAGGTGACGCCGCCGCTTGCGATACTAAATCTGCACCCGCTGCGCAAGGAATCAGGAGCAGCGCGATGCTCCCGCTCAGCAGCCAGCGGGTGGCCGTATGGACGCGTCGCGATGCGCCATATCCGGTGGCTCGAATCATGGTTGCTTCTTCCTCAAGTGGTTCCACGCGGTGCCAGTGGCGCGACGCATGATTAGGCGTCTACGTTCTTATCCAGGTCGATCTTGCCGGCACCGACCCACTGCATCACTGCGGTCCAGGTGAAGGTCTTGGACACTGAGCCAGGTCGGAACAAGGTCGTCTCGGCATTGACCGGCTCACGCGAAGCCACATCAGCGTAGCCGTAACCCTGGGCGAACAGGATCTGGCCGTCTTTGACGACCACGACGACGCCGCCGGCAATATCACCTCGGTGAATGGCATAGGGCACAAGGCCGTCGAAGAAGCTGTGCGCATCTTGCGCGTCCAGCGTCGGGATACTTGTCGACTTTTGCGCAGTTGCCGCTGGTGGCACGACGGTGGTTGCTGCAGCCGTCACCGGAAACGTTTCGTGTGCAAGGACCTGACCAGTAGCGCTTGCGGCGGCCATCGCAACGGCCAGCAGCGTAAAGGCAGCGACCGTTGTCAAGCAGCGAATAAGCATGAATTGTTCCCGAACATGATGACGTCGTGAGTCAGGCGCGCCACGAGTCGATCGCCGCGTTCAAAACGTGAATGTTGGACTGGATGGTTGCCCGGAACAGCCGTCCACAGAATCTAAGATTCTGCAGAGGGACTGCGCCCGGAGACCAACCGCAGAACCGGCTCAGAACGTGCGAGTCACCGAGAGACCGATCAAGCGCGGAGTGATAATGGTCGCGCTGTCTTCGAGCCTCCCCGTGACCGGGTTGGTCTGTGCAGCCACAGGCACGTAATTCTGCCAACTGCTGGCTGACACGATCCCGCGCTCGTTGGTCAGATTCTTCGCATAGATATCGATGCTCCAGGGACCTGCGTTCACACCTGCGCGCAAACCGACGGTGTTGTAACCGGGAATCCTCGGACTCGCCGGAAGCGCAGGCAGTACCCCGGGCACCGGATAGCTGAAGGCATAGTTGGTCGAACGCGAGCCCACGCGCTGATAGCTGACGCCTACGTAGCCGAGCCACTGGCCGCCCAGGGCGAAGTCGTAATCGGCACTCAGACCAGCGTTGAATTTCGGCGCATAGGGAAGCGGGTCGCCATTTTTACCGTTGGATGGAAACGGAGCGTCCTTGGTCAGAACCGCTTTGTTATAGGCGGCATTGGCTATCAGTCTCAGGCCGTGCACGGGCAAAAACGTCACCGAGGCCTCCAGACCGTTGCTTTTGGCCTGCCCGCCGCTTTCGAGGAAGGTAAACCCGCTGGCATACGTAAGCAGCGGGATTTTTTTCCAGTCGATGTGGTAGGCGGAAACGTCCAGAAGCAGGCGGGCGTCCATCATGGTGGACTTTAGACCCACTTCGTAGTTCGTCAGCTCGGTCGGATCGAACGTTGGCGGTACATTGGGAGTGCCCACGACCACCACGTTGGGTCCGCCGGGTAAAAAGCCCGAGGCAATTCGCGCGTACAGCAGATTGTTTTCGTCGATATGGAACTGAGGCGTGAAGGAGTAGGTGAGGCTGTTATCGGACGAATGATTGTCAACCTTGAGCGTGTTCGGATCAGGATCAAGCCCCAAAGCCGGCGATCCGAAAAGATACTGCTTGTACTGCTGACTATCGTGGCTGTAGCGCAGGCCGGCTTCTACGTCAAAGCGATCGGAGATATGCCAGGTTGCACTGCCGTAGGCGGCATAAGCAAGGTAGGAGCTCGGCTGTCGAGTCCCTTCGATGGGATTGCCGAGCGGCGAAGCAACAATCTCGCCCGTGTAGTAATTGGACGAAGGGATGCTCTGGATGACGTTGCCGATCTCGTGGGTGAAAAACACACCACCGAGCCATGTCACCGTCTGCGCGTCTGGTGATGCCAGGCGGAATTCCTGGGTGACCTTCGACTGATGCACCGGCTCAAATTCCAGAGTGCCGTAAGGGCCGCCGTCAGGCAACGTGTAACCAAACAGACTAAGCGGCAAGAGCGCCGTGGCGTCAACATTAATCGTGGCGTCCAGGGTGCTGTAGCTGGTGGACGAGGTCAGGTTTGCCCAACCAAAGTCGGACTTGAGCGTGGCGTTGTAAACCCGGTAATGCGCAATTAGCGCATCGCGGCCAAGCGCTGCCTGGCGTTGCTGCAGGTCACCATAAACGGGTTTCAAGGTGTCCGGGTCGAGAGCTACGTCCTGATTGCCACCGGTGTTGAGGTTCTGCGTCAGCATGTTCAAACGTAGTGAGGTCTTCTCTGACGGTGTCCACAACAGCGATAGACGGCTTCCCGTGACGTCGGTCTGGTTAATATCCTTTTTGCCCAAACCCGCGTCATCGATATAGCCCGGGTTGGTGGTGTGATAGACGTTGGCGCGAAGTGCCAACTTGTCGGCAACGATCGGCAGATTGACCATGCCATGCACGTCAAAACCGTTGCCGCCGCCGGAAACGCTGCTGCCGCCGACCTGAAGGCGGCCATCGAAGCTCCGGGTATCAGGCGGGGTAGTAATAAATCGGACTACGCCGCCCAGCGCGCCGGCACCGTACAACGTCCCTTGCGGCCCCCGCAGTACCTCAACACGCTGCAGGTCATCAGGATCGATGTCCGGCGTCAGCGCTGCGCCAGCCGCGTAGGCACTGCTCGATCCGTAAGGCGTATCGTCGAGATACGTGCCGACCGAAGCAACGGCCTGCCCGGACCCAGAAGAAATGCCTCGGATACTTAATTCGGTCTGGCCCGGCGAACCGACCGCGCTGAGTCCAGGCACGGCTGCAGCGTAGTCCGCAAAGTCCTGCAGATGCTGGCGCTGCAAGTCGTCGCTAGTCAATGCCGAGATAGCCATGGGCACCTTTTGCAGCGTTTCGCTGCGCCGGGTTGCCGTCACGGTGACCGAATTGAGCTGGGTGGCAGTGGCACGATCCACCTTGCCGTCCTTTTTGGTATTTTTTTGCAGCGACGAATCAACGTCACTGGACTGAGCCTGTGCCACTGGTGCCGCTACCGATCTCCGTGCGCCCGGCGCCACTTCTGCACTGGCGGATGAACCTGCCGTGGCGGCCGTCGCGGCCGCGATTGCAAGAAACAACTTGGTAAATGTCCCGACTCTCTTGTACATGCCATCCTCCCCAGAGGCTGTGGGCGCCCCAGCTGTAGGCAATATCAACCAGATTTTCCATATTGTCAATTTTTTCCATATTTGAAATATTCTTATAAAAAGCGTAAAAGTTCGGACTACCGGACCTGGGTGCTCCAGACTAGGTGTGCGAATAGATCGCTACGCAAGATCACGGGACACTGGAACATCCACGATGACGCTAAACCGCACGTCGCCGCAGCCAAAATCCGAGCCGGGCCTGGCCTTGCGCAGCTTGCGCAAAAGAAAGGAGCTGACGCTGGCAGAAGTCAGCATCCGCACCGGGCTGCCCGTATCAACACTATCCAAGATCGAAAACGGCAAGATGTCCCTGAGCTATGACAAGCTCGCGCGGCTCAGCACAGGCCTGGAGGTCGATATTGCGCAACTGTTTGAGCCCGATACCGCGGCGCCTCTAACGAGAGTTCAGGGTCGGCGCAGCATCACCCGGGCGGGTGAGGGGTTGGCGGTGCAGACCGAAAATTACGGCCATCTCTACCCGTGCTCGGATTTGCTCAACAAGCATCTCATTCCCATCATTGCCGAGCCGCACGCTCGTTCACTGGCCGAATTCGGTGAACTGGTACGCCACGGCGGAGAGGAGTTTGTCTATGTGCTTGAAGGTACGGTCGACTTGCACACCGACCTCTATGCGCCAGCCCGACTGGAGGCAGGCGATTCGATGTACTTCGACAGCGGCATGGGCCACGCCTACATTGCCGTGGGGCTCAAGCGTTGCCGGGTGCTTTCGATCTGTACCGCCACCCAATCCCAGTTGATCGAGGCGCTGGGAGTCGAGCAGAGCAAACCGACGGCAACCCGCAAGCGCACGTTGGAGCAGCCTGTCGAGAAGAAACAACCTGTCGCAACAAAGAAAAAGCTCCGCAGCGTTCGCGCGACGTAGTCGAACCGATCGATGGCAATGAAGAATTTGATCAGTTCTGATGGTTCATCCATCGGACCTTTCGACGACGAAAATGAACCTGCCAGCAGGGTCTGTTCCAGCTAGCTCCGGCCTTTCAGGTATTTTCATATATTGAAACTTTTCTTGTGATGCCGTTGCACATCCAAAAGCGGTCCACGCACTACATCAATCATCAACAGCATCGTTGCGTTACGGCGTCGATCCAGACACATGACTCGGTAATAAGGAGCTTTTCGATGAAACAGCCCAAAGGTTGCTGGAACGCGGCGCGCACGAGCGGTTGGATGACTTTTATAGGGGTGCTGCTGTTTGCCACGGCGCCCGTTGCTGCCTGGCCAAAGAACTTCACCCTGAAGCAAGCGCTCGATTACCCCTTCCCCTACGGATTGACCGCAGCAACGCAAGGCAACCAGATCGCGTGGGTATTCAACCTGCGCGGCTCCCGCAACGTGTGGATCGCCGACGGCCCGGGCTTCCAGGCAGTACAGATCACTCACTACAGCGGCGATGACGGCATGCCAATCACAAGTCTGCGGTTGACGCCCGACGGGGCCACGGTGGTGTATGCGCGGGGCAGCGAAACCAACGACAAGAGCGAGGTTGCCGATCCGAACAGCAACGTGCAGCGACCCGAACAACAGGTATGGGCGGCTGACGTGGCTGGCGGTAAACCGCGCTTGCTGGGCACGATGAATTGCGCCGTTGAAGGCTGCGAAGACGTCCAGATTTCACCCGATGGGAAGCTGGCGGCGTGGAGCGGACAGCACAAGCTTTGGCTGGCACCGGTGTCAGGCGAACAGCCTGCGCGGCCGCTGGCCTACATTCGCGGCGACAACGCCCAACCGCGCTGGTCGCCCGATAGCAAGCAGATTGCCTTCGTGAGTGATCGCGGCACCCATGCGTTGATCGGCACCTACCGCCTCGGTGCCGCCACACTGAGCTATATCGCCCCGGGGGTATTTCACGACACGCTGCCGCGCTGGTCGGCCGACGGTTCCAAACTGGCGTTCATCCGAAAAAGGGGGGACGGCGACCCCTTTCTTTCCAACCAACCTCAACCGTGGGCGATATGGGTGTGGAACGCTGCTGACGGTCAGGCCAGTGAGATCTGGCGTAGCGGCGACACGGCGAACGGATCCTACGCGGGCCTGGACGAATGGCAGTCCCATGCCTTCCAGTTTGCCGCTGGCAATCGCATCGTATTCGCGTCGCAGCAAGACGGCTGGGTTCATCTGTATTCGGTCGCGTCCGACGGCGGCACGCCCATGCTGCTCACGCCGGGAAAGTTTTCATTTCAGGGCAGCGTATCGCTCACCGAAAGTGGCAAGGCGCTGCTGTATTCCTCGAATGAAGGTGACATTGATCGACGGCATCTCTGGCGCGTGAATGTGGATCGCCCCGGCCAGATCGCACTCACCCACGGCGCATCGATCGAATGGTCACCGGTGCAAACTGGCCACAGTCACGACATCGCGTACCTCGGCTCGACGGCAACCCGGCCCGCCATGCCGCAGCGATTGACAGCGCACGGCCAGCAAATGATTGCTGCGTCCGAACTGCCCGCCGACTATCCCTCGGCGCAGATGGTGGTGCCCAGGCAAGTCGTCTTCAAGAGTCTCGACGGGCTGGAAATCCACGCACAGTTGTTCGTGCCCAAGGGGCAGCCAAAGAACCGCCCGGCACTGGTCTTTACGCATGGCGGGCCCTCCCGGCAAATGCTGCTGGGCTTTCATCCGATGGGTGCCTACAACTACATGTATGCGGCCAATCAGTATCTGGCGAACCGTGGTTTCGTGGTGCTCTCGGTAAACTACCGTATGGGCACGATGTATGGCCGCGCGTTCCGTGAACCGGCACGCGCCGGCCCCTTGGGTGCTTCGGAATATCAGGACGTCGTCGCCGGCGCGAAATACTTGCAGTCGCTTTCCTACGTCGACGCCAACAAGCTTGGACTCTGGGGCGGGTCTTATGGCGGCTATCTGACTGCCATGGGCCTGTCGCGGAATTCCGACATTTTCAAAGCCGGGGTGGATTACGCCGGAGTACATGACTGGACCAGCCTGCTCGGCAGCGGCATAACCGCCCAAGTGAAGAAAGTCGCCTACGACGCCTCACCGGTAGCCTCGATCGCCAGGTGGAAGTCGCCGGTATTGCTGATCCAGGCCGACGATGACCGCAATGTACCCTTTGCCCAGACGGTCGACCTGGTACCCCTGCTGCGCAAGCACCGCATCCCCTACGAGCTGATCGTGCTACCCGACGAAACACACGACCTGCTGCTGTGGCGATCCTGGTTGCGTAATTTCGACGCGACTGCCAACTTCTTCGAGCGCACGCTGAAAGAGGGCAAAACGATCAAGACCACGCCCGAATCACCTTGACCTGAACCAGACGGGCCCCCGCGTATCAGGTCAAGTGGTCCACCCGTCACGGCGTGCTACGGGTGCGGCGTTTCGCTACGCTACCCTTGGCCTGTCCACCGGCTTTGTTTTTGCCCGGGATTGCCTCGCCCGACTTGCGTTTTGCCACCGGCGGCGCCTCGTCATAGCCGACGAACTGCTGTCGCAATGCGGTGATATCGCCGATGCGCTCAAACATGTCGCCCTGCACCCGCGTTACCTCACTGATCAACAGGCTCAGCAAGCTGGTGACGGCACCAAAGTTGTGCCACGCCCGATGCGGGTCAAGCGGCAGCATCAGCACGTTGTCGGTCAACTGACGCGCCCAGTAACACTGGCTGTCTGTGATGATGACCAGTGGAATGCCACGCGCCGCCACCTCCTCGGCGAGAAGGCGAAAGTGCCGCGCATAGCGACGGAAATCGATCAGCACCACGCAACTGTCTGCCCCCGAATCCAGCAACACATCCGCATAGGAACCATCCGCGCCGTCGGCGAAGCGGGTGCGCGGCTTGACGTGTTGCAAAAGATCCGCGAAGCCCCGTCCGATGAAACGACCCATATGGAAACTTGCCACCGATACGCGCTCGGCCGTCACCAGCATCTTCACGATGGACGTCCATGCCTCGGTTCTGGCCAGCGCGTAGGCTTGGGTTAGTACACGGATGTCGGTCTGCAGGCTTTCCGCCACGAAGTCCGCTTCGCTCGCGTGCTCCAGATTCTTGTACAGCGGCAACCAAGGCGCATTGCCACGCAGGTCTTTTTTCAGCTCGTTGAGACCCGCGTAGCCCAGAGTACGCAGGAATCGGCCCACCGTCATCGGACTGACACCCACGCGCTGGCCAAGCGACGCGGCCGTCTCGAACGGAATGCCGCTGATATTGTGCTGCAGGTAGGCGGCGATCTTCTGCTCGGACGTCGTAAACGAATCCCATTGACGTTTCAATTTGCGTTGCAGGTCTTTGATCATTTTGGTGCTCAACGGGCAAGCATGACATTCGCGCCAACGGTTGCATGCTTTTCGATATTGCCAACGCGTTGGGAAAGGATATAGAGAAGCACGGCGGACAAGGCCGATACGCCGCCTATCAGCACAAAAAACCATCCATGCGCGAACTGACTCCAGAGGGTACCCAGGCCGCCGGCGAGCAGGTTGCCGAAGAACCCGGCGAAGAACCAGGTGGCAATGCTGGTCGCTCGAAAGCCGTCGGGGGCCATGCGTCCAAACAGCGCCAATCCGGTGGGCAATATGTAAAGCTCCCCGATGGTAAATATCACGAACCAGGCCGCCAGCCAGACCCAGCTCGCACGGGTGCCATGCGCCTCGTGCCATCCGGCAACCAGACCCAACGCCACGTAAGACGCCGCAACGATGGCGGCACCGAACGCCATGCGGCCAAGCAGCGAGGTCTCGATGCCGCGCTTCGCCAAGCGCGCCCAGCGCGCCACCAGCACCGGCGTGAACGTGAAAACCACCAGGGAATCGATCGCGATGAACCAGGTCATCGGTATGGCCCAACCCGAAGTCACCTGGCGATCAATGCCGGTGTCTGCCCACAAGGCAATCGTGTTGCCCACTTGCTCGTAGGCGCCACGAAACAGCACCACGATTGCGGCAATACCGATCAGCAACGCAAAGCGATCACGTGCGGCTCGATCCATCGGAGGACGAGCCGCCCGCGCGGCAGGCCCTCGGACCGGGTCGGGCGGCAGATAACGACGACCCGCCAGATAGATCACCAGCGACAGCAGCATGCCAATACCGGCCGCGGCAAAACCGTAGTGCCAGCCGTAGGCTTCTCCCAGCGTGCCGCATACGAAGGGCGCCAGGAACGCGCCCAGATTGATGCCCACATAGTAGATGTTGTACGCGCTCTTGCTGCGCGGATCGCCATCACGGTATAGGCCTTCGATCTGGCTGGCCAGGCTGGGCAGAAACAGGCCGTTGCCCAGCGCGATCATGCACAGCGCCGGATAGAACAGCGACTCGAATGACATCATGAAATGACCCAGCGCCATCGTTGCGCCGCCGATCACCACGGCACGTGCCTTGCCCAGCCAGCGATCGGCAATCATGCCGCCAAATACCGGGGTGAAATAAACGAAGGCGGCATACGCACCGTAGACCAGCGACGCGTACTCCTGGCTCATGTCCAGGTGCTTGGTCATGTAGTAGACCAGGATCGCGCGCATCCCGAAGAAGGAGAACATCTCCCACATTTCGGTCAGAAAAAGTACGGTCAGGCCACGTGGATGGCCAAACCAGTTTTTCTCAGAATTCGCTACGAAAGACATCACGCGGATCGTTCTCCTGCCTGATCATCCAAGCGCACTATGATGTGCCCGACAAAGGGCTTCCCCAAAGCGTCTCCGGACACCAGATGGCGCCGTTCTCGTAGACCACCGACGGCGTGTAGTCTTCACGCAAGTTGATCGGCCCATCAAGGTCTACCACGTCGCAGAGCTGGCCAACCACAAACGACGGAGCCATGGCAAGCGACGAGCCACCCATGTTGCCGACCATCAGTTTGAAACCCAGCTTTCGCGCCTCTTCAGCAATGGCCAACGCTTCGGTGAGCCCGCCGCACTTGTCCAACTTGATGTTGATGACGTCGACCCGGCCAACCATTTTGGCCAGGTCGCTGCGATCGAGCACGCTTTCATCTGCGGCAAGGCGAATGGGCCGATCCAGACCATCCAGCCACGCCTCCTTACCCACCGGAAAGGGCTGTTCGACCACGTCCACGCGCGCCTTCACCAGGGTCGGCATCAGTTTCGCGAAAGACTCTTGCGTAAAACCCTGGTTGGCGTCGACCATCAGCCACACATCCGGGCGCGCTTTGCGCACGGCAAGCACGCGCTCGGCGTTGAGGTCGTCGTCGGTAAGTTTGAGCTTGATGGCCCGCGCCGTCTCAAAAGCCTTCGCACGTGACGCCATAACATCCGGCTCGTCCGCTCCAACCGTGTACGTCGTCAGCAACGGTATCGGTGCTTCAAGCCCAGCCAATTGCCAGACTGGTTTGCCTGAACGTTTGGCCTCCAGATCCCACAGGGCGCAGTCCAGCACATTGCGCGCGCCGCCAGCGGGCAATAACTCTTGCAACTCGTCGCGAGTGATGCCTGATTCGATCCGGGTACGCAACGCCTCAAGCTGCGCCAGCATCGTTACCGGCGTGTCCTTGTGATAGTAAACGCCCTGCGCTTCGGCGCATCCGGCGTGGCCGTTCTCATCGGTGAGCTCGACAATCAACGCGTCAAACGCGGTGAAGGTGTAGCCGGTAATATGAAATGGCGCGACGATCGGCCAGCTCTTGAGGCGGGCGTGCAATGTCAAACGCCCGTGGCTTTGGGAATTCATGATGCTTCCTATTTGAGAGAGTGCGGCGACAAAGCTGTCGCCGCACAAAGGCGTTTTAAAACCGGGTGCTAAAGCTGATCATCCCGAAGGCCACGATCAACCAGGCCAGGTAGACGGCGAAGAACGCCAGCAGGGTTTCGCCCAGCAACACCCAGCGGGTGCGCCGCGGCGCCATCCAGCTGCGCACCGTGTGCATGACGATCAGCAACGTACCCAGCAGCGCCAGAACGCCAAGCACGTAAAGCAGATACATCCACGGTCCTGCGGTGCCACCCAGCAACAGGCTCGGGACGCTACCCATGGTGATCAGCAGGACGAGCCAGCCGAGCAAGGTGACGAACAACGCCAGCACGCCCAACCGTGACCACAGGCGGCTGCGGCGCTGCTGCGGACTCAGCTCGAGCCGAAGCTCGTAGTGGCGACGGATCAGCCAACCGCTGAACCAGATCAGCAGCGCAAGGAATGCGAACAGCATCCCCAGCGTGCCCCAGATCTTCACCGAGCCCAGCGTGCGTAGCCCATTTACTCGCTGGAAGATGAACACCGGAGGTTCAGCATCGGTCGCCCAATAGCTGATGTCGCCATTCGCATCAGTGACGAAATCCAGCTTGTGTGCGCCGTTCACCTCCTGATACTGAAGCGGACCGATCTCGCGCCAGTGCAATGGCGTGCCGGCAAAATTGTTGATGCCTGCTGCCATGATCGTTCCGTCCGGCATGGCCTGGACCTGGCTCTGGGTCATGGCGTACATCATCCGCAAGGCACTGTCGTTGTGGCGGCTGGCCAGATACCAGCCAGCGACCCTGGCAGCATCAGCCTTGGCTGTAGACACCGTGGCCGGCTGGGCGGCCTTGAACGGAAAATAGCGATCAAGGAACGCGTCGAACACTGCCGTACGGATGACATGCGCGCCACCCGCATTACCCAGGCTATTGAACGACATGAAGATGCCGACGTTGGCATCGAGCAGCAGATGCAGGTCGCTATGGAAGTAATTCAGATCGCCTGCATGCCCGATGATGCGCTGGCCGTGGCTGTCTTCATGATAGAAACCCAACGCGTAGCCGTTAAGGCCGGGCGCCTCGGTGTGCTGTTGCTTGTGCATCTCCACCGCGGTCGCCTGCTGCAGGATGCGGGTATTGTCGTAACGGCCATTCTGCAGCTGGGCGATCATGAAATGGTTCATGTCCAGCGCGGTCGTAGTGATCGCGCCAGCCGGTGCCGGACTGATGATCTCGAAGGCTTGCTCTTTGCCGTCGGACGCGAGCTTGTAGCTCTCGGCCATCAGCGGCGCCAACGCCGCCGGCAGCGGCTGCCGGAAGGTGGAGTTCTGCATTTCCAGCGGGCTAAATATGTGCTGCTCGACGTAGTCGTCAAATGCCTGGCCCGACACGCGCTGCACAATATAGCCGGCCAGCCCGCAACCGTAATTGGAGTACGCCACCACCTTTCCCGGCGCAAAAATTCGCTCCGGCAGGTGGGTTTTCAGGTACTGCTCGAGATTGACCGGCTTGCCATCGGTGGTGATCAGGTTCTTCGCCGTGTCTTCGAAACCCGGCGTATGGGTCATGATGTTGCGCAGCGTGATCGGCTTGCCGTCATACGGTGGAATCTTGAAATCCAGGTATTGGTTGATGTCGGCGTCCAGATTCAGCTTGCCCTGCTCGACCAACTGCATGACCGCGGTCCAGGTGAACAGCTTGGATGTCGAACCGATCCGGAACGACGTGCGATCGGGGGTGACCGGGGTACGCTTGGCCAGGTCGGCATAGCCATAGCCTTTGGAAAAAAGCACCTTGCCGTCTTTCACCACGCTGACCACGCCTCCAGCGACATCGCCTCGGGCCAGCGCCAGCGGCACGAAGCCATCGAGAAAGACGGACAAGTCTTGATTGGTCAGCTCGTGCTCAGAGGCACCTTGCAGGTCCGTGACAGACCCAGGCGAAACAGGCGCCACAGGCGCAGGCAGGGCGGGGGAAGCCACCGATTTAGCCGAAGCTGGGGTCATCGTTGGTACTTGGGCGGTGACGACGCCGCTGACCAAAGTGATGGCAAGCGCCACCAGCATTCTGGTAATGCGACGCCTCCACTGGCTACCCACGCCGACATGGCCAGCCCCCGATAGGCGCTGCTGCTGGCTGAAAGCGCAGGAGTGGCGCTGGCTACGCTGCACATGGCGAAGCTGCATGATGTTCCCCTTCGAATGATCTCGTGGACGACCCACTCCTTCATTGATATATCTATACCAATTGGTTGTCAATGATGGTTGTCTAACATTTACCGGCGAGTCTCCTCCCACACCTGCACCTGCGCAGCGGCATCACGTTTGCCTTGCTTGCGAGCCCGAAGTGCAGCCGGAGGCGTGATGGCCCCACCGCGTGGGACGTCGACGTCGTCCAGGTATCCGTCGATAAAATGACCACTTGGTGGACGCATTACCAGCGCAGCCAGCTGATACTTCGGCATTGGCATTCCGCCCGAATCTCCGCGCGCGACTCTTAAAAATAGTCAGAGCAACTCTGAATTCAAACCTGAGTAAAAAAATCAACGAACCCTTCCGAGGCTGAGGTTTTTCCGTGAATCCCATCGTTCCATCAACGCGTTGCGTACGGCTCGAGGGACGGTGGGGGCATGCTGTGGTCATTTCTTCCGGGTGACGAAGCCAGATGAGACCGCACCGTGCTCGCCACCCAGCGAGCCAGATCGTGGCCTGACCAAGCGCGCATATGTTCTTGGTCGGATACGGACAACAGCAAGACGTGCACATGCAAGCGTCCCCTCCCAAGCGGACTTGCACGCGGCAAAAGCGCAGAATGTTATCGCCGCGGCCAGCGATGCCGCGGCAGCACGCCAACTGGTGCGGACCCGTACGATGGCCTCTACCCACAGCGATGTTGTCGTTATCGGCGCCGGTCCCGCGGGTCTTGCCTGCGCCGCAACGCTGGCCCGACACGGGCTGAAGGCGACCGTGCTGGAAAAGGCTGCTACCGTCGCACCGATCTGGCGGCAACACTACGACCGCCTGCATCTGCACACCGATCGTGACCACTCGGGGCTACCCGGCTTCCCGATGCCACGCTGCTACCCTCGCTACCCGACGCGCGATGATGTCGTTGCCTACCTGGAAAACTACGCCGCGCACTTCGGCCTCCAGCCGATCTTCAACTGCAATGTGCGCAGCGTGCACCGTGAAGGCGATGCCTGGCATGTTGCCACTGCCAGCGACAGCTGGGTCGCGCCGATCGTGGTGATCGCCACCGGCTGGGCCGACTCACCACACATGCCGCGCTGGCCAGATATGGACGGCTATTGTGGCCAGATCCTGCACAGCCGCGACTACCGCAACCCGGTTCGCTATGCGGGCAAACGCATGCTGGTGGTGGGTTTCGGCAACTCCGGCGGCGAAATCGCGCTGGATCTGGCCGAGGCAAACATCGACGTGACGCTCTCGGTGCGCGGCGCGGTAAAGATCCTGCCGCGAGAAATATTGGGACTTCCGCTGCTCACCTGGGCCATTTCCCAAGCCTGGCTGCCGCCCCGCGTCGCCGACTTCATCAATGCGCCGATGATCCGTCTCGCTGTCGGCTCGACTCACAATCTCGGCCTGACGATGGTGCACAAGGGGCCGCGTCGCATGATCGCCGAAGACCAGCGCGTCCCGCTGCTGGACGTCGGCACCCTCGACCGGATCCGCAACGGCTTAATCAAGATCCGCGGAGGCATCGCCCGCTTCATTCCCAGTGGCGTCGCATTCGTCGACTCGGCGCCCGAGCGCTTCGATAGCGTCATTCTCGCCACCGGCTTCCGCCCCGACCTGCGCCCGCTGCTGCCCGGCCTCCCCGAGCTGTTCGATCCGCAAGGCCGACCGCTGGTCACCGGCCGCGCCACCTCTGAAAACGGCCTGTTCTTCTGCGGCCACACAGTGTCGGCGACCGGGCAACTGCGCGAGATCGGCATCGAGGCAAAACGCATCGCGCGGCTGGCGGCAGAACGATGTGCCATGCCTTAGCCGTGCTGTCAGCAGCATGCCCTCGAGGGATTTGACTTAGTGTCCCGATGAGTACAGATTAGGATCGATCGGGGCTGGACTGCTTCGGGAAAGCTCCCCTGTTTCGCGATCTCGTCAAGGAGAAAGCCCATGAAACTTCTTTCCACAATGGTTCTATTAGGCGCAATGACTGCCACCGGCAGCGCTGCAGCCACCGGGTCCTTTTCACTAAATCAGTTCAACTCGGGTGTGATGCCGGTACTGGTGCAGGTAAACGCCCGTGGCAAGGTCACTCGTGTCTCGCCTTCAACCCAGCTCGCTCCGCGCTACGAGCGCTTGTTGAGAAAAAATATCGAAGAGCTGGTCACCGGCCCGGCAAGAAATCGCAACAGGCAGGTGTCCAGCCAGTTCGTCATGAACGTGACGTTGAAAACGACGCCCCGCGCCGACGGCAGCTACGACGCGCAATTTGCTTATGTTTCGGCCAAGCCCGTACCTGCCGGACCGATGCACTGGGTCAGCATCGACGGACACCGGTTGGCGCTGGCGCGCGATGGCGACATGTTCCGTCCGAGGGATCACGCCCCGTACTCGCGCTCATACCACCAATCCTACCCTTCGCACTATGAGAACCAGCGTTCAGCGCCCGCAACCATGCCGACGAGCCGCAGCATGCCTTCCCCATCTTCGAATGCGCGAGGCGCTTCTCGGGGTCGTTAGTCTGGCCTTGATCGGAAATATTGTCGCTTACCAACCTGGCTGTCTTTAACGCGGCCAGGTTTTTTTACGCCTCCATCGCAACCGACTGGAGATGAGGGCACGTCAAAGACGCCCATGGGCTAAGTGTCGGCAGGCAAATCCGGTCGCATGGGATTGCGGCTCGACCATCCGCCATAGGTCGCCCGGCCGATGGACTATCCAAGACACGATTTCTTATCTTTGCGTGGTTTCCCCGGAGTCATCTACATGCGCAAGGCAATGACATGGCTGGTACGCGTCGCCGGTGCACTGGTGCTCGCATTGATATTGGCTCTTGGGGTGATTTACGGAATCAGCCAGCGGCGCATGAGTGCCAAGTACACGATCACTCCGCCCGTACCCAAGGTATCTGCCGATCCTGGCGCGGTGCTGCGCGGCGAACATGTGGCGACGATCCGGGGTTGCCGTGGCTGCCACGGTCCCAACCTCGCCGGAGAAACCTTCATCGACGCGCCTTTGGTGGCGCGGCTGTCCGGTGCCAACCTCACCCCCGGCCGCGTCGGCGGCGCGCCGAGTGATGTCGACATGGTGCGGGCGATCCGCCACGGCGTGGCAGGCGACGGCCGTCCGCTGCTGTTCATGCCCGCGCAGGAATTGAGTGCGCTCAGCGGGCAGGACATGGGCGATCTGCTCGCCTACCTGCACAGCGTGCCGGCAGTCAGCCACGAACCACCGGAAAATAGAGTCGGTCCGTTGGGTCGTCTACTGTTTCTGACCGGAAAAATTCCCCTGCTGCCCGCCGAACTGGTCGATCACCAACAGCAGGTGCCCGAATTCGCCCCGAGCGCGCCGGTAGCATATGGCGCCTACCTTGCCGAGACATGCAGCGGTTGCCACGGCCGCGGCTTCTCCGGCGGACCGATCCCCGGCACGCCGCCCGGCTGGACCGTACCGGCCAACCTCACTCCGCACGCCACTGGTCTGGCCGGCTGGAGCAAGGACGACCTCAAACGTGCCCTGCGCGACGGCGTCGCCCGCGGCGGCCGCAAGCTCAACACCGCACGCATGCCCGTCGCCATGACACGCCAGCTCACCGACCCGGAGATAAGTGCGCTTTACGCGTATTTCCGGAGTCTGCCGGCAAAGCCCTGGGGCCAACGCTAGGTCAAACGTGCTTTGCGCATGGCTGCGGCGATCACTCCCTCAAACGAGTTCAATGCCGAGCGCCTCGTATCCTGTCGGCCCCATGATTGCTTCCGAGGTGTGCCCACACGCTCGATCGATTCCTCATGCAAAGCTTGTTCATCCGACGGGATCACTTGAGAAAAGATCTGCTCAACGCGATGCCGATGAAGCCGCCTCCGCATCGGTAAACGATGCAGGGTCGGCTCCCCCTGGCAAGAAGCGCTGCGCGCCCCCGGCGTTTGGCCGGCCGCAGTAGCCCACGTGCGTCAGACCTGGTCAGCTCGGGATGCAGGAAGCATGGAGAAACGCAAGGAAAGCGCTTATCGGGAAGCCGCAGGCGCCAGCCGCTTGATCGCCGCATCGGCCTTCTCGCCCCAGTCTCCCTGCCCCGCCGTCTCCGCCCGCAGCGCGCGCCAGACCTGCAAGGCCTCGGCCTGCTGACCTGCCGCCTCGAACAGCTGCGCCAGCACCGCCCGCATGGAAGGTTCATCAAAGGCCAACTGCTCCAGCGTCCCGGCCTGTTCCGCCGGCGGCACTGCCTGCAGCAGCGTCACGGTGTCCTGCGGATCGCGGCCAAAATCCTGGTACATATCCTTCAGGGCTGTGCGCGTTTCGGCGCCGATCGGCTCACCCTTGACCCGCATGGTATTGACCAGCACGAGCAGCGCTGTGTCGGTTTGCGCTGAAGGCGCGTTGCGCAGCGCAGAGACCTGCAACGTCCTCACATACTGACGAAGCGGACCTTTGCCGGCGCGAGGATCGGCCAATGCGTCGGCAAACCGCGCGGACGCAGCGGCCAAGTCGCCTCGGTGCCAAAGGATCCAGTGGCCCCAGAAGGCATTGGCGTAGGCGTTGCTGGCATCTGCCGCCAGCGCGCTGACATAGTCAGCCGAAGGGTCTGCCGTGGTGCCGCCATCGCGGTTCTTCAGGAAACGCGCCCAGCCAAGATGGGCCAGAAGATCTGCACGCCTCTGCCCGACGACGGGAGCGTCGGCGACGGCGCGCTCGAGCCCCGGAACGAAGCGGTCGACCATGTCCGAAAACGCCCGCCCCGGCCCTGGCTGGCCATCGCGCAACCATTGCATCGCGACGTCCTCCTGCTGAGTCCGCAGTGCATCGCGACGACGATCGACCGCCCACAGCGAGGATTCCAGCGGACCGGCCTCGTCGGTCAACGCGATCGCCCGTGCAAGGCCCTTCCACGCCTCCGCCGGTTCGTCGCGATCGGACTGGATCTGTGCCACACGAGCCATCTCGTCGACCCGTGCCATGCGGTCCCTTGCATCGTGCACAAGCTTGGCCGCCTGAAATAGTCCGAGCAGCAGCGAAAGGATCACACCGACGCCGGCAAGGCGCTTGACGACGCGCTCAAACGTCGAAGGCGGCGCCGCGGCGGCCGCGGTGGTGGGTTTGCGCTTCATCGGTTGCCTCCCGCCGCTGGCGTCGCGCTTTGCCGGGCCGCGGCAAAGCGGGAATCGGGGAATTCCCGGGGCTCGGTCGCGCCAGCTCGATCAGCCACTGGGCAAGTATCCGCGCTAACCGGCGCACACGCGAGACCCACCACGCCAAGGGAATGACCCTGGCGCTGACCCGCTTCGCCTGAACCCGCTTCACCTGTCCCCTGCGCCGCAACGGACTTCTGACAGACTTGTCCAGCCCGACCCATCCCTCAGCGAGTATCGAGCCATGCGCCTGCCACGCAAGATGCTGTTTGCCACACTGCTCGTGTGCGCCCCGGCGGTCACCCAGGCTGCAGATGCCGGGCTCCAGTCGGCACAAGTCGCTGCGATCGATCGCTATGTCACTGCCGAGATGGCACGCGAACGGATCCCCGGCGCCGAAGCCGGCGTCTACCGCGACGGCCACGCCGTACTGGTGAGGGGTTACGGGCTGGCGAATGTCGAATGGAACGCGCCGGTCACGCCGACCACGCTGATGCAGTCCGGGTCGGTCGGCAAACAGTTCGCCGCCAGCGCAGTGATGATGCTGGTCGAACAGGGCAAGGTGAATCTCGACGACAGCATCACCAAGTACTTCACCGATGCGCCGCCGAGCTGGAAGGCGATCAAGGTGAAGAACCTGCTGTCGCACACCTCCGGACTGGCCGAATACGAAGACCCCACACGCATGCAGCCCGGTGGCCTGTTTGACATGCGCAAGGACTTCACCGAAGACGAGATGGTGAAGAAGATCGAAACGTTGCCGATCGAGTTCAAGCCGGGCGACAAGTGGGACTACCGCAATACCAACTACGCCCTGCTCGGCGTGCTGATTCACAAAGTCACCGGCCAGAAATATCGCGATTACATGCACGATCACATCTTCGCCCCGCTCGGTATGGTCTCCACGCGAGGCATCTCCGACAGCGACATCATCCCCGGCCGCGCAGCGGGTTACGAAATAGTGGGCGGACAACTGAAAAACCAGACCTGGATCTCGCCCAGCCTTAACGCCACCGCCGACGGCACGCTCTATTTCAACGTCGTCGATCTGGAAAAGTGGGATCGCGCGCTCTACGGCACCAGCCTGCTCAGCCAGAAGTCTCTCGACATGATGTGGACGCCGTTCGTACTGAACGACGGCAAGCCCAACGCCAGCCACTACGGCTTCGGCTGGGTCGACGACAGCTTGAACGGACATCGGATGATCCAGCATTCCGGCTCGTGGCAAGGCTTCACCTGCACTATCAATCGCTTCGTCGACGACAAGCTCACCGTGGTTGTTCTCACCAACCTCGACGCCGGCCATTCCAGCCCGGTCGCCATGGCGCACGTCATCGCCGGCCTGGTCGAGCCGGCACTGATGCCGAAGTCGACTCCCGTCATCAAGGACGGCAAACCCGAGATCGCCAAGCACGCCCGCGATGTCCTGCATCGCATGCTGTCCGGCAAGAGCCTCGCCAGCGACTTCAGCGCCGACGCCGGCTACGTCTTCGATCCCGAAGACGCCGCCGACATTCGCAGCCAGCTGCCTGCCAAGTGGGATTCCGCTCCACTGCGGCTGATCAAACGCAGCGAACACGACGGCTCGGTGCGCTCGGTGTATCGCGTGGGGCCGGAACGCGATACGCGGATCATGCTGGTCGAGTTGGACGCCAAGGGACAGCTGTTGAACCTGGCAGTGAAGGCGGATCCGGATAATCGGTAGCGCGGAATCTCGAATGCGCGGCGCACGACCTTTCCATTTGTCAGTAAGGTTACCGAGCCAGGGAATGCCCAGGGGAGCGATATGCGCAGGCGCAAGCAAAGCGGGATCAACGTTGTGGCTTCGACGCCATGGCCAGTAGGTATCGTCACTGGTCTGATCGGCTACATCGCCATACGGTACGGCGTCGGCTGGTACTTCAGTGCGACCGGTAATTTCTATCTATCTGGGCTGGGCAAGCTAGCCGCAACCGGCATTTACGCTCCGCTCGGCTGGATGCTGCTGGTCGTTTGCTGGATCGCCGCCATCGCCTCGTTCATCGGCCGCGCCCGCCGCCGCAAGTTGCTCGACAGCCAGACCGGCATCGACAGCCTGCGTCAGATGAGCTGGCAGCAATTTGAACAACTGACCGGCGAAGCCTTCCGGCGTCAAGGCTATGCCGTCGAAGAAACCGGCCTCGGCGGCGCCGACGGTGGCATCGACCTGATCCTGCGCATGAATGGCCAGACCACGCTGGTGCAGTGCAAGCAATGGCAGAACCAGCAAGTCGGCGTGAAAATTGTGCGGGAGATGTATGGCTTGCTGCTGCACCATCTCGCCGCTGGCGTAAAGATCGTCGCCCTCGGCAACTACACTCCCGACGCACGCGACTTCGCCCACGACAAACCCATCGAACTGATCCGCGGCGGCGAACTGATCGCCACCGTGCGCTCCCTGCA